>NZ_VKJN01000048.1:0-1267 GCF_007197875.1 Brevibacillus sp. LEMMJ03 | reverse complement strand
AGTGGACTTTCCCTAATTTACTTGACACGAAGTTAAGACCAATCTGTTATGAATGTTGTTTTTCATATTCCACTGGGCTCATATAACCCAATGCGGAATGCATTCTTTTCGTATTATAAAACATTTCGATGTACTCGAAGACTGCATTTCGTGCTTCCTTTTCATTGGTGAACTTTCTTGTTTCCGGCATCAGTTCGCGTTTTAACGTTTTGTAAAAGCTCTCCATCACGGCATTGTCATATGGATCTCCCAAGCGGGACATGCTGAGGATGGCTCCATGTGCTGCCAAGGTGCTTTGGTAACGTCGGCTTGTATATTGCGAACCTCGATCCGTATGTACAATCAGTCCTGTGACGGGCGTTCCCTTCCAACGGCTTGCAAAAAGGCGTCTATCACCAACTGTTCGGTCATTCGGGTGTTCATTGCCCAACCGACAACTTTCCTTGAAAATACATCAAGATAAGTGGCCAGATAGAGAAATCCATGCTGAAGGGGAAGGTAAGTGATATCTCCAACCCAGAGCGTGTTTTTCGTTTGGGCTTCAAACGCACGTTTCACTAAATTGTCCATGATTCCCGATCCTTTTGGTTTTCGTCCGATCCGACTTCGTTTTCGATAAGAAACGGCAGCCAGTCCCATCCGCTGCATAAGGCGAGCGACACGGTTCTTGCTGGTAAACAAGCCGCGTTTGCACAACGCTACAGCGATCCGGGGACTGCCATATCGACCCTTGAATTCTTTGTACACTTGCAAAATGGCTTCCTCGAGAATTTCCTGGTCGATGGTTCGTTGACTTTTTCTGCGTTTCTTCCAGTCATAATATCCTTGGGGGCTGATTCCAAGCACTTTACACATGAGCCGGACGGGATAGATTTTTACGTGGCTTTGAATAAACCGATACTTGGCTACTCGGGCTCCTTCAAGAATGCCTGAAACTTTTTTAAAATCTCATTCTCCCTTTCGAGTTTCCAAGCGCTTTTGTAGCCGTCTGATTTCGAGATCCTTGTTGGCGATTGGTTTCCCGTTACCTGTAAATGCTTCATCACCGTGTGTTTGATATTCATACACCCATCGGCTAAGCATTGTAGGAAGAATGCCTAAAGCCTTCGCAACATGGGAGACCTTCTTCCTTCATCCATGATCTGCATCACGGCAGCTATCTTGAAGGCTTTGTCATACTTTTTACGCACCATAGAAAAACAACCCCTTTACACAAAGTTATCCTTAGTCTTAACTCCGTGTAAAGAGGATTGATGAAAGTCCAGAG
>NZ_VKJN01000047.1:0-1269 GCF_007197875.1 Brevibacillus sp. LEMMJ03 | reverse complement strand
TGGTATTATCCCCTCAAGGTAGACAGTAAAAAAAGAGTTCATGATATCATGGACTCATTACTGTTGACCGGAGGGGATTTTTCATGCCACCAAAGAAGGGACAGGTCTTTACTCGTTATAGCGAGGATACGAAGAAAGAGGCTGTTCGCTTGCGTTTGGAAGAGCAGTGGAGCTATCAGGAGATAAGAGAAAAGCTGGGAATTAAAAGTGATGCACAGATCATCAGTTGGGTACGTAAGCACCAGAGCGGAGAATCGTTTGAGGATTATCGTGGGCGTTGGAATAAGAAACACTTCAATAGCCTTGAAGAGGAAAACGCCTATTTGAAAGCGCAGGTCGAATACCTAAAAAAGCTCAATCCGAATCTGCATGGGGAGGGAAGTTGGATCAGCAAGCCCGGTTTAGGACCATCGAAAAAATGAATCACAAGTATCCCATCATCATGCTGTGCAAGATTGCCGAAGTATCGCGGTCGGGTTATTACAAGTGGAAAGCTGCCCGGGAATCTCGTAAAACCCGTATCGAGCAGGATACGAATGTAAAAGAGCACATCCTTGCTATTCATCGACTGCGACCTTATTTCGGCTACAAACGTATGCGTACGGCTTTACACAAAGAAGGGGTTTTGGTTAACCACAAAAAGGTGCGTAGGCTGATGCGTGAGCTGGGTATTCGTTCAGTTATCCGCAAGAAACGGCCATTTGCAGGTCGCAAACCATCCGTAGTCTTTCCGAATGTCCTCAACCGTGAATTTACAGCAGAAACCATTTTGAAGAAATTTGTGACTGACATTACCTATATTCGAATTGGTCATGATTTTGTCTATTTGTCGGTTATTTTAGACCTTTGTAACAAGGAAGTCGTAGCATGGGAGCTATCCGCGCGTAACGATCTCCAACTCGTATTGGACACCGTAAAGCAACTGAACGCCAAAAACGCTATTCTCCATTCCGACCAAGGATTTCAATACACAACCAAATCGTACAGGGATCTACTCGAGGAGAAAGAACTTATGGGAAGCCATTCAAGACGCGGGAATTGCTTTGACAACGCATGTATCGAGTCGTTCTTTTCCCATCTGAAAACGGAAAAGCTTTACCTGGCGAAGCCAGATAGTGAAGCTGCGGCACGTAAATGTGTTGCTGAATATATCGACTACTATAACAATGAACGCTTCCAGAAAAAACTCGGCGACCTCTCCCCGGTTGAATATCGAGAAGCGATCGCCGCTTAGGTGATTCCTCTTTTTTTACTGTCTACTTGACGGGG
>NZ_VKJN01000046.1:0-1320 GCF_007197875.1 Brevibacillus sp. LEMMJ03 | reverse complement strand
TTCAAGCCTGCCGGCTGGACGCCAATTGCCCTCGCCCTCGAGCAGGCGCAGAAAGATTTGCAGTCGTACAAAGGGGAGCAGAACACCAATATCATCTACCTGGTCAGCGACGGGATCGAGACATGCGGCGGCAATCCGGTAAAGGTGGCAAAACAACTGGCCGACTCTGACGTGACGCCCATCGTAAATGTCGTCGGCTTCGGAGCGGACGGGGAAGCGCAGCGCCAGCTCAAGCAGGTAGCGGAAGCCGCAGGGGGCCGCTACGTACTGATCCAGGATCAAAAGGAACTGGAGAAGGAATTTCAGCAGGCCGAAGAGATTGCCCGCAAATGGTTTGAGTGGAGAAGTGGCGCAACTTATGATGCCTTATCAAAACAGCTTTCTCAAGGAGGGGAGATTCTTGCTTTTGGATTTACCTGGGATCAAATGGAAACACGTGAAAGCAATAATTTTCTCGGGGCTTTTTTAAAATTGGAAGGGAGCAAAATTTTGGATAAAAGCACCATTACCAAACTGAAAGAGCTCGAAAAAATACAGAGCAAGTTGATCAAACAACGCGGGAACGAACTGAAGACTTTCCTTGAAAAATTGAACGCCAAAACATATAAAGAAGCAATTGACGCGATCAACCAGCAATATAGCGAAAATGTAAAGAGAAAATAGCTGATGCAAGGAGGTGGAGGAGATGAACACACAAGTAAAAAAGGGACAAAAGCTGATCGCCATCCTTCTTGCATGTTTCATCAGTCTGTCAGCTTGTTCGGGAGAAGAGCAATCGACCAGCACAGACTCATCCGAGACCTCCTTGCAGAGCACCGACAAGGAACAGGCGGAGACGGCAGACAGTAACCCTGCCGAAGAGACCATATCCAAACAAACCGCTACCAGCCGGGAAGAGCAGATCGAGGCGCTGAAAGCACTAATCCCGGACGGCCTGACCAAACTCCCGGAGACAGCGGAGGAGTTTTACAACCTGCCTCCGGGACGCTTTTCCGGTGTCTCGTATGGCAAGCAGGATGAGGAAATCGAAAAGGTGCTTCAGCAATTCCCGAACATCGAAAACCCCGATCACGAAATAATCAAACTGTACTACCTCGCCCTGCTCGGCCTGTTTGCCGAAGATTACCCGGAACCGGAGGAAGTCATCAACCGGATCAAGCTTGCTTCATTTGGCAGCCCGGAGATGGATGATCCGCGCTTTCGGTTCAAGGAGCAGTACAACGTGATGATCGTGCTGGACGCAAGCGGCAGCATGGGCAATATGGCGGGCGGCAAGACGAGAATGGAAGCGGCCAAGGAAGCGATCCGCTCGTTTGTCGC
>NZ_VKJN01000045.1:0-1323 GCF_007197875.1 Brevibacillus sp. LEMMJ03 | reverse complement strand
TTCAAGCCTGCCGGCTGGACGCCGATTGCCCTCGCCCTCGAGCAGGCGCAGAAAGATTTGCAGTCGTACAAAGGGGAGCAGAACACCAATATCATCTACCTGGTCAGCGACGGGATCGAAACATGCGGCGGCGATCCGGTAGAAGTGGCAAAACAGTTGGCTGACTCTGACGTGACACCCATCGTAAACGTCGTCGGTTTCGGAGCAGACGGGGAAGCGCAGCGCCAGCTCAAGCAGGTAGCAGAAGCCGCAGGGGGCCGCTATGTACTGATCCAGGATCAGCAGGAGTTGAAGAAGGAGTTTGAACAGGCAAGCAAGATCGCCCGAAAATGGATTGAGTGGAAACGTGGGGCAACTTATGATGCTTTATCAGAAAAACTCTCTCAAGGTGTAGAAATCAGTGTCTATGGATCCACCTGGCAGCGAATGTCAGTTCGCGAAAGCTATAATTTTCTCTCTGCCTTTTACGAATTAGAAAGACGCAAAATATTGGATAAAAGCACCATTACCAAACTGAAAGAGATCGAAAAAACACAAAGCAAATTGATTAAGCAACGAGGAGACGAAATGAAGACTTTCCTTGAAAATTTGAACGCCAAAACATATAAAGAAGCAATTGACGCGATCAACCGGCAATATAGCGAAAATGTAAAGAGAAATTAGCTGATGCAAGGAGGTGGAGGAGATGAACACACAAGTAAAAAAGGGACAAATGCTGTTCGCCATCCTTCTTGTATGTTTCATCAGTCTGTCAGCTTGTTCGGGAGAAGAGCAATCAACCAGCACAGGCTCGTCCGAGACCTCCTTGCAGAACAACGGCAAGGAAACGGCGGAGACGGCAGGCAGCAATCCTGACGGAGAGCCAATATCCACCAAACAAACCGCCACCAGCCGGGAAGAGCAGATCGAGGCGCTGAAAGCACTAATCCCGGACGGCCTGACCAAACGCCCGGAGACAGCGGAGGAGTTTTACAACCTGCCTCCGGGGCGATTTTCCGGTGTCCAGTATGGCAAGCAGTATGAGGAGATCGAAAAGGTACTGCAGCAATTCCCGAACATCGAAAACCCCGATCCCGAAATAATCGAACTGTACTACCTCGCCCTGCTCGGCCTGTTTGCCGAAGATTACCCGGAACCGCAGGAAATCATCAACCAGATCAAGCTTTCTTCATTTGGCAGCCCGGAAATGGATGATCCGCGTTTTCAGTTCAAGGAGCAGTACAACGTGATGATCGTGCTGGACGCAAGCGGCAGCATGGGCAATATGGCGGGCGGCAAGACGAGAATGGAAGCGGCCAAGGAAGCGATCCGCTCGTTTGCCGC
>NZ_VKJN01000043.1:0-1485 GCF_007197875.1 Brevibacillus sp. LEMMJ03 | reverse complement strand
GTAGCTAACGTGAGGATTCATGGAACCACGCACGTCAGGCCGGTTGACCGCTGGCATGAGGAAAAGCTGAAACCCATGAACCCAACGCCGTTTGCGGTCGTCGACCGTCATGCTCGGAAGGTATCAGCCGACTGCCTGGTATCGTTTGAGGCCAACCGTTACTCCGTTCCCTTCCGTTTTATGGGGCAAATCGTGCATGTCCAGGACGACAAGAACGGACGCATCCGGATTTACAGTGGAGACACACTCATCGCTGAACATCCCAAGGCCGTCCAAAAAGGGCAGCTGGTCATCAACAAAAAGCACTTCGAAGGACTGCGCCCAACCGGTCAACATCGAGTTCCTGCCCCAATGCCCAAACTTGTTGACCGACCAGCCCCTGAAGTGCTGGAACGAAACTTATCCGTGTATGAACAATTCCTCGACGAGGCGGTGAGGCTCCAATGATTGGGCTGCAAGAACGTCTTGAGGATGCCTTCCACCAATTCGGATGGACTCGCATTCCCGAGGTGCTTCACCACCACGCCGAAGAAGCTTCCAAACACAATATATCGTATCTGGAATTTCTGGACAAGCTGCTGCAGGAGGAGTTGGCGGCAAAATGGGATCGGTATATCCGGACCCGGACACGTCTAGCCAACTTGCCCTTTCACAAGACCCTGGATCAATTCGACTTTCGTTTCCAACCATCCATCGATGAACGGCGAATCCGGGATCTGGCGACCCTTCGGTTTATCGAGCACCAGGAGAATCTCATTTTCCTCGGCCCGCCCGGTGTGGGGAAAACACATTTGGCCGTTGCACTGGCTTTGGAGGCGATTAAGCAGCGGTATACGGTGTATTTTACAACCGCCCATGATCTCGTGCAAACGCTTCAGCAGGCCGATCAGAACCATACGATCAAACAAAAAATTCGCATGTACACCAAGCCGCGTCTGTTGATCATCGATGAGATCGGCTATCGCAAGATGGACGAACCGGCAGCCCATTTCTTCTTCCAAATCATCTCCGAACGATACGAGACCGGCTCTATCATCCTGACTTCCAACAAGTCGTATGGTTCATGGGGAGAAATCTTTGGAGACTCTATACTGGCCACAGCCATCCTGGATCGTTTGCTGCATCATTCCACCACAATCAATATCAAGGGGGAAAGTTACCGCATCAAAGAAAAGAAAAAGGCGGGTTTCTTCCGACCAGAAGGGCATGAAGAACACCCAAAGGAGTAGTCCTTGTTTCCGCCCCCTAAGGGGCGTATAAAATAACTCTTACTGGGGAATTTTCGATTGATTTTTTTGAGGAGCTTTCTTTTGATCTTGACACATTCTCGTGTCGGGTTACAAAAGTCATCGTGGCCAGCTCTCGAATCAACCGTTCGTCAATGCTGGGTTGGAAAGCAAAATCGAACTCCTCCAGCGTTTTTCGGTAAGGCAAGTGTGCGAGTTTGGTGCGTACCTCCATATTCCGTTTTTGACGTTCCGCTAT
>NZ_VKJN01000042.1:0-1559 GCF_007197875.1 Brevibacillus sp. LEMMJ03 | reverse complement strand
CGATATCCAATTTCATCAATGATGAGTACATTCGGTTTTATAAATGCTCGCATTTTTTGTTTGATGCTATTGTTTTGATGTGCAATCTGGAGCGTCTGAACCAAATCATGAGCAGTTGTAAAGTAAACCGTCAACCCTTGTTTGATAGCTTCGAGAGCCAAAGCAACAGACAAGTGAGTCTTGCCGACCCCTGGCGGACCAAGTAAAATGAGATTCTCTTGTTGTTGTACAAACCGGAGGGTTGCCAAATCACGAATCCGTCTTTCATCAATGGAGGGCTGGAAACTGAAATCGAATTGCTCCAACGTTTTATGGTAGGGTAAATGAGCCAATCGCGTTTTCATGCGGATAAACCGATCCCTCTTGGCCATGATTTCTTCTTGCAAAAGCTTGTCCAAGAACTCCAAATACGATATATTCTGAGCAGCAGCTTCTTCTGCGTGGTGGTGAATAATTTCCGGGATTCGTACCCATCCCATCTGTACAAAGGCTTCTTCTAAACGGGCCTGGAGTATCATTGTACGATCACCTCCTCGTCAGCAAACTGCTCATAGACAGACAAATCACGTTCCACCACTTCGGGGCTTGGATTGGGAACCAAACGCGGCATAGGTTGGGGAGCCTTCGCGCCAATTTGGTTTTGAATCCCCTCGAAGTGTTTTTTATTGGTTATGACTTGCTTGGTACGAGTAGCTTTAGGATGTTCAGCGATGATCATGTTGCCCTGATAGATCCGGATATGGCCATTCTGGAGATCTTGTACTTCTACCGTATGACCTACATAAACATAGGGGACTGAATACCGGCTTCCTCCGTAAGAAACGAGTGAATCATTCGATACTCTTCGAGTATGGCGTTCTACCTCTTCGAATGGGATCGGGTTAAGTGGCTTCAACTGTTCGTGTTTCCATCGATCTACTGGTTTATCATGCGTGGTGCCGTGTACCCGTACATTAGCCACCGTATCCAACCAATGACGTACTTGCTGATTCAAGTCACGAAGGCTGGTAAACGTCTGCACCCGAGGCAAAAAATTCTTGCGAACATATCCTACTCCATTTTCCACTTTCCCTTTTGTTCGTGCACGGTAGGGAGCGCAGCGTCGCAGCGTAAGACCGTGATGGCTTGCAAACTGGGAAAATCGTTCATTCCACAATACATGCCCTTGATCGTCGTAACCGACAATGACGGTTTTCATATTGTCATACAAGCATGTTTCCGGTCTGCCGCCAAAGTATTGCATGGCACGCAAGTGGCAGCCGATGAGGGTATCAAGCCGTTCATTCTCTGTAAATTCCACATACAACATTCTCGAGTATCCCAAAACCATGACAAAGGCGTACAGCCGTTTATATCCACCATTCCACTCTACCTTAAAATGTCCCCAGTCTACTTGCGCTTGCTTTCCGGGTGCCGTTTCATAACGGAGCGTTGCCTTGGTCTTAACAACCGGGCGCAATGGTTCCATGAATGAGCGAAGGAGCCGAATTTGCCCTGGATAACCTTGGGCTTTGATCTCATCAAACAAAACGACAGCATTGAAGCAGCCTTCTTCCATT
>NZ_VKJN01000041.1:0-2219 GCF_007197875.1 Brevibacillus sp. LEMMJ03 | reverse complement strand
GTGTCAACTGCAAATGAAAATTCCCCATTATCTGCACTTGAATTTTCCCCATAATAGGCAATAGGTTTGTTTGAATAATGCCCCCCGAGGGGGGCAGGTAGCGGGAAAATTCCGTTTATTCGGTTTTATCTTCAATTGTCTCTGGTCGAAAGAAACCAGCTTTTTTCTTCTCCTTTATGCGATAACTTTCTCCTTTAATGTTGATGGTGTGAGAGTGATGCAATAATCGATCAAGGATGGCGGTGGCAAGTACCGTATCTCCAAATATCTCTCCCCACGAACCATAAGACTTGTTCGAAGTAAGAATAATCGAACCGGATTCATAACGCTCCGAAACGATTTGAAAGAAAAAGTGAGCTGCCGTTTCATCCATCTTGCGATAGCCGATTTCATCAATGATCAGTACATTCGGCTTAATAAAAGCCCGCATTTTTTGTTTGATACTATTGTTTTGATGGGCAATTTGAAGTGTCTGAACCAAATCGTGAGCAGTTGTAAAGTAAACTGTCAAACCTTGCTTAATGGCTTCCAGAGCCAATGCAACGGATAAGTGGGTCTTTCCGACTCCTGGCGGACCCAGCAAAATGAGATTCTCCTGTTGTTGCACAAACCGGAGGGTTGCCAAATCACGAATCCGTCTTTCATCTATGGAAGGCTGGAAACTGAAATCGAATTGCTCTAATGTTTTATGGTAGGGTAAATGAGCCAATCGTGTCTTCATTCGAATAAATCGATCCCTCTTGGCCTTGATTTCCTCTTGCAAAAGCTTGTCCAAGAACTCCAAATACGATATATTCTGAGCAGCAGCTTCTTCTGCGTGGTGGTGAACAATTTCCGGGATTCGTACCCATCCCATTTGCGTAAAGGCTTCTTCTAAACGGGCCTGGAGCATCATTGTACGATCTCCTTCTCGTCAGCAAACTGCTCGTAGACTGATAAATCACGTTCCACCACTTCGGGGCTTGGATTTGAAACCAGACGCGGCATAGGTTGGGGAGCCTTCACGCGACTTTGGGTTTGGATCCCCTCGAAGTGTTTTTTATTGGTTACGACTTGTTTGGAACGAACGGCTTTTTGATGTTCAGCGATAATCGTGTTGCCCTGATAGATCCGGATATGACCATTCTGGAGATCTTGTACCTGTACCGTATGACCAATATAGGTATAGGGTACAGAATACCGGCTTCCGCCGTAAGAAACGAGCAAATCGTTGGATACTCTTCGAGTATGCCGTTCTACTTCTTCAAACGGAACCGGGTTAAGCGGCTTCAACTGTTCATGTTTCCATCGATCTACCGGCTTTTCATGTGTGGTGCCGTGAATCCGTACATTGGCTACCGTATCCAACCAATGGCGTACTTGTTGATTCAAGTCACTCAGGCTGGTAAACGACAGTACGCGAGGCCAAAAATTCTTTCGCACATAGCCAACACCATTTTCTACTTTCCCTTTTGTTCGTGCACGGTAGGGGGCACAACGCCGGAGGGTAAAGCCGTGATGACTTGCAAACTGAGAAAAACGTTCATTCCACAATACATGGCCTTGGTCGTCGTAACCCGCAATGACGGTTTTCATATTGTCGTACAAGCATGTATCCGGTCTGCCTCCAAAGTATTGCATGGCACGTAAGTGACAGCCGATGAGGGTATCCAGCCGTTCATTCTCTGTAAATTCCACATACAACATTCTCGAGTATCCCAAAACCATGACAAAGGCGTATAGCCGTTTATATCCACCATTCCATTCCACTTTGAAATGTCCCCAGTCTACTTGCGCTTGCTTACCAGGTGTGGTTTCATAGCGGATCGTTGCCTTGGAGGTAACGACGGGGCGTAATGGTTCCATGAAGGAACGAAGGAGTCTAATTTGTCCTGAGTATCCCTGGGCTTTAATTTCATCAAACAAGACAACAGCATTTAAGCAGCCTTCCTCCATCCTCGCTTTGATATAGGGTTTAAATGGATCGAGAATGCTGGCTTTTTTGACGGTTCGCTGGTATTTCGAAGGTTCATCCTTCTTCAGCCACTTACGAATTGTTTTTCGATCCCTCCCTAGTTCGTTCGCAATTTGCGTGGTGCTCATTCCTCTTTGTTTCATGTCTTTAATCAAGTAAAACTCCCCATTCTTTAGCATATTTCTCTCCTCCAGGGAGAGATTTTCTGCCGAAAGTGGGGAATTTTCAAGTGCCGTTATTGAGGATTTTAACAGTGCCGTTCACA
>NZ_VKJN01000040.1:0-2687 GCF_007197875.1 Brevibacillus sp. LEMMJ03 | reverse complement strand
GTAGCTAACGTGAGGATTCATGGAACCACGCACGTCAGGCCGGTTGACCGCTGGCATGAGGAAAAGCTGAAACCCATTAACCCAACGCCTTTTGCGGTCGTCGACCGCTATACTCGGAAGGTATCGGCGGACTGCCTGGTATCGTTTGAGGCCAACCGTTATTCCGTTCCCTTCCGTTTTATGGGTCAAATCGTGCATGTCCAAGACGACAAGAACGGACGTATCCGAATTTACAGTGGAGACACGCTCATCGCTGAACATCCCAAAGCCGTCCGAAAAGGGCAGCTGGTCATCAACAAAAAGCACTTCGAAGGACTGCGCCTAGCCGGTCAACATCGAGTTCCTGCCCCAATGCCCAAACTTGTTGACCGACCAGCCCCTGAAGTGCATGAACGAGACTTATCTGTGTATGAACAATTCCTCGACGAGGCGGTGAAGCTCCAATGATCGGGCTGCAAGAACGTCTTGAAGACGCGTTCCGCCAGTTCGGATGGTCTCGCATTCCCGAGGTGCTTCACTACCACGCCGAAGAAGCTTCCAAACACAATATATCGTATCTGGAATTTCTGGACAAGCTGTTACAAGAAGAACTGGCGGCGAAATGGGATCGATATGTCCGAACCCGGACACGCCTGGCCAATTTACCCTTTCACAAGACCTTGGACCAATTTGACTTTCGGTTTCAACCATCCATCGATGAACGACGAATCCGGGATCTGGCAAATCTCATCTTCCTCGGCCCGCCTGGCGTGGGGAAAACACATTTGGCCGTTGCACTGGCTTTAGAGGCGATCAAGCAACGGTATACCGTGTACTTTACAACCGCCCATGACCTGGTCCAAACGCTTCAGCAGGCCGACCAGAACCATACGATCAAACAGAAAATTCGCATGTACACCAAGCCGCGTCTCTTAATCATCGATGAGATCGGCTATCGTAAGATGGACGAACCGGCAGCCCATTTCTTCTTCCAGATCATCTCCGAACGATACGAGACCGGCTCCATCATCCTGACTTCTAACAAGTCGTATGGTTCGTGGGGAGAGATCTTCGGGGACTCTGTACTGGCCACAGCAATCCTGGATCGTTTACTGCATCATTCCACCACAATCAATATCAAGGGAGAAAGTTACCGCATCAAGGAAAAGAAAAAGGCGGGGTTCTTCCGACCCGAAGGGGATGAAGAACAGCCTAAAGGAGTAGTTCATGTTTCCGCCCCCTAAAAGGCGTATAAATAGCTCTCACTGGGGAATTTTCGATTGATTTTTTTGAGGAACTTTCTTTTGATCTTGACATTAATCATTGTGGTGCTTACATGATGTTTTGCCCTTCAAGCATTTCCTAGAATGTTACAATTACAGGGGACATGGTGACATTAGATAAGTTCGTTAAAAACGAACAAATGCTTTATCAAGATCTTAATGCTACCCTTCCCCTTCAATGTTATGCACATCAAATCTATACCTTTTCTGTTGAAGCAAAAAAATTGTTTGAAGGGAAAGAAGTTAATTATAAAGGATGGGAATTCTTTGATGGTCAATATAATGCGTTCTGGTCCGAATATGAGGAACTTCTTATTGAGCTAAATACTTTGTTGAATTGCAGACATCCGGAGAAATAGGAGGCAAACTTATGGGGAAATACGGGCAAGCTGCAGTTAAAGCAGTTTATTTAATAAATTCAAAACAAACTATGTCGCCTTTGGAAGCATGGAATCATGCAACCAGTGAAATATTTGGTGAAGGGACACACGGACAAAAGAAAGGATGCCCACGAAATGCATTCTTGGGACTTTGTGAAGAAGGGTTGGTCCGTAGCGTATCGCCTGGCAAATACACAAAATCTGAGGATAATAAGGCCTATGCACTTCAGGGTCTCACTCTTTTAAAGCAAAACCCATCTTTGGCGGAAAGTCCATCAGCCTTATGGAAGGCAACCGGTATAAAGAAGAGCCATAATAATCAGATGGATGTTGTGATTTCACTGTGGAAGAGTGACCTGTTAGAGAAATAACGCCTAACTGCTTTGGAACATCTGAGGCATTTGAAATGCTTGGCGGAGAAAGAGAATAAGAAATAAAAAAGAGACACGCCTTTTGACTAGCGTGTCTTTGTCTTTGAATAGGTTTCCTATCATGTTAAACGTCTATTCTTCAATATCAATTTTCTGGAATGCTTATTTTTTATTCCAATAAAATTGTATGCTTGCCTCGGAAGATCGTTAATTGCCTGGCGAGTTTCACTGTCCTTAACAGTTATTCCAACAATAACCTGACAACTATTACCTAAACCGATTATGCTCTTAAAAAACTGTTTCATAATCATTAGTAACAATACTATGCTGTGCTGGTTCATCAAATATAAGTAACCCAGGGTGATTCCCTCCCTTCTCATGTGACGTTTGAAACAAAGCTACTGTAAATGCCCAAATAGCCCTAATATTATCACTTGCTGACGAATCAAACTTCATATCAAAGTCTTCTATAATTGGTTTTGGTGTGTAAAACAATAAATTTTTCCTTTAAAGCGTTTAGGGTTGGCTAAACAGAAGTCTTTTACCTTTTGCGGAACTGGTTTCCCAGGGTCTGTCAATGATTTTGTGTAAACTCCAATAGCCGTTAGGCTCAGCGGAGATATGGTTGAACTCGCTCCGGAAACTGAACGGACAGTTGTAACAGAATTTGGCCC
>NZ_VKJN01000003.1:0-370483 GCF_007197875.1 Brevibacillus sp. LEMMJ03 | reverse complement strand
CGACTTGCATGTATTAGGCACGCCGCCAGCGTTCGTCCTGAGCCAGGATCAAACTCTCCAATAAAGTTGAGTTGAATCATTAGCTTAAAGAAAAAGAATTGCTAGGCTCGTTCAACGCTTTCGCTGTTCAGTTTTCAAGGAGCATTCATTTTCTCAGTCGCTCAAGCGCGACTTTTTCATTATATCACATCGTCTTCGCTATTGCAAGAAGTTTTTTTATTTTCCTTCTCGCTCAGCGGCGACAAGATTTAATATAACAAAAACCCATTTGCTAAGTCAAGGGGTTTTTTTATTTTTTTCGCAAGCATGTTAAGTGAACCTGATTGCTCGCGACAGTTTTTAAATATATATGAAATACAGCCGCAGGTCAAGAGAAAAAAACGAATATCGGTTCCTTTTTTATTTCACACTAGCCGTAGGACGTTTTCGCAAGAAAGGACGGTGTCGAAATGGCCCCCAAACCAACGTATGAGGAATACGACAACCAACGTTACAGTGAACTCTCCACGGTGGAATCGCAGCGAAACGAAATCATCCCCGAAGAGTTCCCGGAAGGCCCGTATGGAGCTGCCACGAACGATCGATTGGGCAAAGCGACCGGATGGGAACCCGGCCAGCATGCGATCTCCGCTTTCACTTACGAGTATCGTGATCTCCATCAGGACCTCCCGCGTCAAGACGAAAGCGCCCATCCCGTTCACGACGATCCGGGGATGAACGAGGAGCCGCTGTAAAACCTCATCCTGTCCGGCACAGCAAAACAAGACCCCTCCCACTCTGTGAAGGGGTCTTGTCCGTTGAGTTGAAAAACGGCCTAAGCCTTGCCGACTGTCACACGCGTAGTCAGCGTGCCGATGCCTTCAACGGTCACGGAAATCTCGTCGCCCGGGTGCAGTTCGCCCGCCCCCGCAGGCGTGCCGGTCAAAATCACGTCGCCCGGAAGCAGCGTCATGACGGACGATACCGCCTCCAGCAGACGAGGGATGGGGAAGATCATCTGCCTGGTGCTGGAATCCTGACGCACCTCCCCATTGACTCGGGTCACGATGCGCAAATCCTCGTAATCCAGCTTGGCGGCGATCGCCGGCCCCAATGCGCAGAACGAGTCAGCTTCCTCGGATTCCGTCTGATGCCCGTCGTGCTGCTGCCGCTCGCCGCCGGCAACTTCGACTGCGCAGGTAAACCCGAGAATGTACTCGTCGGCCTCTTCCGCTGTGATGTGACGCGCCTCCTTTTTGATCACGACAGCCAGTCCCCCTTCAAAATGAAGGGAGTGGGGCCGCCCCGGGAACACAATCGGCTCGCCCGGTCCGGCCGGCGCAGCGGACGGCTTCACAGCGATGGCCGGTTCCGCCGGAGGCTGAATCCCCATCTCTTCCGCGCGGTCCCGGTAGTTGAGACCGATGCCGACCACTTTGCTCGGGGTGCAGGGCGATTTCAGCACGATCTCGTCAAGCGGCAGTTCCAGTCCCGTCATGATGGGCTTGGCCGCCTTCACTTTGTAGATGTCCCCTTCAATCACCCGCACCTTGTTTTCCGCTTCCACCATCCAGCCATGCTTGACTTTGCCGTTTCGTTCATAGCGGATGATCATGGCCTTCCCCTCCCTGTTTTGATTCCGTCTCTTCCATCTGTCTCTGCCGCTCAGAACAAGTCGGTTTCCGCTTCGCGCGGCTCCGCCGTAATCTCCTCGATCACGGTGCGGTTCACGGCGTCCTCCACCAAGGCCTCCACGTCCAGTTTTTCCTCGAAACGTTCAGCCACATGCGGCTTGGGCCGGGTCACCGGATTTTTCGGCGTAAAAATGGTGCAGCAGTCTTCGTACGGCAAAATGGACAGCTCGTACGTATCGATACGCCGGGCAATGTCGGTGATCTCCGTCTTGTCCATGCCGATCAGCGGACGCAAAATCGGAATCGAGACGACCTTGTTGATCGTGTTCATGCTCTCCAGCGTCTGGGAAGCCACCTGGCCCAGGCTTTCGCCGGTCGCCAGCGCCAAGGCGCCGGTCCTGGCGGCGACCCGCTCGGCAATCCGCATCATGAACCGGCGCATGATGGTGATCAGGTAGTCTTCCGGACACTTTTCGCGAATGGCCGTCTGAATCTCCGTAAAGGGAACGACGTGCAGCCGCACGGTCCCGCCCCAGTGGGCCAGCTTGTGGGCCAGATCGCGGACCTTTTGCAGGGCCCGTTCGCTGGTAAACGGATAGCTGTGGAAGTGAATCGCTTCCAGGGTGACGCCCCGCTTCATCATCATCCAGCCGGCAACCGGGCTGTCAATCCCGCCGGAGAGCAAGAGCAGCACTTTGCCGCCGGAGCCGACCGGAAGACCGCCGGGACCGGGAATGGTTTCGCAGCTGATGTACGTGCCCTCGGCGCGGATCTCGATGTTCACGACCGCTTCCGGCTGGTGAACATCCACCTTGATTTCCGGGATGCTGCGCAGAATGTGCGTTCCCACCATGCGGCTTACTTCCATCGACTGTTTCGGGAAACGCTTGTCCGCGCGGCGGGTCTCCACCCGGAAGGTTTTCGGCTGCGGCTGCATGTGGCGGATCAGTTCCAACGCCTTCGCCTTGATCGTCTGTTCATCCGGCTCCACCTGAACAGTGGGGCTGATGGAGGAGATGCCGAAAACGCGGCGCAGCCGTTCCACCACCGCATGGGCGTCCTCTCCGTGCAGTTCCACGTACATGCGGCCGTAGTTGCGGCGCACCTTGATGTTGGCAAACGGGCGCAGCACGCTTTTGACGCTCTGCACCAGGGCTTCTTCGAACAAATCGCGATTCCGGCCTTTCAACGCCAGTTCGCCGTAACGAATCAAAATGACATCGTACTTCATGGTTTGCTCCTTTACATAGTTACGCTTTCGCTTTCATATGGGGACGGATGCTGGCGACGCACTCCGCCGCGGCGGCAACAAACGCTCGGGCCTCCTCGATGGTGTTCTCCCGGCCCACGCTGATGCGAATGGCCGACAGTGCCCGCTCCCGGTCCTGAAGAGCGGCCATCAATACCCGGCTGGGTTCGTTCGCCTTGGAGGAGCAGGCCGATTTGGTGGAGACGAGGTAGCCCCGTTCCTCCAGCGCATGCAGCAGCACTTCCGCCTTCATCCCGGGAAACGAGACGTTGACGATGTGGGGGGCCGCTCCCTCGCTCGGCGTGTTGACGACGCATCCGGGAATCTCGGCCAACCCCTGCCGCAGCACCTGGGTGATGGACGCCAGCCGGGCGGGTTCTTCCGGCCCCATCTCTTCCAGCAATCGGATCGCTTTGGCCATGCCGGCGATGGCCGGCAGATTCTCCGTTCCGGAGCGGAAACCGCCCTCCTGCCCCCCGCCCATCAACAGCGGCTGGAGAATCAATCCCTCCCGTTTGTACAGGATGCCGATACCCCGCGGTCCGTAAAATTTATGGGCCGATACGCTGAGCAGGTCGATGCCCCACTCCTTCAGGCGAATCGGCAGCTTTCCGACGCTTTGCACGGCATCGACGTGGAACAGGATTTTCGGGTACTGCTTCAGCAGGGCGCCGATCTCGGCGATGGGCTGCACCGTCCCCAACTCGTTGTTTACGTGCATGACGGAAACGAGAATGGTGTCGGGCCGGATCGCCCGTTTCAGGTCCTCCACCAAGACACGACCCGCGCTGTCGACCGGCAAATAGGTAACGGAAAAGCCGAACTCTTCCATCTGCTTGCATACATCATAGACGGCGGGATGCTCCACGCTCGTCGTAATGATATGTCTTCCCCGGCTCTGATACTGCATCGCCACACCTTTGATCGCCGCGTTGTTGCTCTCGGTGCCGCCGGACGTAAAGACGATTTCCGACGGTTTGCACCCGAGGAAACGGGCGGCGACCGCACGTGCCTGCTTCAGGATGTTCTCCGCCTCGAGCCCTTTTTGATGCAGCGAGGACGGATTCCCGTAGTAGGTCTCCATCGCCCGTTTGACCACCTCAACCACCTGCGGATGAGGACGGGTCGTGGCGCTGTTGTCCAAATAAATCACCAGTCCACACCTTCCTGAGGGCTGATCGCCCAAAGTCTACTTTTCATCATAACACGACAGTTCCGATCAACATATAGCCGGGAGCATACTTCCCCTTATTTTCTCCCACTTTTCGGCGGGGAACAACGCCGGGGAGAAAAAAGGTGGCACAACCTTCACAAATTGTTCACAAACACAAACGCTTACATTGGCAGGCAGGCTCTTTACATAACGCGGCCTATTCGTTAGAATAGTCAATAAATTTAGAGAACGAGGAGAGAAGCACCATGACGACACGGACGATGGAGATGGAAGAGAAAATCCGCAAAATGGAGGCGGAGCTGAAACGGCTGCAGGCCGAATTGGCGAAGCTGAGCAGCACGCAGTTTGATCAAACGGAAACCGCCTACTTAAACGAGGTGTACAACGGGTGACCCTTTGCCTTTCCTGTCAGCGTGGAAGAAGCACGGCTCCTTGTGCGGACTTCCACGCTTTTTTGCGCCTCTGCCCCGGTCCATGATTCCCCCCTTATCGTCTCACGCTCCGCCAGTACGCGTACCCGACCAGTATCAGCAATCCGACGATCGTCGCTGTCACATACGCAAACTTTGCCGCCATCAGCGCACCTCGCTTCACGTTCTTTTCCATAGTGTGCGCATGTGAGGCCGTTCCTTTGCAAAAAAAGACCGTCCCCTTTGCGCAAAGGGACGGCCAAGGCCAACGATCCATGATCAGCGGTCAGTCTGCATGCGGAATCGGACCGTGATATACGCCAGAATATACCTCTGTTGCCGGCCCGGTCATGTACACGCGGTTGTCGCTCTCCCGCCATTCGACCACCAGATCCCCGCCCGCCAGATGAACGGTTACGGTCCGGTCGGTCATGCCGCTGAGGCTCGCGGCAACCGCCGCGGCGCACGCTCCCGTGCCGCAGGCGAGCGTCACACCCGAACCGCGTTCCCAGACGCGGAACAGCACTTCCCGCCGGTTCAGCACCTGGATGAATTCCACGTTGGTGCGCTCGGGGAACCACTCGTGCCGTTCGATTACCGGCCCGTACTTCACCACGTCCGCTTCGTTCACTTCATCGACAAACAGAACAGCGTGAGGATTGCCCATCGAGACGGCGGTCATGGTAAACGTGCGGCCGTCGACGGTGAGCGGCTGTCCGATCACTCGCTCGGCGGGCTCTCCGGTCATGGGGATGGCCGCCCGGACAAACTGCGGTTCCCCCATGTCAATGGTCACCTGCTCCACCTTGCCGTCCGCTCCCACCGTGACGGACGGGGTGACAATGCCGCCCAGCGTTTCCACGGAAAACGACGTCTTGTCCGTCAGTCCGTGGTCGTACACATACTTGCTCACGCAGCGCAGGCCGTTACCGCAGTTTTTCGCTTCGCTGCCGTCGTTGTTGAAGACCCGCATGCGAAAGTCGGCCCGCTCCGAGGGCATGATCAGGATCAAGCCGTCACCGCCGATGCCGAAGTGGCGGTCGCTGACCCTCCGTGCCAGTTCCGGCAGATCCACGCCCGTCAGCGGTTCGGAAAAACAGTCCACGTATACGTAGTCGTTGCCCAGTCCGTGCATTTTGGTAAATTTCATGGTTCGCCCCTCATTTTTGCTCCGATTGTTTTTCTCGCTTTATCTTACCACAGAAGTCCGGGGCGTGGGAAAGTGGTATACTACCCCTAGCCAATCTGGAGCAGGAGGTGTGCGACATGGATATGTCCGCGCTGCGCTTTGCGCTGGGCACGACCAATCAGGCGAAAAAGACGGCAGTGGTGCTGGCGACGGGAACGGAACCGATCTGTCTGGCGGTGCCGTCCGGCGTCTCCGCCCAGCCGCTTTCGGAAGAAGAGACGATCGCCGGGGCGGTCAACCGGGCCAAAGCGGTGCTTGACCGGGTCCCGAACGCCGACATCGGCTTGGGGCTGGAAGGGGGCCTGACGTTTGACGACCGGTACACGAACCAATGGTATCTGCTCTCCGTCTGCGCTGCCTGGAACGGCAGGCAGCTCTGCCTGGGCAAGGGACTGTTCTTTCCCATCCCCAACAAGGCGGCGGAACGGATCCAGCGGGAAGGCATCGAGCTGCGGACGATCATCGACGAGTGGAGCGGCACCACAGGGAGCAATCAGCGGGGCGGCGCTTACGGATTGTTGACGGGGGGACGGATCCGGCGGGCCGAGGTGTTTCGCGACGCCGTCATCGCCGCCGTCACCCCGTTCGTCTCCGCTTTGTACCGATAATCCCCCAGGCCGCCCAGGCAAAACAGACAGGAAAAAACCTCTCCGTCACCGGAGAGGTTTTTTCGGCGTGGCGCCGTCGTCATCGGGCGATGTAATACGGGTAGATGATCAGCGCACCGAGAATAGCGATCGCCCCTACGATCATCGCCCAGACCCCGAGCGTACGAGCATTTCGCCGGTACGCCAGGTATCCCAGCACCATGCCAATGGGAGCCACGATATACGGGAGTAGGAACAGCGACAGAATGGACAAGCCCAATCCTGTCCAGCCAATCCCGCTGGCTCCGTTTTCCGCCTGCGCGTCGACGTCGTCAGTGGTGCGCGTCTCCCGGATAGGTTCGGCAATTTCGGCCGCCGTTTCCACGTCGTCCCCGGTCAGGGGAGAGGCATCCGGGCGATTGTCGCCCCGTTTGTCCCCTTCCCGGTTCACCTGCTGCGTCAGGTCGGCTCCTGCCGCGTCCACGCTTTGTTCCCCCAGATAACGTTCGGTCTGGGTGTGGGGATCATACTGGATGTTCCCACGGGAACGGACGGGATTCTCATCCAACACAGCCCCCATCCAGGAGTCGGCAAACTCGGTGTCCCGCTGATCGAACATCTCCGCAAGGCCGTTGTCCCCTTCCTTCCGCTCGGCATTCACACGTTCGTCTCGATCGTACGCCATGCCATGCTCAGCTCCTTTTTCCAAAGGATTGTGATGAAGGAAGTAGCCTTATTCTCTGCCGAGGGTGTACAATTTAAACTGGAGGCGAGAGGATGAAACCAGAGAAATCCCTAACGATTGGCATTGACATTGACGGCACCGTCACGGAGCCGAGCAGCATAGTCCCTCTGATGAATGAAAGCTTTGGCAAACAGTTGCGATACGAAGACTGTATCGATTACAATCTGGCCACGGTCTATGGGATCAGCGACGAGGTCTTTGCGGACTGGCTGGACAAGCACGGCGAGCGCCTGTACGACAACGCCCCTGTCCACGGCGCGGCCGACCGGGTACTGCGCCAGTGGTACAAGCGGCACAAGCTGGTGTACATCAGCGCCCGCGAGGCCCGTCATCTGGACGTCACCGCAAACTGGTTCTCCCGCTATCAGATTCCGTACCACCATATGGATTTGATCGGCTCGCACGACAAGTTGGCCGCCGCCCGAAAGTGGCAGGTGGACCTGTTTCTGGAAGACCGGCTGGAAAACGCGCTGCAGCTGGCTGACGCCCTCTGCATCCCGGTCTTTTTGTTCGACACCCCGTACAACCAGGGAACGCTGCCCCGGCTGGTGCACCGGGTCACCTCCTGGGAGCAGGTGGACGCCCTGGTGGAGCGGCTGGCGCTGGAAAAGGCCAACGCGTAAAGCGCCCAACCGCTCAACGGAGAGGGGACTCCCCCGCCGAGGAGCCGGCGAAGGGGCGCACGCCGGTCCGGAACGGTGTGTGCAGCGCTCGGAACGGTGTCCGCAGCGCTTGGAACGGTCCGCAGAGAATGGAACGGTCCGCAGCGCATGGAAAAAGACGCATCCCCGGCACGGGATACGTCTTTTTTTCCTTACTTTTTCTCGGTTTTCCTCGGTTTGAACGTGTGACAACAGGTCTGGGAGGAGTCATTCGCCTGATCCTTGTGCTGGCT
Source organism: Brevibacillus sp. LEMMJ03 (assembly GCF_007197875.1). Lineage (NCBI taxonomy): Bacteria > Bacillati > Bacillota > Bacilli > Caryophanales > Paenibacillaceae > Brevibacillus > Brevibacillus sp. LEMMJ03. Next base: position 362,621 of record NZ_VKJN01000003.1, on the reverse strand, counting down.
GTCGTGTCCGTACTCGCCGGCAAACTCTTCTTTAAAGTCTGCGTGAGCGTGACTGTCCACTTCCACCATGATCATGTCGGCGGTGCAGTTGTTGCCTTCGCTCCAGTATTCACAGTTGGCGACACTGCATTTGACGATGGGCATGTGTTTCACCTCCTAGGGGCTATCCTTCACCACAAACAAACAGCTTATACCCCCGCAAACAGAGGCTTTACATGGCATCGCGCCCGTACAAAAACCATGCCAACTGCCGGTTCCCCCGGCATGTTTTCGCGAAAGGAGACCTGTTTCATGACCAACCCGCGCATCGTCGTCATTACCGGCGCAGCAGGCGGACTCGGGCAGGAACTGACGAGACTTCACCTGACGAAAGGGGATACGGTGATCGCGACCGGCCGGTCCATGGCCGGTCTGGAAGCGATGCGCGAACGGCTGGGCGCTCCGGACCGCCTGTTCCTCCACCGGCTCGACGTCACCGACAACGAAGCCGTGCGGCAATTTGCCGCCTGGGTACAGATTCGCTTCGGCCGCTGCGATCTTCTCTACAACAACGCGGGCACTGCCGTTTTCGTTCCGCTGGCCCAGATGCGCCTGGACGAGCTGGAAACCATCCTGGCCACCAACATCGCGGGTCCGCTGTACGTCATCCGCGCTTTTTTGCCGATGATGCTGGCGGCCCGCTCCGGCCACATCGTAAACATCGCCTCGCTGGCCGGCCAGGTGGCGACGGCAAAAGCGGCCGTGTACGCCGCCAGCAAAGCGGCCGTGATCCGGCTGAGCGAAGGCCTGCGCCATGAGCTGGCGGACAGCGGCATCCACGTCACCTGCGCCATGCCCGGCCCGATCGACACGCCGTTTTTGCAGCGGGCGGACCAGACAGGCGGGTATAGGGAAAAAGTCCGCCGCTATCTCCTGACGCCGGAGCAGACGGCGGCGCGGATCATCCGGGCCGTGGAAGCAAAGCAGCCGGAAGTGGCCATGCCCCTCCGGCTGCATCTCCTGTCACTGCTCTATGCGATGCTGCCCCACGGCGTGAAGCGCCTCCTCGCCCCCCTGCTGAACCGGAAGTAGCTCCGGCTCATCCAGCCGCCGCAGTGCCATAAACGCGAGCAGACCGGTCGCGGCGCAGACGACGGAGGCGGCGCCGAACAATCCCTGCACTCCGCATACGGGGATGAGCCAGCCGGCAGCGGCCGCCCCGGCGGGCATTCCCGTCCCCGTAATCGTGCGGACGCTCGTCAGCACCCGCCCCAGCAGTTCTTCGGGCACGTGTTTTTGCAGATGGCTGCGGTACAGGATGTTGTAGGGCGAAAAACTGAGTCCGGCCAGCCCCATCGCCAGCATCGCCACATCGATGCGGGTAAAGAGGGCAAGCGGCAGCGTCGTGATCCCCCACAGGCCGATGATGGCCGCCAGCGTCACGCCGGTCGGGATTTTCCAGGTAACGGCGGAAAACAGGATCGACCCGAGCAGCGCCCCCGCCGCCATGGCAGACCAGAGCAGGCCCAGCGAGACCGCCCCGCCGTCCAGGTCGTTCTTGGCGTACAGCGGCAGCCCCACCTCCACCGGGCCGTACGCCATGTTGAAGAAAAAGGTGAACAGCACGAGCCACAACAGGCGGCGACGCCCCAGCAGGTAGCGGTAGCCGGTGCGGATATCGGCGGCCAGCGAGCGCAGAAACGGACCGATCGCGACTACGCCTGTTCCGCCGCCGCTTTCCGCAGCCTTCCCTTGGACCCCCTCCGCCTCTTTTTCGTCCATCCGCCCGACGGCGAAGCTGCCCGATCCCGCCGCCGGCTTCAGGCGGGCGAAACAGAAGGCACAGAGGAAAAAGCTGATGGCGTCCACCACCAGCACGTTGGCCGCCCCGATCCAGGCGATCAACACCCCGGCCACGGCGGGCCCGAACAGATACGTGATCTGCCACTGGCTTTCCATCAGACCGTTCGCCTTGACCAGAAGGGATTTGTCTATCACCAGCCGGGGCAGCAGGGTCTGGGCACCCGCGCTGCTGAGCGGCGAGAGCATCCCGGCGATGACGATCAGCACGTACACCAGCCACAGCGGCGTCCCCTCCATCTGCAGCAGCACCACCAGCGCGAAAAAGATCAAGCCGCGCAGCACGTTGTCCAGCATGATCAGTTTTCGCCGGTCAAAGCGATCCAACAGAACGCCGGCGACCAGTCCGACCAAGACCGCGGGAATGTTGTACGCCAGGACGACACCGCCCATGGCGGCGGATGAACCGGTTTTGTTCATCACAAACCAGGTCAAGGCCATCCATCCGAACTGATTGCCCAGGCCGGACAGAAACACCCCCAACCAGTACCAGCGAAACGACGATTGCCTCCACAGTTCTTTCACGCGCATCTTCCTTTTCTTTCCGGTATGGCATCATTGTAGCCAATTTATTAAACTTTTTCAATTATTATATTTATAAATATACCGAAAAAATCCTCCCCTGCCTGTCTTCAGGCAAAGGGGATAGGTCCTCGCCGTCGGTGTGATCCGTTTACATCCCGGCTCTCGTTTCCTTTTCAAGCTGCCTGCCCGTCCTGCTGTCCGTTTGGCCGCGGCTGCCCAACAGCCAGATCAGGCCGGCCGCTGCCCCGAACACGGCCAACCCGCTGGAGACGGCGGCGCTTCCCGCCTGTTGGGCGCCGTACCCGTCGATCAGGCAGCCAACCGAGTAGCTGCCCATCGTCACCATTTCCCTGATGGAAAAGACGCGGGCCAGGTAATCGGGATCGGCCAACTGCTGCAGGCGCGTCACCGCCAGGATCGACGAGCCAAACGAGGCAAAGGCGCAGAACAGCGACGCTGCCGCCAGAGCGGCGATCGGCCCGGAGTGGAAGATCGCGTAGATTGAGACCCCCATCGCCGCCAGTGCCCAGCCGAGCGCCATGTTGATCCCTTTTGTCCCCATGCGGTCGGCCAGCCTGCCCGCCACCAGACCGGCACAAACGCCGCCCAGGCCGAGCGGGATGTCCAGCAGCCCGAAGACGAACAACCCCTCGCCTCTCTCCTGCAGCACGAAGTACATCAGCATGACGTAATACGCTCCCAGGAACCGCTCCGCCATCTGGTACAGCAGAACCCCGGCGATCTCCCGCTGCCTGCCGATGTATCGAAAGCCTTCGCGCAGGCGCTGCACAAAGCCGCTGCCGGTCCGCTCCGGCTCGTCCGCAAAGGCGGGCAGCCGCAGCAGGATCAAAAGCGAGACAGCGTAGCAGGCGGCGTCCAGAAGAAAGTTAAACCGGTAGGAAAACAAGTAGACCAACATGGCCGCGATCCCCTGGCAGACGATGATCAAAAACGACGTCGTGCCCTGCAGGAGCGAATTGGCCGCCAGCCTGTCGTCGGCTTTCACCGTGCGGACGATGGCCACCTGCATGGCCGGCTGAAAAAAGGCGCTGCAGATGTTGACCAGAATAAGGAGCACATAGGCCGCCCAGAGATAGGCTGGCGACGTGATCCAGAAGAAGAGGCTGACGAGGATGCCCCGCAGCAGATTGACGACGATCATGACGCGCCGTTTGTCCCAATGCTCCAGCAAGGCGCCGGAAAAAACGCTGGTGATCACATAAGGCATCAGGCGAAACACCGTGCCGGCCGCAAACGACAGCCCGGACCCGCTCAGGTCGTGCAGCAGGCCGACGACGGCGATAAACGTGAACTCGTTTCCGATGATATGGATGACATGAGCCGTGTACAGACGGCGAAAGACAGGATGACGCAGAAGCGCCGTCATGGTCAAACCCCTTTCACCGTTTTCTCCGTATTGTACCACGTTGCGTCAGGAAACGCTTCTATTGATCCCCCGTCCGAGAAGCCGGTTCATTTGCAGCGGACGATTTCACCGAAGCGTATGCCGGATGCTGACGCGGAGGTGCATCGTCCCGCAGAATCAGGAGGTGGCCTCAAGGAACATGCGATGCGGATTCCATCACAAATCGAAAAACATGCTTGAAAACCTGCAAGTTCATCTGATACAATTTGTTCAAACAAATTTGAACGTTTCAATAATAACGTTATGTTCAAATATTTAAAAGAGGGTGATTGTTTCTTGAAACGCTATCTGGTCATCGAAAGTCTGGAACAACTGCGCGCCATTAGTGACGCGCTGCGCCTGGAAATGATCACGCTGCTGACCAAAGACGCATACACGGGAAAACAGTTGGCCGGGATGCTTTCCCTCTCCCCTTCCAAGGTTCACTACCATCTGAAGGAGCTGGAGCACCACGGCTTTGTCCATGTGGTCCGCACCGAGGAGAAAAACGGGATTGTGCAGAAGTTCTACCGCTCCGTCGCTTTCGATTTCAAGGTGAGCGAAGACCTGCTGCCTTCCCTGCGCGAGGACACGCTTTTGCAGCAGGAAGCGATGCTCAACCACCTGCGTTCCAGCATCACCCGGCTGTACAACGCGCCGGACGAATCGTTTCTGCTCTTTGCCGAAGAGGAGAAACGGCCGCCGCTCTACGCCTTCAACGGGGAAGTAAAGGCGCCGCGGGACGAGCTCAAGGCGTGGATCAAAAAGTATCGCGCCCTGCTGGAGGAATTGAACGACATGGAGAAACGCCACCTGCAGCGGATCAAGGCCGGGGAGGCGGAAGACACGGGAGAAGTGTTTTACTTCGTCGGCGTCGGCTTCATGACCAACGAGCAGATCTACGTGGCCGACGATGAATCGCTGCCCGAGGGATTCGTGCATGCAGACGATGTGACGGCAGGGAAAATGTGCAGGAGGAAAACGGAACATGACCCGTCAGGAAAATAAACGCGCGCTGTGGAAAAACAGCCAGTTTGTCCGGCTCTGGTTCGGCAACCTGATTTCGGCGCTGGCCGACGGTGCGTTCTTCGTCGCCCTCTCCTGGTTTATCGTGGACGTGACCGGATCGGAGACGGTGCTCGGCACCACCCTGATCTGCATGTCCATTCCCCGCCTGCTGTTTATGCTGGCGGGCGGAGTGGCCGCCGACAGGTTCAGCCGCAAGCGGATCATGGTCGGCTCCATTCTGGCCCGGGGGATGGTGCTCTCCGGCTTCGGCCTGCTGCTCTTGTACGACTCCGGCCAACTGCTTCCCTACTCCGCCTACGCGATGGCCGCCCTGTTCGGCACGGTGGACGCCTTTTTCTGGCCGGCGCGCAGTTCCATTCTGCCGTTTGTCGTCGGCCGCGACCAGTTGGCCGGGGCCAACAGCCTGATGGAAATCTCGCAGCAGCTCAGCATGGTCGGCGGTCCGCTGGTCGCCGCCCTGCTGCTGCACGCCGTCCCGTACCCGCCGATGTTTTTGATCATGGCCGCCGCCTTTTTCGCCGGTACGCTGATTCTCTTCACGCTCCGGCTCCAGCCCGTCCCATCGGAGCCGGCAGCGGGACCGGATCGCCCGCACGCGTCGCGGCCTTCCTACTTCCGCGACGTCTGGGAAGGCATCCGCTTCACCTTTTCCATCCCGATCCTGACGATCATCTTCGGGACGTCCCTGGTGCTCAACATGATGTTTTCCGGTCCGGTCAACATGGGGCTGCCCCTTTTGGTCAAGCAGCTCGGCTGGGACGGCAGCGCCTACAGCTCGCTCAGTTCGGCGCTCGGCGTGGGCACCATCGCCGGCGGCGTCATCACTGCCCTGTGCGGCGGATTCCGCGGGCGCTACACGTTCCTGCCCCTGGTGGTCGGGCTGATGGGAGCGGGCATCGCCGCCGTCTCGCTCATGCATCAACTGGCGTTTGGGCTGGCAATGCTGTTCGCCGTCGGCATGGCGATGAGCATGACCAACATCCCGCTGATCACCTACATACAGGCGATCGTTCCCGCCGCCAAGCTGGGCAGGGTGATGTCGCTGCTCACGCTGATGTCGGTCGGCCTGGGACCGGTCAGCTACGCGCTTTGCTCTGTTCTCCTGGAGCGCAGGTGGGCCGCTCCGGACACGCTGCTCCTGGTCGGCGGCCTGGCGCTTGGGACGATCGGCCTCAGCCTGCTTTTGTTCCGGGAGTTTCGCCGAATGGAGGAGCATCCGCTCTGGTCCGGCCGGACGGCGGCGGAAACGACCGACTCGCCGCAGCCGCACCAACCTGGCGACGGCAGCCGCAACGAAAACACACCCGCAGCGCTGTAACGCCTGCGGGTGTGTGTGTTCGCCGTTCGAAGGCGCATCGGCCGGGCATGCATGCGCCCTTTCCCTGCGGAAACGGGCGCGTTTTGCCGCTACGTGCTACGACGTCTTCCATTTCGCCAGTTCGGCCGGAAACTTGTCGTTCAGCACTTTAATGTAGGTACCTTTCATGCCGAGAGAGCGGGACTCCAGCACACCGGCGCTGGCCAGTTTTCTGAGCGCGTTGACGATGACGGAGCGGGTCAGGCCGGCCTGGTCGGCCAGTTGGCTGGCGACGAGCAGCCCTTCTCTGGCATCGAGCTGTTCCATGATTTTCTCGATCGCGATCTGCTCGCTGTACGACAGCGACGAGAGCGCAATCTTGGCAAAGGTTTTGTCGCGCACCTCGCTTTCGATCTGCTCCGTGCGCTGACGGACGATTTTCATGCCGATCACGGTGGCGCCGATTTCCGCCAGGATCAGATCTTCCGTCTCAAACAGGCCGTACGCCCGCATCAGGACGAGCGTGCCGAGGCGGCTGCCTCCGGCGTTGATCGGCACGATGGTGGTCATCATCTGCGGGAAGAGTGACACCAGGTCGGGCGTCACCATGCTGTAAGGGCTTTGCACCGGTTCGTTGGCCAGTGATTGGCTTACCTCCAGCAGCCGCTGATGATAGCCAGACGGGAGCAGGTCATGCGTCCGCTCCCCGACGGCAAAGTCCTGCCGCAGGCCGCTGCCGATGATGGAGCCGTCGGCGGTGATGATGTAGACGTTGGCGTCGATGACGTCGGACAAAAGACGGGCCAGGTCATGGTAGCCGACACCGCTGCCTCCCATCGTTTTTTGCAGCATCACATTAATCTTTCTCGTTTTCTCCAGCAAATTCATTCCATTTCTTCCTCCTTGCGGTTATGTATGGTCTCAGTATTGTCTGAAAAATCCCGGCTCATACATGCAAATCAAAAAATAGGCAATAAAGGAACAGGCACCTTCAGGTCGTTGACCCATCGGCGCCTGTCCTGCACCTGCGCGGGTATTTGCCAATACCATGATAGAGAACCACATCCGGGAAGGGGCGAAGAGAATGAACCTGTTTAAAGGTGGAGGCTTCACCGGCATCGCTTTGATTCTCGTCCTGTTTGTCCTGCTGTCGATCGTCGGGGTAGATAACTGACCGCTGGTATCCGTGAGCGAAAAAAAACTGCCTGAGCGGCACTCGCCAGGCAGTCTTTTTGCCGTGCTTAGTGAATTTGACGGCGGATCAGTTCGTCGATCTGGTCGGCAATCACATCGGTCGGACGGTTCAGATCGGCCGCAGTCAGGCGGAAGCGGGCATACCGTTCATCCAGGTTGAACGCTTCTTCAAAGACGCCCAGGAAACCGCGCGCCCGTTTGTCCAGTTCCAGCAGCACTTCCAGCTCTCCGTCGCGAAGGTGGAAGACCGCTTCCAGCTCTTCCAGACGGCTGCGGTACGGGCCGGTCGGACGGAATTCGAATTCCTGCACGAACGGATAGCGGCGGCCCAGGTAGCGATTGTACTCGCAGTCCACCTTGAACAGTTGGAACCCGATCAGGTGGATGGCGTCCAGCACTTTTTCCATCAGGGGATGGGGCCGTACCTCGATGAAGTCGGAATCGCCCGGATCGATGGCGTTCTTGATGTCCAGCCCGGTGCGCAGATAGACCGGCTGCCGCCCCATCGTCAGGGGCGTCTCGTACGGCAGTTGGAAGGCAAACGGCAGCACTCTTTGTTCTTTCGGCTGCAGCGTGAAGCGCTCGGACAGACGGTGCTTGACCAGTATGCACTCCTCTTTTACCTTGTTGTCGTTCACTTCCCGTTCGTAGTGGGTGACGACGTACATGTAGATGTCGTCGATCTCCTGGGCTACGTCGCCGCCCACCATGTGGACTTCCCCTCTCACCATGTCGCCGGGGATGAGGGAATCCTGCTCCAGTCGGGTGTCAACCTGCGCGGAGCCGATCCCGACGCTGGCCAGCAGCTTTTTGAACATCGACATCGCTTCATTCTCTCCTTCGTTCCGTTTGCTCCGCTGCGGATCGCGGTCCGCCGGAGTTTCTGTATGGATATACGGGAGGAGGATCAGAAAGTTTCATCGCGGCGGCGTTTTTTCCGGCGATACCGCCTGTTCGCCGTCAGGTTCCCTCCCGCTTCGTTTCCACCGTGACGAACAGAAACAGATCGCGGCTGATCGCCACCGTTTTCACCCGCACCTCGGCCATCGTGCCCTCGTCGTCCACGACGTACTCCCTGCGCCTGAGCATTTCATGCAGCACCTCGTGCACGCCGGCCACCTGCTCCACTTTTTTGCCCTTCAGGGAGGCGAGGTCTTTTTCCAAATGGCGCACCACCTGCACCTCGATTGTCGGGTGCGGCTTCGGATCCAGCACGACCACGCGGATCTCCTCGATCACGACGTCCTGCTGTTTGCGGGAAACCCGCTGGGACTGCCTCAGCGCCTCGTTCTCTTCCCGCAATTTCTCCGTCAACAGTTTCAAACTCTGGTTCAGGACCAGCATTTGCTCCATTTCCCGCCCGTATACCAGCAGCACCCCGGTTCCGCCCAGCACGGCGCCTACCACCAGCAGGGCGACGTACCGCTTCCACAGACTCACGCTCATGAACGCACCTGCCACAGCCATTGGACGGTGATCGTGCCCATGTGGGCGCCGAGAAACGCCACCACGATCATCACCAACTGTTTTACCACGGGGTGGAAGTGGCCCACGAGGATCTTTTCGATCTGCAAAAAGGAGTCGAACGTGCCGCCCAGAGCGCCCACCAGCCCCCAGATCTTCAACTGGTCCGCCAGTTCCTTCATCGACCAGAGCGGCGGTTTTTCTGCCGCCAGAAAATAGCCCAATCCGCCGGAAAGGGACCCTCCGACGACAATGCCGTACGCGATAAAAAAGGTAAGAATCACCTGAGACATGCCTTCATTCCTCCCGACTTGGCAGCGTATGCTTATCCCTACGCCGCTTGTCAGGCAAATATGAAGAGGAAAACAACGGTGCCATATCAGGGGGCATGGCAATCCCGCCGGGTCGCCGGCGAGTTCCCGGGACACCACGCAAACGCAACCTGTCCCGGACGCGAAAAAACGGCATGCCTGCCGCTGACATGCCGCTCGTTCTCATCCTTTTTTTCGTCTCATCCGGCCCAGCTTGCGTTGGATGCGCGGCGCGTGCATGACCATCAAATTCATGAACAGATTGACCATGTTCGGATTGCGCAGAAGCTGCTGGAACACTTCCGGATTTTCCTTGAACCACTGTTCATTGGCCTGTACCCAAGCCCTGAAGCCCTTGTTGTCTTTGTAGTAGCGGTTCAATCGGCTGATCGGGCGGTATACGCTCATCCTACTCTATCCCTTCGTCAAAAAAAATGGAGAGAAGAAAGACAATCACCAGGATCCAGATGATGACTTCAAACCCTTCGTGTTTGAAAAAACTATTCATATCTGTCCCTCCTTGTTCCTCCAGCCTGTACCCGTGCTCCGTACGTTCGGCCCATGGCCGTATACAGTAATAGATATATGTCGCGGGGAGTCTGATGGATTGGACAGCCGCCTGTTCGCCGCGATTTTCCGCTTTCGCCCAACGGCAAGCTCGGGTGCATAGTTTTTGCCAGCGTTCATCCATACTATCGGAGAGACTGTGTCACAAGGAGGCGGCGCCATGATTTGGGGAACGGAATCGCTCCGGCGAAACAAAACCTACACGCTGCTCTTGGCGCTGGTTTTTTTCATGCATCTGGCCGCCTATCTGATCGTCCCCGTGTTTCCCGTCTTCCTGCAAAACGTGCGAGCCTTTTCCATCGCGCAAGTCGGACTGGTTCTCGGGGTGGGGAGCATTGCCTATCAGGCGGCCAGTCTCCTCGGGGGACCTCTGTCCGACCGCTTCGGCAGACGCTCCGTCATGATAGCGGGCGCGCTGCTGCAAGGGCTGGCGATGCTCGGCTATCACTGGGGCCAGACGTTTTGGCTGTTTCTCGTGTTTTCGGGCGTAAACGGGCTGGGCGTCGGGCTTCTCGCCCCGACGATCAAGGCCACGATTGCCGACGCCGTGGCGGAGGAGGAGCGGACGGCCGCCTTTTCCTGGCGGGGCATTTTTGCCCATCTGGGGATTATTGTCGCCGGGCTGACCATCACCTGGCTGACTGCCCTTGGCCGAACGCCCTTTCTGCTCGCCTCCCTGGTGTTTGCCACGCTGGCCGTCATCACGTGGCTGACGCTGCCCAACGACCGCTGCGTGGGGCCGGACTGCCGCCGGACGCCGCTGCCGGAGTATCTGCACATCCTGCGTCACCGCAGTTTCCTGCTGTTCTCCGGCATCTCGCTGCTCATCTGGGCGTTCTATGCCCAGTTTGCCCTGGTGCTCCCCCTGCGCGGCGAACACGTGCTGCACACTTCGACCCTGATCGGCCTGATCTGGACCATCAACTCCGTCAGCGTTGTGCTGCTGCAGGGGGTTATCTCCCGCTTCGTGCTCGCGCGGATCAATCCGTATCTGGCGCTTGTGGCGGGGATTGCGCTGTTGGGTGCCGGGCTGTTCGGGATCGGCTTTGCCAGGCAGTTCGCCACGCTCAGCGCATCGGCCGTGCTGTTCATTATTGGAGAAATGCTGTTTCTGCCCGTACTGGACAGCCTTGTCGGCTATTTTGCCAAGGAGAACTGGCTGAACGCCTACTTCGGTGTGGCCAACTTCGTCTCCGGGATCGGCACGGCGCTCGGCACCAGCATCGGCGGCGCCCTGGTGGAACGGCTGGGCGGAGTGGGCAGCCCTTACCCGTGGATCGCCTACGCGCTGGCAACGGTGCTGCTGGCTGCCATTCTCGGCCTGTTTGCCTTGTACGCCATGCCGCGCCACAAGCGGGGCCGGGTGCCGGACGCACAGGGAAAGCCGCGGACAGCGGGCAGAAAGGAGGGAGCCCGATGAATGGGGAACCGGGAGCCGACGAGCGGGAGATGCCCGCAGCCGAGGCGAAAATCCTGCTGCGCCTGCCGCTTTCGTCCCTGTTGATCCATCTCGAAGACAGCCTGCAGTACAAGCGTCTGAGCCGCGGGGAAACGGCCAGCCGCAAACCATGGCTGTGAAAGGAGGGAAACACACGTGAAGCTACCGGAAAAACGCGTCTCCAACAATCAGGACGTGCGTGCCGAGCGCAACGTCCAGCCTGCATCCACGCAAAACGACAGTCCGGGGTACGGGGACAAGAAGCTGGAAGGGCCAAATCGTCCCTCGACATAGCGGAAGGAGTGGTTCGACCACTCCTTCACTATTTTTCGACAATATTCGGGGAATTTATTGAAGGTTATGTCGATTTGCCCTATTATGAGGAAGAAGAATACCAAAATGCGGAAAGGACGTAGCGCCTTGCCTCTAAAACCTGCAACCCAATCGCGCCTTTACCCCTTTTTCCTCGTGCTGCTGCCCATTCTGTTTACCTGCGTCGTGTTCTTCGGGTACTCACAGGCACAACTGCTGTACTACAAAAACGGAGTGCAAGCGATGGACAGGCAGTTGGACACTGTCTTCCAAATCCTTTCCCTGTTTCACGAACGGGTCGAGGAGGGCTCCCTCACCTTCACCGAAGCCCAACAGCGGGTGAAGGATCTGATTGCCGGCCCCAAACGGCCTGACGGCACGCGCGACAGCAGCGCCGTCCGGTTGACGATGGGCGAGGGAGAAAACCTGTTTGCGTTCAATTCTCAGGGAACCCTGACGGTTCATGCCGAATGGGAAGGGCAGAACCTGAACAACACCCCCACTCCAGAAGGGCGCTATCTCATCCGGGAAGTGCTGAACGAGGGAAAACACCACCTCTCGTATCAGTGGCAACCCCCGGACGGCGCTTCTCCCGAAAGCAGAATTTCCGTCGTCCGCTACTTTCCGCAGTGGGACTGGTACGTCGGCATTGTCACGTCGGAAGAGCGTTTTTACCAGCAGTTTTCCAGCTTCAAGACGCTGCTGGTCCTGCTGGTGGCCGGCAGCTACCTGATCACGCCCGTCCTGATCTACCTGACCCAGCGGCAGGAAAAGCTGCTGCTGAGTTCCAAGCGGCGCGGCGAACAACTGGCCGAAGCCAACCAAAGCATCCTGAAATCGCTGGCGGTCGCCCTGGAGGAGCGGGATTCCTACACCTCGGGCCACTCCCAGCGGGTCGCCTACTACATGCGCGTCATCGGGAAGCAGATGGGCATGGACGAGGCGATGCTGGATACGGTGTACACCGGCGGACTGCTGCACGACATCGGCAAAATCGGCATTGAGGACAGCATTCTGCTGAAGCCGGGGCGGCTTACGGACGAAGAATACGAGATCATCAAAGCCCATCCGGTACGCGGGGAAGCGCTGCTGCGCAAACTGTTTGCCCAGGCCGGAACGCAGGATTCGCAGCAGATCGAGACGATTCTCGTCATCACCCGTCACCATCACGAACGCTTTGACGGAAAAGGGTACCCCGATGGGTTGAAGGGAGAGGACATTCCGCTCGTCGCCCGGATCTCCGCCGTAGCCGACGCGTTTGACGCGATGACCTCGTCCCGCGCCTACCGCAAAGGACTCTCCTTTTCCAAAGCGTGCGACGAAATCATCCGCAACACGGGCACGCAGTTTTGTCCCCAAGTGGTGGACGCCTTTTTTCAAAGCGTGACGGAAGAGACGTTCTTTCACGCCCATCACATCTCCCGGGCCAACCAGCTCCTGCTCGACCGCTTCGACGAGGCCCGCGAAATTGCCCTGGCCCAGCCGCCGTTCAACCGGGAACCGGGCATTCCGCAATAAAACAGCCATGCTGCTCACCCGTTTGGAGCAACATGGCTGTTTGTTTTTCAATCCTCCCCGTCGATGGGCACCCATCTATACGGCAGTCCGTACGCTTCCAGACGGGCGGCAAAGCGTTCCGCTTCCCGCTGTGGCGCGATCAACTGCAGGTAACGGGTAAAGTAAAAGACGATCCGGTCCTTCTCCTGTTCCTGCAGCCGGTAGTGGGACAACTGGGAAACGTCCGGGAGGGTATGAAAGTAGTCGTAGCGCTCGGGCGTCAGCGGGGCGCGAAACACGCGGCTGACCACCACGTCCCCGCTGTAGGTTTCCCTCATGTTCGCTTTGGACGCCCCCAGAAACCGGAGCAGTTCGCCCGCCCGGCGGGCCCCCAGTTTGTCGGCCAGCATGCCGTCGTTGTACTCCACTTCCAGGTGGGTCAAGCGGGGGCGGACGCTCTCCAGCATCGCCATAAGCACTTTGCGGACGGCCAGATTGCTCGGGGAGAAGCCATTGTCGTAGAAGTTGTACTCAAACGACGTCTCTTCGCCCTGACGCCGGGTGTAAAACGTTACAGCGTTCACGCCTCGTCCCTCCTAGCGCGGCAGGATTGCGTCCAGCGCCGACCGGTCCAGCCTGCGCACGGCGGCAAACAGCAGGCGCTTGGCCGCTTCGTAGTCGTCCCGGTCGATGATGGCCGCATGGCTGTGAATGTAGCGGGCCGGGATGCCGATGACAGCGGAAGGAACGCCCTTTCCGTGGTACTGAACCGGTCCGGCGTCCGTTCCCCCTTTGGCGACGTAGAACTGGTAGGGGATGTTCTCTTCTTCGCAGATCGCGATCAAAAAGTCGCGCAGTCCCGGCAGCAGGATAAAGAGCGGATCGTACAGCCGCATCAGCACGCCGCCGCCCAGTTTGCCGCCCTCCTCCCTGACGCCGGGGATGTCGCCGGCCGGACTCGCATCCAGCGCCAGGAACAGATCCGGTTCAATGACGGCCGCCGCCGTCTTGGCCCCGCGGGCGCCCGGCAATTCTTCCTGCACCGTGGCTCCCACGTAGACCACGTTGGGGTGGTCGGGGCGTTCGTGCAGTTCCTTGGCCAGCTCTACCGCCAGGCTGCAGCCGTAGCGGTTGTCCCACGCTTTTGCCATCAGCCGCTTCGGATTTGCCATCACGGTAAACGGACAGACCGGCACCACCGGCTGCCCCGGCCGCACGCCCAGCCGCTCCGCCTCCTGGCGCGAATCCACGCCGATGTCGATGTACATGTTGCGGATGTCCATCGGCCGGTGGCGCTGATCGTCGTTCAGCACGTGCGGCGGGATGGAACTGATCACTCCGTCGATCGCGCCGGCAGGCGTCAAGACCTGCACCCGCTGGGCCAGCAGGACCTGTCCCCACCAGCCGCCGACGGTTTGAAACGAGAGGAACCCCTTGTCCGAGATCCGCGTCACCATGAAGCCCACTTCGTCCAAGTGGCCCGCCACCATGATGCGGGGGCCGTTTTCATCCCCGCGCATGACGCCGAACAAGCTTCCCAGATTATCGCAGACGATTTCCTGCGTGTATGTCGATATGTACTCCCGCATAACGGTTCGCACGGGCCCTTCAAAACCGGGAATCCCCGGCGCTTCGGTCAATCGCTTCCACAGCTCAAGCTGAAACTGATGTTCCATTCCGGCAAACCTCCTCCTGTACGCGGCGAACCGCGTCCCTTCTATTATTAGCCAAGGGGTAGCGGGATGCAACCGCCCATCCGGCAGGAATACGGTTTCCCGCCCCGAATGGATGTACAGACACACACGGATGGAGGAAGCAGTCATGACCATAACCTTTCGCAAATTGACGGACAAGGCGGAGCTGCAGGAACTGGAAGCATTGGAAGGAACCATATGGAGCGGCTCGTCCGTGATTCCGCTGCACATGACGCTGACGGTCGCCAAGTTTGGCGGCCTCTTTCTCGGCGCCTACGACGGCGACCGGATGATCGGCTTTCTGTACAGCTTTCCCGGCTACACGGACGGGGAACTGCACCTCTGCTCGCACATGCTGGGATTTCTGCCCGAGTACCGCAAACAGGGGTTGGGTGTCCGGATGAAATGGATGCAGCGGGAGGAAGCCCTGCTCGCCGGGTATCCCAAGATCACCTGGACGTACGACCCGCTGGAGACGGTGAACGGCTATCTGAACATCGCCAAGCTGGGCGGCGTCGTCCGCCGTTATCTCCCCGACTGTTACGGCGAGCTGAACGACGACCTGAACCGGGGGCTGCCGACCGACCGCTTCCTGGTCGAGTGGTTCATCGCCAGCAACCGGGTGGAGCGGCACCGCGCCGGTCAGCCCAGACGCCCGGACACGGCCGGTGTGCCGGAGGTGCTGTCCTGCGACCTGAGCGGCGAGCTGCCCCGCCCGCGGGACATCCGGCCGGACTACGTCGGCGAACGGCTGCTGCTGCCCGTCCCCGCTCATTTTCAGGCGGTGAAACAGGCGGACATGGGAGCGGCCGCAGCCTGGCGGGAAGCGACCCGCACGCTGTTTACCCGTTACTTGGAGCAGGGCTATGTGGTGACCGATCTTCTGCGGGATCAGTCGGTCGTCCGCTACGTCCTGGAGAAGCGTCCGGTGGAGGACATTCTGCGGGGCTGAACGGGCGAAAGCGCTCGTCTTTTTGCTGTGGTACAATGGGAGA
The DNA here is from genome assembly GCF_007197875.1 of Brevibacillus sp. LEMMJ03. NCBI lineage: Bacteria > Bacillati > Bacillota > Bacilli > Caryophanales > Paenibacillaceae > Brevibacillus > Brevibacillus sp. LEMMJ03. The sequence goes on along the minus strand of NZ_VKJN01000003.1, from coordinate 347,054 downwards.
TGCCATTTATCACAACGACAAAGGACGAGAAGACATGAAGGCAAGCGAATACGACGTGATCGTCATCGGCGGCGGACCGGCCGGGCTGATGGCTGCGATCGCCGCCTCCGGGGAAGGAGCGCGGGTCTGCCTGGTGGAAAAAGGGGCCAAGCTGGGACGCAAGCTGATCATCTCCGGCGGCGGGCGCTGCAACGTGACCAACGCCAAGGACATGGACGAGCTGATCAAGCAGATGCCGGGCAATGGCCGGTTCATGTACAGCGCGTTTACCCAGTTCGGCAACCGGGAGATCATCCGCTTCTTCGAAGAGATGGGCGTCGCCCTGAAGGAAGAAGACCGCGGCCGGATGTTTCCCGTCACCGACAAGGCGATTACCGTGGCTAATGCGCTGATCGAGCGGATGAAGCGGCAGGGGGTGCAGATTCGCCTGAACAGTCCGGTGGAGCGTGTCCTGTACGCGGACGGCCGCACCTGCGGGGTACAGCTCCGTAGCGGCGAGCGGCTCCACGCCCCCTGTGTGGTGATCGCCGTCGGGGGATGCTCCGTTCCGCAAACCGGTTCCACCGGAGACGGCTACGCTTGGGCGCGGGAAGCGGGACACACCATCACCGAATTGTATCCGACGGAAGTGCCGCTGGTGGCGAGTGACCCGTTCATCCGGGACAAGTCGCTGCAGGGGCTGTCTCTGCGCGATGTGGCATTGACGCTTTACGACGCCAAAGGCAAAAGGGTAACCACCCAGGAAGGCGACATGATTTTCACCCACTTTGGCATCTCCGGGCCGGCCGCCCTGCGCATGGGCCACTACGTCTCGGTGACGAAACGGAAGCAGGGCGACGCGCCGCTGCTGCTCACCATCGACCTGATGCCGGCGAAGCACCTTGACGAAGTGGCCGAGGAAAGCTGGCGCCTCCTGGAGGACCAGCCGAAAAAAGCGGCGAAAAACGTGCTGAAAGGCTATCTGCCGGAACGGATGATTCCGCTGCTGCTGGCGATGGCCGCCATCCCGGAGGACCAAACCGGAAACCACATGGGCAAACAGCAGTGGATGACCCTGGTCCGGCTGATCAAGGCGTTTCCCCTGACCGTGACCGGCACCCTGTCGCTCGAAGAGGCGTTCATCACGGGGGGCGGCGTCAGCGTCAAGGAGATCGATCCCCGGACCATGCAGTCAAAGCGGATGGCCGGGCTGTTTTTTGCCGGCGAAGTGATGGATGTGCACGCCCACACCGGCGGATACAACATCACCATCGCCTTCTCCTCCGGCTTCGTGGCCGGCACCCACAGCGCACGGATGGCGTTGGGGACGGCGTAACGGAAAAAACCTCTTCGTTTTGGGACGAAGAGGTTTGAATTGGGAGAAAACGGGAAAACTATGGAGCAGGTACTCTTTTCTTCGGAAAAAGAGTGAGCAGAACCCCTACTCCCCCTAGTTGCGGGGTTCTCACACCTCTACTCCCTTTATCTTCCTACATGGGGCGTCGATGAAACAGTCGGCGCTCCCCTTTTTTTGCCTTCCGACTTTACATCCCGGCGTCCGTTATTGTCTGCGGGCGGCTGTCCCTACACGGTCAGCCGGTACAGGTAGGCCAGCGCCGACAGGATGAAGGCGAAGCCCAGGAGAAAAAAGGTATGGGCCCGCTGCCTGACGCGCCGCTCGTCGCCGTTGAAGTGGGCGAGCAGGCGGGCGCGCCAGCGTTTGGTGCGGGGCTGCCACATCAGAAGCAGGCCGACGGCGAAGAGAAACAGGGGGAGCATCATCCACGCCTCACCCCTTTTTCTTGCGCCGCAAGAGCCATCCTTTTTCCGGCTCTTCGGATGCCCCTTCCACGATCAGGCGGGCTGCCTCCGCAAGCTGGTACGCCTCGTCGAACGCCAGTTGGCGAAACGCCTGCTCCGCTTTGGTCAGCATGTCATCCACCTGCCGGTTTTGGCGGCGGTAGCGGTTGGTATACTGGATCGCTCCCTCCGCCTTTTGGCAGGTGGAGATCGTCATTTCCGCCAGACGCTCCGTCTCCAGCAGCAGTTCATTGGCTTCATTGATCAGGATGGCCACCTCGTCCAGATCGTAGCGGTACTGCTCCATCATCGCCTTGATCCGCGCGAGGATCTGCACCACGTCTTCAAACAGGTATTTCAACCGGGCCGGAATCCCCGGCAGGTAGCTCCGCTTGATCTCCTGGCGAAGCCGCACCAGCGTGCCGGAGATTCGCTCCAGCTCGTCGAGGGCGTCATCCTCCGTCTCGATGACCAGCCGCTCCGGTTCCGGCTGCTCCTCCGCTTCCGCCTCTTCCCGCGTATCGTGGCCCTTGGGAATTACCAGTTCAAATTCTGCGTCCTTCTGGTCCGCCGGTTCTTCCATATGGCTGGCAGCCATGCGTTCCTCGGCTTGAAGCGCCGGGTTCTCACCGGGACGGGCAGCCGGGTGTTCCCGGACAGCAATGCCCCCCGCATGCCGGTCGTCCGCCTTTTCCCTGACACCAGCCGATTTCGTTCCGCCCAGGGCAGCCGGCGTGTCAAATAGCCATTCCCGCTCCGCCTGGGTCAGCGCCTCGTCCGCCGCTGCGGAGAGGGAGACACCGCCTTCCTCCCGCCGGCCTTCAACGCGCCCCGGTGCCGCAGGTGTCCGTTCCTCTCCTTCTCCTGTCCGGACATGTCCTGCTGCGCCCAATGCGGCGGCTCCCAATGCGGCGGCTCCCGATGCGGTTTCAGCCGCCGCCGCGGAAATGGCCGCCGCTGCCGTATCGGCGAGAGCAGCCGCAGGTGCCGCCGAACGGTCAACCACCGCCGCCGCCTCGCTCGGCATCTCGTCAGAAGAGACGTGTCCGATGCTCCCATCCGGCTCACCGCCAGCCTGCTCCCATTCCTCCGGTTCCGCCGCGGAAACGGTCGCTGCCGCCTGCCGTTGGCTCAGGACCATGTTCTCGATATTCTGGTACGTATTGTCAATCAGCACGTCAAACGCTTTGACATGGGTCTCCACCATGTCCAGGCTTCCCTCTTCCAAAGCCGACTTCGCCGCGTTGATGAGCTGCTTGGCCTGCAGCAGGGAGCCTTCCAGCGGGTCCTGGTTCAGATCGTACCCGTCGCCCGTCGCCTGGATGATGCCCTCCTCCAACTGCTTGAACTCTTCCGGCATCTCCTTCAACACGCGTCCGACCAGCGCCGGAATCCGCTCCAGGTCGCTCGCCAGCGTGCCCAGAAGCTTCTGCGCCTTCAGCGTGATGTCGTAGGCCAGCACGTCGTCGCCGTCCGCGCGCGCTTCCTTGATCTTGGCGCGCATGGTTTCCACCTCATCCAGCGCCGTCTTCAGTTCGTGGAACGACAGCCCGTACTCCAGACGCAGGTCGGACAGGCGCCGTTCCACCTGCTCCACCTGCTTGCCGATTTCCGGAATGGCCAGCTTGCTTTCCTTTTTCGTGGCGACCACCTGGGTGGTATCCGTCTTCAGTTCGTCCAGTTCCTGCTCGATGGCGCCGAGCATGTCCCGCGCTTCCGCCAGCAGGCCGAGCGCCAGTTGGAAGCGGAAGCGGTCGCACGCCTCCTCCGCGTCCAGAATCATCATCTCCACGTCGGGGATGCGGATGCGCAGCAGGTTTTCCTTCCGGTCGGCCAGATGCATGTACCGCTCCTCGGTCTTGCCGCGGGAACGGCGCAGCGGCTTGTCCACCTCGATGACGTTGATTTTTTCCACCAGTTCGTCCTTCCACTCCTCCACCGCATCCACCTGGGCAAAAATGGCGCGGCGGCGGATCATCGCGTACACCAGCGCAGCGGAGAGAGCGGCAAAGACCGCGCCGATCCCGTACAGCCACCAGGGCAGGCCCGCATCCGATTGTTCCTCCGGCTTCGCCGCCGGAGCGGACGGCTGGGCAGCGTCAGGGGAACCTGCCGCTGCGCCCGTCTTGTTTTTCATCCCTTCCAATTCTCCCTTGACTTCCGCCAGAAACGCCTGGATCCCCTGCAGGTACTGTTTTTCCACGCGGAACGGTTCATAGTAGGCCGCCACTTTTTCGCGCAGCATGTCCGGGGTGGCCCCTTTTGCCTCCAGCGCGGGTCCGGCGTGCACCCCAAGCTGTTGGGTGTTGATGTCGAGCACGATCATCAGGGTGTCCTCGGGCAGGTTGTAGTTGTCGTACAGCTTTTTCGCGTATTCGTCGGGCGTTTGGGCCTCCGGCTGGGTGCTTTCGACAACCACCACCTTGTAGTTGCCGCCGAGCTGCCTGATCGCTTCGGCAGCGCTCTGCCGCTCGTTCTGTTTCAGATAGCCGTCGGCGTCTTGAATCACTTCGTCCGTTTTGTCCGGAAACGGCGTAGCCATCGCCGGATTGGCATATAACAGCATGCCTGCCAGACAGAGCAGGACCCATTTTCTTTTCACGGTCATGACAACCCCTTAGCGTAAAATTCTCGAGTGGCGCGAGCCGGCTTACCCGCGAGCCGGGAGCAGCCACGCCTCCAGATAGCGCATGACGGAGACGAGCAGCCATTCCGCAAACTCCTCCGAGGCCGGCTCCAGATAGTAGACTTCCCGCACCGATTGCGGCTGCAAAAACGGATAAATGAGCTGGCTGGCCGTGGCCAGGGCGATGCGATCCACCGGCACGACACGAAACTCTCCCGCAGCGATTCCTTCTTCGATCACGTTGGCGATGCCGTGCTTCCAGCGGCTCAGGTACAGCGTCATCACTTCCCGCGCCAGCATGGACTCCACGCTCAATTCGCGCTGAATCAGCCGGGTGATGGGCGCGTGCTCCCGCTGAAACGACAGGTAGAGGCGAATCACCCGCTCCAGCCGTTCCATGGAAGGCAGTCCGCTGTCTTCTTTTTCCCGATTTTCCAGCAGACGAAACAGCGTCTCGAAGTATGAGGCGATCAGCGTCTCCAGCACGCCCTGTTTTCCCCGGAAGTGGTAGGAAATGAGCGCGACGTTCACCCGCGCTTCTTCCGCGATCTGACGCACGGACGTGCCGTGGTAGCCGTGTATGTCAAACAGCTTGGCCGCTGCCGACAGAATGCGCAGTTTGGTCTGATCCATTCGCCATTCCCCTCTCCTGTTCCGGCCATCGCAAATCCGAACCGGGCAGCAAGGCCGCTCAGGCAAATTCCCTTGTACAGACCATTCGCCAACAAACAGATAGTCCTGTAGATAGTTCGACAAAGTTTTCCAGAGTTCCTCCTGCCAATTTTAGCAAGTACGCGAAAGCGGCACGACCGCACATGGTGCGGCTGCCGCGACGCCCCGCCCCGCGCAAAAAGGCGTTCACACACCGCACCTGCGGCACGTGAACGCCTGCTTCCATTCCCTCACTTTGCCGTTTTCTCCGCGCTCGTCGGTTCCGGCAGCGGCGGCACTTGTCCGTAGTTTTGCAGAAACGTCTCCACCTGGGCGTGTTCCAGCACCCGCTGGTTGTTGGCGTCGTACTCGGAGCGGATGGACATCACCAGACTGGTGGGCAGCATGGTGGTCTTGTTGTAATACACGGTGTACTCCGCCTCCAGCTCCATCTGGTCGATCATCTCGTCAACGTTCGGCTCCGCCGCCTGGATGGCCGCTCCCTGCCGGGGCGCTCTCCACGCGCCGTCGGAGAGCATCATCGCCAGCTTGAGCCGCGGCTGATGGGCGGACTGGACATGCGGGCCCGCCTGCTCCTTCATTTGTTCCGCCAGCCAATTCTTCAGCCTCGTCGAGTCCAGCAGCACCCGCACCGCTTCGATGTCGTCTGCCGTATTGCGGTCGGTCAGCGGCAGTACGCTCTTTTTCAACTCGTCCATCTGTCGGAAGGCAAAGACCGGGTCCCAGTTGTTCAGCTCCTGGCGAAATGACCCGTCGCGGCCCACGCTCTTCCACTCCCGGTCGCTGCCCTGCTTGACGTACAGCCGCTGCTGCCTGGACAAAAGCGACAGGGTGTTCACCCGTTTCCGTTCAGGCTGCGACAGATTCACATTCATCAGGATTCCGTCCCCATGCTTCCGCCCGGAGAAACTGACGACGTTTCCGTTGGCGGTATCCCCTGTCAGCAGCTTGGTCTGGCCGTAAAACGCAAACGCCTCCTGCTCCGCAAAACGGTCGCGGACCTGGTCAAAGGCGGCTGCCGCGTTTGGCCTGGCCCCCATCGTGTTGCAGCCCGCCAGCGCCGCGCACAGCAGGGGCAAGAATATGAAGTTCCACGCTTTGCGCATGTTCGTCCCTCCTCCTCGTCGCCATTAGGGTTTCCGAGGAAGAAAAGGCTTATTCTGCTGGCAGGTCAAAGGGAATAGTAGAGCACGCCGTCCTTCTTCCTGATCTCCACCTGGTGCAGAATCGCCAACAGGTCGATGTGGCCCAGCGTCTCCGAGAGCGTGAGCGGCAGTTCCTTTTCGTACAGCGACGGAAACAGGAGCGCGTTCAGCTCGTAGGCCGTCTTTTCGCCGTCAGCCAGGAACCGGCGGAGCATGCCCGTCCGCTCCCAGTTTTTCTGCAATCGCGCCAGGATCAGTTCGCGGTGATTGGTCACCGGCTCGCCGTGCCCGGACAGCACCAGGTCGATCTCCATGTCGGCGCACATCTGAAGCGCCGTCCGGTACTGCACCAGGGTCAGCGGTCGGGCCCGCGACTGGTCACGGGGCGGCTCGACAAAGGCGTTGGAAGAGATGTGCTTGATGATGTGATCCCCGGCGATCATGACGCGATCGGCCGCCCGGTACAGGGAAAGATGGCTCTGCGAGTGGCCCGGGGTGTAGAGAACCTGCCACTCGGGCAGATGGGGCGCAGCCTGCTCGTGCTTCAACAAATCGTCGATGCGGCTGCGTTGGGAAAACGTCATCATCAACTGGTGGAACTTCCGGATGAGGAAAAGCTTCTCCTCCGGCACGCCGCTCTCCCGGTAGAGCTCGTGGAAAAACCGGTCGTGAAAGGCGAGAAACGGTTCGTGCCACTCCACGTACGGGACGGCGAGCGGATGGGCGTAGGTGCACGCTCCCGACGCCTGACGGACCCGTTCCAACAGCCCGCAGTGGTCGACGTGATGGTGGGTCAAAATGACCTGTTCAATCGCTTCCACCCGGTATCCGAGCTCGTCCAGTCCGTCCGTCAGCGCCTGCCAGGCCTCCTCGGTCAGCGGTCCGGCATCCACCAGCGTCAAACGCTCCCCTTCCACCAGATAGACGTTGACCGCTCCGACGGAAAAGGGAGTGGGAATCTCCAGCCGGTACACCCCATTCGCCACTTGCTCCGCAATTCGCTTGTGCTTGTCACTTCCCATTCGCCATTCCCCCGTCCTGTCTGTGTATTGGTCGTTACGAAAGACGTGTACCGCGTCCCTGTCGGCGCAGCCGGTTCATCGTTGGCAGATGCTTTTCTTGCTGTATCAGGAAGCGGACTCATGGACGTTCACACTCTCTGATCCAGGAAGAAAAAGCAAAGAGCCTCGTCCGGCTCCTACGCGAGAATCACTTGGTTTCTGCCTTTGTTTTTCGCCTCGTACAAGGCGACGTCGGCCTGGTGGAACAGCTCCTCCACGCTGAACTGCGGCTGCAGGTCCCGGCTCCATGCTGCCAGGCCGCAGGAGATGGTGACCCGCGGAGTGGTTTCCGCCTCCACCAGGGAGCGGATGCGCTCGGCGATGCCATGGGCGGTCACCTTGTCCACGCGCGGCAGGTAGATCGCCAGTTCTTCGCCGCCCCAGCGGGCCGCGATATCCGATTCACGAATGTTGCGTCGAATCAGCTCGGACACCTGCAGCAGCACTTCGTCGCCCACCTGATGTCCGTACGTGTCGTTCACCGTTTTGAAATAGTCGATGTCGATCAAGAGGAGCGAACCATAGCAGTCTTTCTCCAGCGACGACCGCACGCAGTCGTTCAGGTGGCGCCGGGTGTAGAGACCGGTCAGGTTGTCGGTGATCACCATCCGCTCCACTTCGTTGTGCAGCATGGCGTTGGTCATGGCCAGGCTGACGTGCTGCCCGAAGATCTCCAGCAGTTTATAATCGTCAAAACCAAAGAAATGATGGCGGGAATCGGCAGCGAGCAGCACGCCTCCCAGCTCTCCTTCCACCACCAGCGGCACTCCCATCAGCGACGCGCAGGGCTTCAGGGAAAAGGGCAGCGGTTTGGCGCCGGGCTGTGCGAGCATGAGCACCTGTTTGCCGGCCACTGCATCCGCCAACGGTTTTTCGGAGGCGGACACCAGCCGTCCGTGACACGCGGGCAGCGATGAAGAGATGACTTCGAAGCGGTCTTCATCCGGCCGTTTGCGCAGGATGGCGACAAATTCGGCCGAGAAGGTCTCCAGGAGCATCTTCGTCACAAAGTCGAGGATTTCCTTCAGATTCAGGCTGCGGTTCAACTGCCGTGCCATTTCGTTGATCAGGCGCAGCTCCCGGATCAGGTTGCGCGACTGCTGGTAGAGCTGGGCGTTTTCAAAGGCTTTCCCCGCCGTCTCCGCCAGGATCGAGATGTACTCCGTCTCCTGCGGCCCCGGTGCTGCCTGCCGTTCGGCCGTTAGCTGCAGCACCCCGTAAATGCCCTGTTTGCCCAACAGCGGCGCGGCGATCACGGCCATTGGGATGCCGTCGCGCTCTTCGTAATCGACGACCAGTCTTCCCTCCAGGTACGCCCGCGTGCTGGTGGACGCGTCATCGTCCTGAAAGGAGAGGGGTTTGACGGGTGTGGTGGCGTTGGTTTCCACGGTCAGAAACAGTTCGACAAAAGCCGTCGGATAGAGCTTCCGGATGCTGGTCACGATCTCGCTCAGCACGTCTTCCACGTCGATGGACGCCTGAATCCTGGTCATCAACTGATACAGCAGATCCTTTTGGGTGGCCTCGCGGCGCAGCGCATCGGCGACCATGGTCCGCCACAAGGCGTAGCTCGCCTTTTCCCCCACTTCCTGCAGGAAGGCGACATCCCGTTCGTCGTACACACAGTCCGGCTCGTCAGGCGGGAGGTGCAGAAACAGCGCGTACAGCGGCCTGTTTTCGCAGGAGATGGGAAAAACGACGGTGCGATGCTCGTCCCACACGGACGGCGTGATCATCCGCTCGCCCAGGCGGGCCGCCACCTGCTTGATGTGGCAGTCCCCCTCGCCTGCCGGCTCGGTGGTCACCAGTTCCCGGCTGTTCAGCGTTCCGACTTCCGTCAGCCTGACGGCGGAGCAGTACCCTTTTTCCACGATGTCCGCGATCTGCCCCACCAAACTGGTCAGCAGATCCTTCGTGTTGTCGTGCCTGGTGAGGTTCATCACGATTTCGCTGGTGGCGTGCTGAATGTAGGCATCGTACCCCATCCGGATCAACGGTTCCAATCCGCGCATGAAGGAACAGAAGTCGAAGTCTACCTCCGTCTGGGGGGCCAGCATGCCGATAACGGCGCGGGCACGCCCGTCGCGTTCGCACAGCGGAAACGCGCCCCAGACCAGGGGACCGCTGTCCGCCACACATACCGTGATCTCTCCCGTACGCAGGGCGCGGGATACGGGCGAGCGGGCATCGCCGCAAAGCGAGCTGCCCTTTTGCAGGTCAAGTCCGTTGGGATTCCAGGTTTGGCCGACTTGCATCCTGATGACGTTGAGCAAACGGCCGACGGAATCTGTCAAGAAAAGAATGCCTGGGCGCTTTTCCGGCCAGGATTGCAGAATAAAGTGGGCCATGTAGGAAAAGACAGTCTCCAACTTCCCCAACATTTTGCTTGACACGAGAATTCCCTCTCTCAGCGTTTTCTCATTTTTCCAAATGGTCAGTATCATTGACCTGCAGCACTTCCCAACGCTGCCCGGTGTAACGGAACACGTTGACTGCCGTGTTGTCGATCCGCGTTACGCCCGTTCCCTGCTCACCGTTGGTCACGTAGTGCAAAAAGCAATTAATAAAGCCTCCGTGGGATACGACGACAATCTCTTCGCCCGGATGGCCGGCCGCCAGCCCGGTCAACGTCGTCACAGCTCGCTGTTGCATTCCCTCGAAGGTCTCGATTCCGCATGCCACTTCATCTTGATGTGCAAACCGTTCCCTGATTTCCTCGTACGTCAACCCTTCCCACTGACCGTAGCACCGCTCCCTGAGCGCGCTCAAGGCGGAAACGGAGACGCCGGCGTTCTCCGCAATCTGGCGGGCTGTTTGCAGCGCCCGGCTGAGATCGCTGGAGTAGACGGCACGGATGGTCTTGCCGCGAAAACGGGCAGCCACCTGCCGCGCCTGGCGCAGGCCCGCTTCGTTCAGCGCCACGTCGCTGTGGCCCTGAATGCGGCGCGCGAGGTTCCAATCCGTTTCACCGTGGCGAATCAAGTAGACGATCGTATCCAAGTTGCTTACTCCTCCCCGGCCGTGATTCTGGTGCTGGTCCTTTTTCATTATATAAGATGAATGTTTGCAATTCCATATAGATTGCGACACATCTGGGACAAAATTCCCATTTTTCCTCGCCTCTCCATTTCCCCCGTCCGCGTGAAACGAGCGTGCGGTTCCACGCGTCAGAGAAGGTGTACGCTTGATTTTGACACCGTGGAGGGATTGTACATGAAACCGTGGATCATCCGATCGGGCTCCGTTGTGCTGAGCGCCGCCCTGCTGGCGCCTGCCGCCCAGGCTTACGCGGAGCAACCGCTGCCGTCCGCCGCCCCCGTCCAGTCCGGACCGGTCAGCGCCCCGGCGGGCAAGCCGCTGGCCGATGCCGCCGGCAAAGCCAAACTGTCCAAGGAGGCGGCGCTGAACATCGCCAGACAACTGGTTCCGGAGGGACTGGAGCTGGAAAACGTGTCGTTCCGTTCGGCTGACATCTGGCGCACGTTTCCGGAATGGACGTTTATCTGGGTGAAAAAAGACCGGAACCAAAACGAGATCACGTTCTCCTATACCGTCAGCATCCACGCCGACAGCGGGGAGCTGACCGGCTATTCCCGCTACGAACAACATCCGTCCAAACCCGCCTACACCAGCCGCGTGTCGTATGCTGAGGCACAGAAGGTGGCGGAGCAGTTCCTCGCCCGGCACAACCCGGCCAAAGCGGCGGCGACCCGCCTGTATGTGCGCGATCTGCCGCAGCCCAAAACGCCGCTTGATGCCGGCACCTCCTACACGTTCCGGTTTGTCCGCCTGGTGGACGGCGTGCCGTTCCCCGACAACGGCGCGGACATCACCGTCAGCGCCGCCGGTACGGTCACCGGCTACACGCTGAGCTGGAGCGATGGCGTCCGCTTTGAAAAGCCGCAGCGGATGCTTTCGCCCGAGGAAGCCGCCGCGCTGTTCAAGCAGCACGCGAAAGCGAAGCTCTCCTACGTGCTTCCCTGGGATGCGCGGGGAGAGGAGCGGAACAACCCGATTCTGGCCTATCAGAACCCGTTCTCCTTTTACCTGGACGCAGGAGACGGCACGCCCTTGACGGAGACGCTCGCGCCGCTCAAACCCGAGGTGGAGAAACCGCCCGCAAGCGGCAAGCGCCTGCCCCCGCGCCACACGGGCAGCCCGCTCGGACAGGATGCCGCCGTCCAGTTGGCGGAACGAACGTTTGACCTCTCCGGATACCAACTGCGTGCCGCCACCTACAACGAAAAGGACTACAACGGCAGCCGGCCGGTCTGGAACCTGGAATACGAAGCGAAGAACGCCACCGGCCAAAGCTATGTCTTCATCGCCATGGACGCGCTCAACGGGGACGTGTACCACTTCAGCAAAAACAACCGGCTGCCGGAGCCGCGAAAGGCGGCGGCCAAAAACGCAGACGCGGACAGCTTGAAGAAAAAAGCGGCGGAAGCGATCCGCTCCTGGACGCCGACCTGGGCCGACCGGCTCTATCTGACGGAATCAGCGGAGCCGCAGCAGCCGGACGCCGAGCGGTACGAGGTGCGGTTCCAGCGGCTGGTCAACGGCATTCCGGCCGCCACCGGCTCCGCCAGCGTCTCGTTTGATGCCGCCACCGGCGAACTGCTCTCCTACAACGTGAATGTGGGACCGGAAACCTACCCGGCGCAGGTGCCGAAACACCGCCCCGCCGAAGAAGCGCTGGCGGCCTGGCAGAATGAAACGGAGATGGAAGCGGTCTACGTGCTCGAGCCCTTCCCGGATGGCGCGGCCGCTTCCCGCGTCGGCAAAGCCGCCACTTTGCCCGCGCGCAAGGCGAAGCTGGTGTACCGCGCCGCAGTGACGCCGCTGGATCAGCCGTACGTCTTTGACGCCGTCAGCGGCGGCTGGCGCAGCCTGGCGACGGGCAAGCCGATCCAGCTTCATCGTCCCGCCCCCGCCGACCTGAAGGGACACCCTGCCGAAAAAGAGCTCATGCTGATGTACGAGTACGAGGCGCTCTCCCTGATCGACGGCAACATCCTGCCGGAGCGGAGCATCACCCGCGGCGAAATGATCCAGATGCTGATGCTCAGCCTCAACGAGGGACGGGTTTTGCCCTTGGCCGCCGAGCGGAAAGCGAGCTTTCGCGACGTCGCCAGCGACTCCCGCTACTTCGCCGCCGTCGAAGCCGCCGTCGACCGCGGCCTGCTGGACAAGGACTCCCCGTCGCTGAAGCCGGATGAGACGATCACCCGGGAGGAGCTGGCGGACATGATCGTGCGCGCCCTGGGATACCGCAAACTGGCGGAGCACGCCGAGATGTTCGCGACGAAGCTGACCGACATCGACCAGTCCACACACCGGGGCGCCATCGTCATCGTGACGACGCTGGGCATCATGCCGCCCGGCGAAGGGGAGTTCCGGCCGAAGGGCAGCGTCTCCCGGGCGGACGCCGCCATTGCGTTTGCCCGTTTCCTGGAAAAACGGAGCGAGCTGGAAGAGAGCCGCACGTTTTAACCGGCAGCAAAACCAGCGGCCGGGAACGCAGCCGGGGCGTGCCCAAGCAGGCCGCCCCGTACATTTTCCTTGACTTTGCGCGGCCCAAGACTATAATATTGGATGTATGTGTACAGGGTAGCATTGATTGCAGGTAAAAACGGGAGGTACCACCCTCTTAGTTTCATCCCTTTACAGGCTGCGGCTGAACTACCTGTGAGGAGCACGATGCGGAAACGCTACCGTCCGAAGTTCGTGTAGGTAAAGATGGAACTAGCCTTCCGGAAGTAAACACCTGTGAATCCCATTTCAAAGGAGAATGAAAACATGGCACGTTACACTGGTCCACGTCACAAACTGGCCCGTCGTCTGGGCATCTCCCTGGATGGCACCGGCAAAGACATCAAGCGCAACTTCCCGCCTGGCCAACACGGCCACAGCCGTCGCAAACTGAGCGAATACGGCATCCAGCTGCAAGAAAAACAAAAACTGCGCCACATGTTCGGCGTAAGCGAGAAACAATTCCGCCGCACGTTCGAGCAAGCTACCAAAATGCACGGCGTTGTTGGCGAAAACTTCATGAAACTGCTGGAATCCCGTCTGGACAACGTGGTATACCGCATGGGCTTCGCGCCGACTCGTCCGGCTGCGCGCCAACTGGTTAACCACGGCCACTTCCTGGTAAACGGCAAAAAAGTGAACATCCCGTCCTACCGCGTACAACCGGGCGACGTGATCAGCGTTCGCGAGAAGTCCCGCAACCTGCAAATCATCAAGGATTCGCTGGAAGCGCGCAGCTTCCTGCCGAACTACATCTCGTTCAACGACAACGCGATGGAAGGTACGTTCACCCGCCTGCCGGACCGCGAAGAAATGCCGGCGGAAATCAACGAAAAACTGATCGTCGAGTTCTACAGCCGTTAATCTGTGGAGCGAGTCGAAAAAAGAGCAGTGCCGATTGCCGGCCTGCTCTTTTTTGATGGGCGCAACGTTTTTTCATCCGCTGCATGCCGTCGCTAACATAAAGAAGAAAACCCGCGCCAAATCGGCACGGGCTTTCGTGGCGTTATCCCAGCTTTACCTTCGCAAACTTTCGCTTGCCCACCTGGACGACCATGCCGTCCGCAAGCGGCACGCTCTGATTGATGTCGGCCACTTTCTCCTCGTTTACCTTGACCGCTCCCTGCTGTACCATGCGGCGGGCTTCCCCCTTGGAGTCGACCAGCTTCAGGTCAAACACGAGATTGACGATGTTGGCCTCGCCGTTTTCGTAGGCGGACCCATCCAGCGCCACTTCCGGCAGATCGGTCGGCAGGGCGCGCTGCTGGAAGACGGTTTTGAAGTAGGTCTCCGCCTCTTCTGCCGCCTCCTCCCCGTGGAACATGCGCACAAAGGTTTTCGCCAGCCGCATCTTGGCGTCGCGCGGGTGCACGCTGCCGTCGGCGAGGCCGCTCTTCAGCGCTTCCAGTTCCTCGCTGGAGATGTCGGTCGCCAGTTCGTAGTAGCGGAGCATCAGCTCGTCCGGCACGGACATCGCTTTGCCGTAAATTTCGTTCGGCGGCTCGTTGACCCCGATGTAGTTGCCCAGGCTCTTGGACATCTTCTGCACGCCGTCCAGCCCTTCCAACAGCGGCATGGTGAGGATCACCTGCTGCTCCTGGCCGAACTCTTTCTGCAGGTGGCGGCCCATCAGCAGGTTGAACTTCTGGTCGGTGCCGCCCAGCTCCACGTCGCTTTCCAGCGCCACCGAATCGTAGCCCTGCATCAGCGGGTAGAAGAATTCATGCAGCGAGATGGCCTGGCCGCTGTTGAAGCGCTTCTCGAAATCGTCCCGCTCCATCATCCGGGCCACCGTGGTCTTGGCCGCCAACTGCACGACGTCGGCGAACGTCAGCGGCGCCAGCCAACTGGAGTTGTAGTGCACTTCCACGCGGCTCGCGTCCAGCACCTTGCCGAACTGCTCCACGTAGCTTTTCGCATTTTCCTTCACCTGTTCCTCGGTCAACTGCTTGCGCGTCTCCGACTTGCCCGTCGGGTCGCCGATGCGGCCGGTGAAGTCGCCGATGACCAGTTGGATGGTGTGGCCCAGTTCCTGGAACTGGCGCAGCTTTTGCAGCACGACCGTATGGCCGACGTGAATGTCGGGAGCGGACGGATCCAGCCCCAGCTTCACTTTCAGCGGCCGGCCGGTCGCGACAAAGCGCTCCAGCTTGCGCCGCAGCTCCTCCTCGGGAATGATTTCCACCGCCCCTCGGCGAATCACCGCCAACTGGCGTTCCACTTCCTGCTTCTGCGCTTCCGTCAGCGCGTACGTCTCGTTTGTCTGTTCGACACTCATCCCTGTACAGCTCCTTTTCCTTGATCCCTGACATCCATAAAAATAAGAAAAACCCGCCCCTGGTTAGGGACGAGTCTGCACCCGCGGTACCACCCTAGTTGAAAAGATGCGCACGGCACCCTTTCCGCTCATTGCGCAGGGTAACGGCCTGCTCCGTCCGGATTGTCCGGAAGGCTCCCGGCGTGTACTTCGCGATGTGGAAGGGGCTGGTTTGCACCGACCACCAGCTCTCTGAAAACTCCGCTTGTCACTCGCTACTGTCACCGTTCGACGCCACGGTCTGCTGTAAAAACGTATACCGTTATTGTTGCACAGCGGCTATCCCCTGTCAACGGCGCACTTCTATCCTCCCGATCCCTCCTATGGTATAATCAGGATAACGCTAGGGGGTCGTAGATCTATGTCGAACAAGCACTCTTCTTCCTCTGAACCGGCCAAGCGCAAGCGCCGCCGCGGCCGCAGGCGGACAGTCCTGCTGATGGTCCAGGGCCTGCTGCTGATGGGGCTGTTGGGCGTCATTCTGGCCGGAGGCATCGTGACAGGCTACGTCGCCGCGCTCGTCAAGGACGAGCCTGTGCGCAGCCGGGAAGAACTGCAGAAAAAAATCTTCACCAACTACCTCACCGGCTTCGCCTATTACAACGACGGTTCGCTGATCGGACAGCTCCGCGCGTCCGAAGGGGACAGGCGGCTGGTGAGGAAATCCGAAGTCTCTCCTTATCTGATCAACGCCATCATCGCCACCGAAGACAAAAACTTCTTTCACCACAAGGGAGTCGTGCTCCAGTCGACGCTGCGCGGCGCCTATCAGGACTTGACCAACCAGCCTGTCGTCACCGGCGGCAGCACGCTGACCCAGCAGTTGGTCAAAAACACCATCCTCTCCCATGAAGTGAGCCACATGCGCAAAGCGCGGGAGATCTTCAACGCGCTGCGCATCGAGCGGATGTTTTCCAAGGACCAGATTCTCGAAGCCTACATGAACGAGATCTACCTCGGGAAAAACGCCAACGGCTCCAATGTGTACGGCGTCCAGGCCGCAGCCAAGGGCATTTTCAACAAGGACGTGAAGGACCTGGACCTGGCGGAAGCCTCCTATCTGGCGGGGATGATTCAAAATCCCGGGGCGTATTCGCCGTTTAACTCCGAAGGGTACCGGCGCGGAAAGGATCGCCAGAAGATGGTGCTGGACCGGATGATGGAAAACGGGTACATCACCCAGACCCAGTACGATGAAGCGCTGGCGTCCGATCTGAAGGCGCGGCTGGCCAAACCGACGCAGCAGGCGTACCGGGAAGTGCCGTTCCTGATGATGGAAATCGAAGAGCGGGCCGCCCGCGCGCTGGTCGACGCCGAATTAAAGGAAAAAGGGCGGGACAAGTCCAGCGTCGGACGCAACGAGTACCGCCAGTTGATCGAAGAAAAGCGGCGCGACATCCTGCGCAACGGCTACAAGGTGTACACCACGATCGACAAGGACGTCAACGCGATCATGCAGGACGTGGCCCAGGACCCGAAAAACTTCGGAAAAAACGCGACATACACGATTCGCCGCTCCAACGGCAAGACGGAAAAGATCGAAAACGCCCTGGAAGAAGTCGGCGCCATGCTGATTCACAACAAAACCGGCGCCATCCTTGGCATGATCGGCGGACGGGATTTCAACGTGGAACAGACCAACCACGCCACCGTTCCCCGTCAGCCGGGTTCGGCCATGAAGCCGCTGGCCGCCTACGCGCCCGCGTTTGAACTGGGACTGCTGCAGCCCGCCTCGCCGATCGACGATTCCCCCGTGCTGCTGGCGGACGGGCAAACCGGCTCCCACCTGCCGATGAACTGGAACAACAAGTTTCACGGCATCATGAGCGCCCGCGAAGCGCTGCGGATGTCCTGGAACATCCCGGCGATCAAGACGTACCTGAAGGTAGGCATCCCGACGGCGCTGGAATACGTGAAAAAAATGGGCGTCACCACGCTGGTCGACAGCGACAATTACGCCGCCACGGGGGTGATCGGCGGGCTGACGTACGGATTGACGGTGGAGGAAATCACCAACGCCTACGCCACCTTTGCCAATCACGGGTCGTTCGTGGACGCCTACCTGATCGAGCGGATCGAGGACAGCCAGGGCAGGGTCATCTACCGGCACGAAGGGGAGCCGGTACAGGTGTACAGCGAACAGACCGCCTATCTGATCACGGACGTGCTCCGCTCGGTGGTCAACGCCGGCACCGGCACCCACATCCGCCAGTACGTTCCGCGCAAGGTGGACGTCGCCGGCAAGACGGGGACGACCAACAACAGCAACGACCTGTGGTTCGTCGGGTACACCCCCGACCTTTCCATGGGCGTCTGGATCGGGTACGACGAGCCCTATCCCATACCGGACCGGGACAAATACGTGCCGATGGCCGTGTGGGGCAAGATCATGAAACAGATTCTCGACAAACACCCGGACTTGTCGCCGCCCGACAAGACCTTCGACAAACCGGCTGGCATCGTTACCGCCACCGTGGACAGCAAGTCCGGGCTCCTGCCGAGTGAACTGTCCAAAGAGGCGGGCCACCTGATCACCGATCTGTTCAACCGGCAGTTCCTGCCGACCAAAACGGACGACTCCCATCAGAAAGCCCGTGTCGTCCTCTACAACGGCGAGCGCTACCTGGCCAAGGAAGGAACGCCGGACGACTTCGTGTCGGAGGGCATCTTCTTCCGCTCGCCGGACCCGCTGCCCGACAAGGAGCAGATTCTCGCCAAAAACAAAAAGGCCAGCGTCAAGCCGCTTGATTGGGAGCAGCGCCTGCCCGACAAGGAGGACCCCAGGACCGAGGTGGCCGGCGCTCCCGCCGCTCCCGCCAACGTCACCGCCGTCCGTTCCGGCGAGCACGTGACGCTTTCGTGGAAGTCGGGCGGCGAAGCGGACCTGATCGGCTACCGCGTCTACCGCGCCAACGCGCAGAACGGATTCGTCCGCATCGCCACGGTGAAGGACCCGGCCGTGCTCAGCTATACGGATGCGTCGGCAAACGGCGGGCGGTACGGCTACTACGTCACCGCCGTGGACATCACCGGCCAGGAGTCGGCGCCGTCAGCGGTGGCCTCGGCCGGCGATTCCGCAGGCACCTGGGGGAACCCGACCGTCCCCGGCCAAACGGAAACGCCGCTCCCTGGACCAAACGGTTCGACCGACGTCGGATCCGGCGGAGAGCCGGCCGGAAACGGCGGAGAGCCCGCTGCCGCGCCGCCCAGTGCGCCCAAGTCTTTGACGCTGAAAAAGGCCCAGGACGGCTGGAAGCTGCAGTGGAAGGCCAACAGCGCAAATGAACAGGTCATCGCGTACAACGTCTACTTCAGCCCGGACCCGGCAACCGGATACCTGCTCCTGGAATCGGTGACCGGCACCAGCTACGTGCACATGACCGAAGACGCCGGCGGCACGTATTACGTCACCGCCGTCAACAGTTTCGGAGAATCGCCGCAATCGAACAGCGTCTCCGCCCACTAAACGACGTATGATAGGGATAGAGAGGTGAACAAGAGATGGTTTGGCTGCCATCTCTTGTTTTCTAGACCAGGAGGTGCATCGATGAAGCACGTCAAGCGCTATCATTCACAGCAGCTCGTCGCCGGCGGAAAGCGGCTGCTGGTGGAAGGGCCCATCGAACCGGAACGTCTGGCCTCCCTCCGCTTCGACGAAGGGCTCAAGGCATTCCGCGTTCCCGAAGAGCAGCACAAGGCCCTCGTGGAAATTGCCGCCCTGCCGGAGGGGCGGATTATCGTGGCCCGGGAAGAGGAGCTGGTGCTGGGCTACGTCACGTTTCTCTATCCCGACCCGCTGGAGCGCTGGTCGCAGGCCCAACTCCCCGACCTGCTCGAGCTGGGGGCAATCGAAGTGAGCCAGGCCGTGCGGGGCGGCGGCGTCGCCAAGACGATGCTGCAGGTGGCCTTTGCGGACGACGCGATGGAAGACTATATCGTCATCACGACGGAATATTACTGGCACTGGGACCTGAAAGGAACGGGGCTGGATGTGTGGCAGTACCGGAAAGTGATGGAAAAGGTGATGGGCAGCGTCGGCATGGTCTGGATGGCCACGGACGATCCGGAAATCTGCTCCCATCCGGCCAACTGCCTGATGGCCCGAATCGGCAGGCGGGTCCCGCCGGAGAGCATCGCCGCTTTTGACGCCATGCGCTTTCAAAACCGCTATTTCTATTAGGAGCGCCAGGGAAAGGGGGAGGTTTTGCCCATGCGAATCGAGAAGATCATGCGCCGGCGGGTCGTCACCGTCCACCCCGCCACCAGCATCGGCGACGCGCTGAAACTGCTGCGCGGCAACCGCATCCGGCATCTGCCCGTCGTGGAACAGGAGCGCCTCGTGGGAATCATCTCCGACCGCGACCTGCGCGATGCCCTGCCGTCCACGCTGCTCGTCCACGACGACGATCACACCGTCCTGCAAAAGCCAGTGGCGGACATCATGCAGCGTCAGGTGATCACCGCCCATCCGCTCGATTTCATCGAAGACGCGGCGGTGCAAATCTACGAACACAAGGTGGGTTCGCTCCCGGTCGTGGAAGGAAACCGGCTGGTCGGCATCATCACGGAATCGGACCTGTTCAACAGCCTGATCGAACTGTTTGGCGTGAACAAACCCAGTTCCCACATCGAGGTGGAGGTGGACGACCGCGTGGGCATGCTGGCGGAAGTCAGCCAGGTGATGCGTGAAGCCCAGGTGAACGTCTGCAGCGTGGTCGTCTTCCCCGGGGGCCGGCCGGGCAGGAAGAATCTGGTCTTCCGCGTCCAGACGATCGACCCGCGCCCCGTCGTTCAACTGCTGCGCGACAAGGGCTTTGCGGTCGTCGCTCCCGGGGAAGGGGGGGACCGGCGTTGAGCCGCAACGCTCGTCTGATCTACTCCGCCGACTACACCCGGTATTACTTTCACGACGAACATCCGTTCAACCAGCGCCGTCTGCTCCTGACCTACGATCTGATGAGCGCCTACGGATTGCTGAACGACGCCGACATCCTGCCGCCGCGGATGGCGACCGACGAGGAACTGGCCCTGATCCACGATCCGCGCTACATCCAGTTTGTGCGGCAGCAGGGGGAAAGCGACGCCGAGCTGCCGCTGGCGGCCGGGTACGGGATTGGCACCGAAGACGTCCCCTGCTTCCGGCAGATGCACGAGGCCGCCGCCCTGATCGTCGGCGGCACCCTGCAGGCGGTGGACGCGGTGATGAACGGACAGGCGGAGCACGCCTTCAACCCCGCCGGCGGGCTGCACCACGCCTTTCGCGGGCGGGCATCCGGCTTTTGCATCTACAACGACTGCTCCGTCGCCATCGCCTATCTGCGCAAGCACTGGGACGCCAGGATCCTGTACATCGACACCGACGCCCATCACGGAGACGGCGTGCAGTGGGCCTTTTACGACGATCCCAACGTCCTGACCGTCTCCCTGCACGAGACCGGCAAATACCTCTTTCCCGGCACCGGCAGCCTGACGGAGCGGGGGGAAGGCAGCGGCTACGGCTATACGGTTAACATTCCTCTGGAAGCGTTTACAGAAGATCAGTCGTTTTTGGACATTTACCACGAGTTGGTTCCCAAATTGGCGCGCGGCTTCAAGCCGGACGTGATCGTGACGCAAAACGGCTGCGACGCCCACGCCTACGACCCGCTTACGCACCTCTCCTGTTCAATGCGCATCTACCAGGAGATTCCCCGGCTGGCTCATCGCCTGGCGCACGAGTGGTGCCAGGGCCGCTGGATCGCCGTGGGCGGCGGAGGCTACGACATCTGGCGGGTGGTGCCCCGCGCCTGGACGCTGCTCTGGAGCGAGATGACCGATCAGCCGCTCGCGGACGGCCCGCTGCCGGAGGCGTGGCGCTCCCGCTGGCAGCCGCTGAGCAGTCTGGAACTGCCGGCCCGGCTGTTTGACGACCCGTTTCCCCCGATCCCCCGCCGCGCGGAGATCACTGAGAAAAACCGCATCACGCTGGAGAGGGCGCTGATGTACGCGCCGATCGGAGCGGACAACTGAACGGGCAGACAGCGGGCCGGTTCGCCGGCCAAAAACGAAAAACCGGTCTCTCCCGCGAGAAACCGGTTTTTTCATGCGCGTTTTGTTACGAACGGCTCAGCAGCTTCTCCAGCTCGTCTGGCTGGAAGCCTTTGACCGCTTTGCCGCCGACCACCGTCACGGGCACGCCCATGAAGCCGAAGCGCTCCACTTCTTCCTGGTAGGCGCGGCTGGTCATCACGTCCCGCACCTCAAACGCGACGCCCTTTGCGGTCAGCCACTGTTTCACCATGTCGCAGTCGATGCAGTTTTTGGTGGAGTACACGATCACGCCGGGCGTCATCGCGCGCAGCATCCGGCTGACGATCGCGTAAGAACGGCGGGACGCCAACTGGGTAAACTCCGCGAAGTTGACGTGCGCGGAGCCGTCCGCCTTGTCCGACATGGAGCGAACGATCACAAACGGCACGCCGTTCATGGCGCACACCTGCGCGACGGCTGCGCCCTCCATCTCCGTGCAGTGGGCGTCAAACTGCTCGCGGAGCCACTTGACCTTTTCCCGGCTGGCGACGAACTGGTCGCCGGAGAGAATCCGCCCGCTCGCGACCTGCACGCCGTCTTCCAGGTCCTTGCCCGCTGCGATCGCCAGCTCCCGCAGCTCCGGGTCAGCCTGCCACACCCACTGCTCGGTGTACGGAATCTGGCCGGGGGCGAATCCCAGTGCTGTCACGTCAATGTCGTGCTGCACGCAGTCCGTGGAGACGACGATATCGCCGATGTTCAGATCGGGGTGAACCGCTCCCGCCACCCCGGTGAAAATGACGCGGTCCACCTTGAACTGATCGATCAGCATTTGCGTGGTGACGGCGGCGTTTACCTTGCCCACCCCCGATTTACAGAGAACGACGGATGTTCCCTCCATCTCTCCCTCGTGGTAGACGATGCCCGCCTTCTCCGTGCTGACCGTGCCGGTCATCGCTTCCAGATACAGCGCAATTTCCTCGTCCATCGCGCCGATAATCCCAATGCGCATCTCTTTTTCCCTCCTGCTTCTCCTGCTGTCAAACGCTTCGTCCCTCGCGGCGCTTCAGGTTTCCCGCGGCCGGGTGCTTTCGCGGTATTCGATGCGGTGGGGCAGCAGCACGACGTGCTCCTCCACGTGCTCGTTGTTCATGTACTTGGTCAACAGGCGCATCGCCACCGCTCCGATGTCGTACATCGGCTGGACGACCGAGGTGAGCCGCGGCCGCACCATTTCCACCAGCCGGATGTTGTCGTGCCCGATCACTTCGATGTCGGCCGGCACGTTCAAGCCGGCATCCTGCACGGCGTGAATCGCCCCGATCGCCATTTCGTCGCTGGCGGCAAAAATGGCGGTCGGCGGGTCGGACAGCTTGAGAAACTCTCCGGCGGTGCGCAGCCCCGATTCGTAGAAGTAGTTGCCGTGGGCCACCAGCTTCTCGTCAAGCGGAATCCCGGCGTCGGCCAGCGCCTTTTTGTAGCCCTCGTAGCGCATCAGACCGCCCAGCGGGTCGTTGATCGGTCCGGTGATCATCGCGATCCGCTTGTGTCCGTGATCGATCAGCGCCTTGGTGGCGTCGTAGGCCGCCTGGAAATGGTCGATGGTGACGGACGGCAGCGTGTTGTCCGCATCCCGCGTCGCCGCCAGAACGGTCGGCACCGATGCGCTGGTGAGCGCCTGCAAATGGTCTTCCTTGATTTCCGCTCCCATGAACAAAAGGCCGTCCACCTGCTTTTCCAAAAGCGTGTTGATCAACTGCAGTTCCTTTTCCATGCGCTGGTCCGAATTGCACAGGATGATGTTGTACTTGTACATGGTGGCGATATCTTCGATGCCGCGGGCCAATTCGGAAAAAAACAGACTGGAGATGTCCGGGATGATGACACCGACCGTCGTTGTTTTCTTGCTGGCCAATCCGCGCGCGACTGCGTTGGGCCGATACCCGAGTCGTTCGATCGCAGCCAACACTTTTTTGCGCGTCAATGGTTTGACATTCGGGTTCCCGTTGACAACCCGGGAAACCGTCGCCATCGAAACTCCCGCTTCTCGTGCCACATCATAGATAGTAACCGGCATCACATACCCTCACTTTCCCCATTTTATGGTTTTCATGATCATTTTCATAAATGTATGCACTTATGATACGACAAGCCGTGCCCGGTTGCAATCGTTTTCCGGGCGAGCGGCCCCTCATCTCATCAGCTTGTTCATCGTCTTCAAGAGTTCGTCAATCACTTCGCTGTCTCCCTGTTGAATGCGGTCGATGACACAGCTTTTCATGTGTCCTTCCAGCAGCATTCTGCCCACCGCGTTCAGCGCCGACTGGGCCGCCGCGATCTGATTCAGGATGTCGTCGCAGTACACGTCCTTTTCCACCATGCCGCGGATGCCGCGAATTTGTCCTTCCACCCGGTTCAGCCGGGAGATGAGATTGCTCTTGATCTTGTCCGGACGCGGGGTGGACCGCTCCGACGTACAGCAGTGCTCCTGTTCACTCATCCGCCATCGCTCCCTTCAGCCATGTCCTCTTGTGCTTAGCTTACTGGCTGGGACGCGTTTCGTCAAATGAGGAGGGCCCTCCCGCCGATCGGAAGAGCCCTGGACACTGCTTATTCAGACGGACGGATCAGCGCCGTACCGTTGCCGTTTCTTCCTTATAAAGACCGGATGCGAGCAGTTCGTCGAGGATATGGTTGAACTGCGGGATGTTGACCTGCTGCTTGGCGTCGGACAGGGCGACGTCCGGATCCGGATGCACTTCGATCATGACGCCGTCCGCGCCGACAGCGAGACCGGCCTTGGCCGTAGGCAGGAGCAGATCGCGGCGGCCGGTGGAGTGGGTCACGTCGACGAATACCGGCAGGTGGGTCTCCTGTTTCAACAGCGGCACGGCGGAGATGTCCAGCGTGTTGCGGGTCGCTTTCTCGTAGGTGCGGATGCCGCGCTCGCAGAGCATCACCTGCTTGTTGCCCTCGGACAGGATGTACTCCGCGGCGTAGATGAACTCTTCGATCGTCGCCGACAGCCCGCGCTTCAGCAGGATCGGATGGTTGATGCGTCCGGCCGCTTTCAGCAGTTCAAAGTTCTGCATGTTGCGGGCCCCGATCTGAATCACGTCGATGTAGCGGGTGGCCAGTTCCAGGTCGGCGGGATTGACGATTTCGCTGATCGTCACCAGGTTGAATTCGTCCCCGATCCGCTTGAGAATCTCCAGGCCTTCCACGCCCAGACCCTGGAAGTCGTACGGCGAGGTGCGCGGCTTGTACGCTCCCCCGCGCAGGACGCGAAGACCGCGCTTGACGTGATTCTCCGCCACGGCGCGCACCTGCTCGTAGCTCTCCACGGAGCACGGGCCGGCAATCAGGATCGGACGGCCTCCGCCGAACTCCACGCCCTTGACCGTGATCACGGTGTCTTCCGGCTGTTTCTTGCGGCTGACCAAGAGAACCTTTTTGTTGTCGTCGTTCATCAGGTCGAGCGACGCCTGGAAAATTTGCTTGAACAGGTGGCGGATCGTGTTGTCGCTGAACGGACCGTTGTTGTTTTCCACCAGTTGGGTAAGCATTTGGCGCTCCCGTTCCGGGTCGAAGGGGTTGACGCCCTGCTTCACCTTTTCCTTGCCCAGCTCCTGGACGAGTTCGGCCCGCCTGTTGATCAACGAGAGAATCTGCAGGTTGATCTCGTCGATCTGTTTGCGCATGGTTTCGATTTGGTCGTGTGCCATCTTCGTCTCCACTCTCCTCGTTTTCCTTTGTACTCACACGATAAATTAGGGTTATTATAATCAATCAAACTGCCCTTGTCAGCAGTTTAGCGCCAAAAAGCGCGAAAGTAAATTGTAAATTTGTTTTAAAACGTTTGCAAAATTCCTCCTGTCGAGAAGATTGCCTGTTTCGACAGGATTCTCCGCGCTTCGAGTCGAAATCATTCCCGAAGTGATTTCCCGGATTTTCCTCCGGAACGAGGAGTGACCTGGTTTTGTCGGACATTGTGCAAACAGCCTCGGATGAGCTGATCTTTGCTTTGGATATTGGAACCCGCAGCGTGGTCGGGCTGATCGTGGAGCCGGTGGGCGATCGGTTCCGCATCGTCGACTGCGCCATCCGCGAGCATGACGAACGCTCCATGCTGGACGGACAGATTCACGACGTCGTCGCCGTCTCCAAAGTCATTCGGCAGGTCAAGGAGCAGTTGGAAGAAACGCACGGCCCGCTGAAACGGGTGGCCGTGGCGGCGGCCGGCCGTTCGCTGCGGACGCGGCGGGTGCGGATGGAGATGCCGATTGCCCGGCACGCCGCCATCTCCCGCGACGACGTGCTGACCCTGGAGTTTTCCGCCGTGCAGGAAGCCCAGGCCCAACTGGCCCAGGAGCTGAACGAACGGGACGTCACCCGCTACTACTGCGTCGGGTACAGCGTCGTCAACTACTACCTGGACGGCGAACTGATCGGCAGCCTGATCGACCAGCGCGGGGAGACGGCCAGCGTCGACGTGATCGCCACATTTTTGCCCCGCGTGGTCGTGGACTCGCTGCTAGCGGCGCTGCAGCGCTGCGACCTGGAAATGCAGGCGCTGACCCTGGAACCGATCGCGGCGATCAACGTGCTGATCCCCGTCACCATGCGCAGGCTGAACATCGCGTTGGTGGACATCGGCGCCGGCACCTCCGACGTGGCCCTGACCGAGGAAGGGGCAATCACCGCCTACGGCATGGTGCCGGTGGCCGGCGACGAGATCACCGACGCCCTGATGAACGCCTTTTTGCTCGACTTCCCGATGGCGGAGGAAGTGAAGCGAGCGCTCACTTCCCGCGAAACGGTGACATTCACCGACATTCTCGGGATGGAGCACAGCCTGTCTTCCGCCGAGGTGGCGGCCGCCATCGACAGCGACATCCGCCACCTGGCCGCCAACATCGCGAACAAAATCCTGGAACTGAACGGCAAGCCGCCGCAGGCCGTGATGCTGATCGGCGGAGGCAGCCTGACGCCAAGACTGACGGAACGCGTCGCGGAAGCGCTGAAGCTGCCGCCGGCCCGCGTCGCCGTCCGGGGAGCGGACGCCATCCGGCAGTTTGTGGACGAACATCCGCAAATCACCGGACCGGAATTCGTGACGCCTGTCGGCATCGCCGTCGCGGCGCGCCGCCATCCGGTCAAATACGTGACCGTCACCGTCAACGACGCGCCGGTCCGCATCTTCGACCTGCGCAAAATGACGCTCGGTGACGCCCTGATCGCGGCCGGCATGGACATCCGCCGCCTCTACGGCCGCCCCGGCATGGCGATTTCGCTGACCGTGAACGGCCGGATCAAAATCATTCCGGGCGGCCACGGCACCCCGCCCGTCATCGAGAAAAACGGGGAAGCGTCGGGCCTGGACGCCCCTGTGGCCGACGGCGATGTGATCGTCGTCGTGCCCGGTCAGGACGGCCGGGAAGCGGAGGCGCGGGTGCTCGATCTGCTGGACCACCTGGACACGCTGGAACTCACCTGCAACGGCCAACCGCTTTCGCTCGGCCCCATCGCCCTGGTCAACGGCGTGCGGCAGCCGCTGGACGCCCCGCTCGCCGACCGCAGCGAGGTGGAGATCCGCCTGCCCCGCACGGTGGAAGAGGTGCTGCGGGAAGCGGGGCTGCTCCCGGACGGAGACGAAGAAGCGACGCCTCCCCTCCGGTTCAGCGTCAACGGCCGGTCGTACACTCTGCCAGCCCGCATCCTCCGGGTGGAGGTAAACGGCAAACCGGCCGCACTGGACGATCGCGTGCGGCCGGGCGACGATCTGGTATTCCGGGCGGAAGAGCCGCCGATCCCCGCCATCCGCGACGTCATTCCTCCCGAGGAGTGGGGGCAGGAGACGATCACCGTCCACTTCAACGGTCAGCCTGTCGTGCTGCCCGTGGGCGGCGTATCCATCACGATGGACGGCCTCCCCGCCCAGGCGGACGATCCCGTCCGGGACGGCGCGGTGATTACGGTGAAGACCGCCGCTCCTGCCGCTCCCCTGTTCAGCGACGTCTTCCGCTATGTCGACGTCTCGCTGGAAAAGCCGACGGGCGAAGGCATCTCCCGGCTGGTGACGCTGGTCAACGGGGAGCCGGCCTCGTTCCAGACGGAGTTGAAGAGCGGCGACAAGCTGGAGCTGTATTGGGAGTAACCGTCTGCTCTGCACAGAAAAAAACGGGTGCGGCCCTTACAATGCCCACCCGTTTTTTTGCGTTTTCGATTCGCGGCACGCCGCGATGGGGCCAAGCCGCCCGCCGTTTCATGCGAAGGGCGGACGCTTGCCGCTCCCCGCACCCTCCCCCGTCGTTCGCCGCATCCGCTCTAGCCCTGCACCGCCTCACGGATGGCGTCCTTGGTAATTTTCCAGTGGGAGGTGTGCCATTTTACCTGGCCGTCCTCCAACAGAAAGATCTGCGGCGACTCGTGCTTGATGCCAAAGCGCTCCTCCACCGCGTTGGAGACGGGACGGTCCTCGCGCACGAGAATGACCGCCGCGGGGAGTTCCTGTTCGCGAAGAAACGCCTGATACTCTTCATAAGCGGCCGAGCTGATCGGGCAGATGGTGCTGTGCTTGAACAGCAGCCGCTTGCCCGCGCCCGCCACGAATTGATCCAGTTCTTCCAGCGTGTGCAGTTGTACTTCCGTCACGATGAATCGCTCCTCTCACATCTGGTGCATGTGGTTACCAGTATACGGAATCGCATCGGCGAAGTCTACGTTTCAAGTGTGGATGCGGTCCGCTGATCCGCGGGGCAATGCCTCATAACCGCATCCGCGATATCGCGGCACAGCGAAAAAAGAGCCGTCCCTGCCGTGAGGACAACCCGGTTCGCCTAGACCATGATCTTCGTCAAACGCTGCCGCAGTTCGTGCATCCAATTCTGATCCCCCAGCGATCGGGCCAGCAAAAACAGGTCCAGGAGTTCGTTCACCCGCTCCTGCAGCGCCTCTCGCACAGTCGCATCCTCTTTCTCTTTGGCGATGAGCACCATCAAATGGGAAAGCTCCGACACTTCTTCAAATTCAATCGATTGGCGCTGCGGATGTTGGCCCCATTCCTCCATGAGTTTCTTCAGATCATCTTTGATGACATCCACCACCTGGGAATGACCGCAGGCATCGTTTCCGCAGACGTGTACCGGCACGTTCATGATTTTCACGCGGCTGCGGTACACGACGTTGCGCAGCACGAGCTCCATGTCACTTCCGCAGCGGCTGCATTTCTTGTACATGGGTTCACCTCTATCCGCATCTGTATACTCCTCCTACTATTCGAGCCTTCTCCCTGCAATCCTGCCCCAAACGAGGTGGTACTTGGTGGATGGATTGTCAGTCCCAAGCAGCGAAAAAACGCCCGGCGGCTGACCTCCATCCGTCCGTGAGAACAGGACCGGACAGGGGATCAACCGCCGGGCGCAGGCACCAAGCGGCATCGCTCGGCAACGCTGCCGGCGATCAGGCGTAAATGGCGTTCACTTTCTCGCAATGGGGGCAGACGGCCACTTTTCCGGAACGGCCCAGCTCGTCCTCGACGCGGTATCCGGTGATTCGCTCGGAAAAGCAAAACAGGCATTCCGTATTAAAATCCATATCGTACTGTGCCTTCCATACAATCGATTTAAAATCCTCGCCGACGCTGATCAGGATCGCCGGGATTTCGTGAGGCGTGCTGGACAAAGCTCTGCGCATGACAACTGCCATCCTTTCGTTTCGCATAGTCTTTTCGTATCCTCTAGCTTTTCCATGTTTTCAGAATAATATACTTCCCAAAAATGGGCATTTGCCCGTTACGGCTCTGTGCGAAAACCCATATGTTATGGATGTAAGCACAAGAGGCTTAACAAACAAAAGGAGGATGTTTGATGAGCAGCATCTTTAACGGCGACCTGGACGATTTCACTCTGGTGTTGATCCTGTTCATCCTGCTGGTAATTGTTGGTTGTTCGTGCGACAATTAAACGGCAGTGCGCACATCCGCGCAAATGATTGCATATACATTAGCACCGAATCCTGCACAGCGCGTTTCATACGCACGCTACCCTGACCACGGGTAGCTTTTTTCTCGTCGATTTGTGTACAATACATACTGAATGCAATGGAAAGCGAGGTACATCCTTCCGATGAAAGATCCCCGTATCGACAAACTGGCCGATGTCCTGGTGAACTACTCGACGCGCGTCCAGCGCGGTGAAAACGTTCTCATCTACGCGATCGGCGCGGTAAGCGAACTGGTTCGCGCCGTCATTCGCAAGGTGTACGAGGCGGGCGGCAACCCGTACGTGCAGTTGATCGACCAAACGATCCAGCGGGAACTCCTGCTCGGCGCAAACGAAACGCAGTTGGGCGTGATGCGCGACGCGGAGGTTTCCTTCATGAAGCAAATGGACTGCTACATCGGCATCCGCGGCGGCGACAACATCAGCGAGCTGTCCGACGTACCGGGGGACAAGATGCAGCTCTACTCCAAGCTCCTGCTTCGTCCCGTGCTGGACGTGCGCGTGCCGGAGACGAAGTGGGTCGTGCTGCGCTACCCCAACGCGTCCATGGCCCAGTTGGCCAACATGAGCACCGATGCCTTCGAAGACTTCTACTTCAAGGTCTGCACCCTGGATTACGGCAAGATGGACAAGGCGATGGACAGCCTCGTCGAGCTGATGGAAAAGACGGACAAGGTGCGCATCACCGGCCCGGGCACCGATCTCACCTTTTCCATCAAAGGCATTCCGGCGATCAAGTGCGCCGGGCAAGCCAACATCCCGGACGGCGAAGTGTTCACCGCTCCCGTCCGCGACTCCGTCAACGGCGTCATCAGCTACAACACCCCGTCGCCGTACCAGGGCTACACGTTTGACAACATCAAGCTGACCTTCAAGGACGGCAAAATCGTCGACGCGACCGCCAACGACACGAAGCGGATCAACGAAGTGTTCGACACGGACGAAGGCGCGCGCTACATCGGCGAATTTGCCATCGGGGTCAACCCGTACATCCAGAACCCGATGAAAGACATCCTGTTCGACGAAAAAATCGACGGCAGCTTCCACTTCACGCCCGGTCAGGCCTACGACGAAGCGTTCAACGGCAACAAGTCGTCCATCCACTGGGACCTGGTCTGCATCCAGCGTCCGGAGTGGGGCGGCGGCGAGATCTGGTTCGACGATCGCCTGATCCGCAAAGACGGCCGCTTTGTCGTTCCGGAGCTGGAATGCCTCAACCCGGAAAACCTGAAATAACGCAACATGCGCCGCACAAAAAAGCGAAGGGACGCAGCATCCCTTCGCTTTTTTATGTCCGCTCTCCCCGCTCGCTGCGGATCGGACGGTCCCGTCCGTTCCTACAGGGTACAGGCGGGCTCCTGTTTCAGCAGGGCCGGCATTTTTTGTTCCAAAAACGCAATCGTGGTCTCCAGGTGGTGGATCGTGTACTCCCAGCAAAATCGCTGGTATTCGTCAAAGTGCTGCTGCAGTTTCTGGTACGAACGGCGGCTCTGCTGCAGCATGTGCCGCTGCATCTCCAGACAGCTCT
This sequence comes from Brevibacillus sp. LEMMJ03, assembly GCF_007197875.1. Lineage (NCBI taxonomy): Bacteria > Bacillati > Bacillota > Bacilli > Caryophanales > Paenibacillaceae > Brevibacillus > Brevibacillus sp. LEMMJ03. The sequence goes on along the minus strand of NZ_VKJN01000003.1, from coordinate 316,382 downwards.
GCAGCAGTTCTCTTTGCTCCTCCGGCGTGCGGCTCTTGCCGAAGAAGATTTTTACCAGCATGTCGGAACGCAGCACCGGCGGCAGAATCGGGGTCTGAATCTCCTTGCGGAACGCCTCCCGACCGGCCTCCGTGATACTGTACAGGATCTTGTTCGGCTTGCCCGACTGGATGACCTCCTGCTTGGTCACGTATCCTTCTTCCTCCAGCTTGCGGAGCGCCGGGTAAATGGCTCCGAAGCTGGCGTCATAGAAAAAGCCGATGCTGTTGGAAAACGCCTGTTTGATATCGTACCCGCTCATCTCTCCGTAGCTCAAAAATCCGAGAATAATTGTTTTGACATCCATCTCTCTACATCCCTCCAACACGCTGTCTGCTCTCTCTCGCGAATGTGCTTTATGTTCAAAATATTCTCTATATGTATTATAAGCACTTTCTTATGATTATACCAATCCTATTTCTTTATTATATCAATCAAAAATATTGATATATCCCTTCCGTGGATTTTTGGGCGTCCCTTCCCCCCCGCCGTGCCATAAGATGATACATACCTATCTGCTGTGGGGGGAGATACCGTGAAAAGTAAAAAATGGTCCCATTACACCAAAGTCAAGTACCCTGTGAGCAGCAGTTTGCATCCTCTCAATTTTTTCGTGCCGATTGTGGAGCGCGTCAAGGAAGGCGTCGTCTCCATTGTGACCGAGGATGCGCCCCACGGGCACAACGTGGAATCGCTGATCCGCAGTCTGATCACCGACGAGTCCCCGCTTCCCTCCGAGCGGAGTTACGGCTCCGGTTTTATATTTCATCCCAAAGGATACATTCTAACCAGCGAGCACGTGGTCGGAAAATCGCGGACCATCCTCGTCAAGCTGTACAACGGGAAGGTGTATGAAGCGAAACGCGTGCTGGCCGACCGCGTCCGCGACTACGCCGTCATCAAAATCGACGCGGATTGCAAACTGACCCCGCTGCGGCTGGGCAGCTCATCCGACACGAAGGTGGGCGAATGGGTCATCAGCATTGGTTCCCCGCCTGCCGCCATAGAGGCAAACTGAAGACAGGATTTCCCCATGCGCCAGTCATCACCCATGCGCCTGCTTGGGGGTGGCGGTCCCTGCCCCCGGAACGCCGACGCGGGAAACGGGCGTCCGCCCGACCGGTCACCTGTGTGCATAGCGGGACCGTTCGCGGGAGACAACATGACGAGAGCCGATTGGCGGTGAATGCAACTTACCTTTCTCAAGTAAGTGTGTTACAATTAAGGGCAATACAAAAAGCTGTTTCACAGAGGTGACACCGACGTGGGTCAAGAATTTGCTGGCGAGCAAATGTGCCCGAAGTACGAAGGGGCCATGAACATTCTCGGCAAGAGATGGACCGGATTGATCATCCATGTGCTGCTGCTCGGGGCTGTCCGCTTCAAGGACATCCGCGAAATGGTGCCGCACATGAGCGATAAAATGCTGTCGGAACGATTGAAAGAACTGGAGGAACTGGGCATCCTGGAACGCAAGGTGTTTCCGGAAATTCCCGTCCGCATCGAATACCATCTCACGGAAAAAGGAAAAGACCTGCGCCCCGTAATCGAATCGATTCACGCCTGGGGCCAGAAGTGGATGTAGCCGGCCGCACCGGCTGATCCGCGCCCCGCTGCGTTCCGCCGGGAACGACGGCGGGGCTTTTTTGGCTGTCCAGGCATACGCGCCGCCTCCCTGCTGTAGACTCTACCATCCGCGATGAGGGAAGGTGGTTCGATGAGAACGGCTGTCTACGTTCGCGTCAGTACGGAGGAACAGGCAAAGGAAGGATTTTCCGTGGCAGCCCAGCGGGAACGGCTGCTCGCCTACATCCGCTCCCAGGGCTGGACGCTGGCGGACATTTACGCCGACGAAGGCGAGAGCGCCAAGGATACGCGCCGGCCTGCGCTGCAGCGGATGCTGGCAGACGTGCGGCAGGGGCGGGTAGACGTCGTGCTGGTGTACCGGCTGGACCGCCTGACCCGCTCCGTCCTGGACCTGTACCGGCTGCTGAGCCAGTTTGAACGGCACGGCGTCCGCTTCAAAAGCTGCACGGAAGTCTACGACACGACGACGGCGATCGGTCGGCTGTTCATCACGCTGGTGGCGGCTCTGGCCCAATGGGAACGGGAAAACCTGGCGGAGCGGGTGAAGCTGGGGATGGAGCAGATGGTGCGGGAGCGAAAACGGCCGGGCGGCCCCCCGCCCTACGGATACGAATGGCGGGACGGCCGGCTGGCGGTGCATCCGACAGAGGGGGATGCGGTGCGCGGCATGTTCCGGCACTTTCTGGCCGGATGGTCTCCCCGGCAGATCGCGGAATGGGCCAACCAAGAGGGCTTTCGCGGAAAACACGGCGCCCGCTGGAGCGCCGGCGCGGTGACCCGCCTGTTGAAAAATCCGGTGTACTACGGGGCCCTGCGGTGGAACTACGCGGAAGGCGGCCAGCGGCTCAACCGGCCGGAGGAGTGGGTGATCGTCGAGCGGGCACACCCGGCCATCGTCGACGCCTCCACGTTTGCGGCGGCTCAACGGCGGCTTTCGGAGCGGCGGTCTCATCATCCACGGGTCCTCTCTTCACCGTTCATCTTTTCCGGCCTCCTGTACTGCTCCCGCTGCGGCTCGCCGATGCGCGGCAAGACGGCCCATACCAACAAGCCCAACGGCAAACGGTACACGCACCACTATTACCTGTGCAAAAACAGGCAGAAGGGCGGGTGCCAGGCCCCCGCGATCCGCGAAGACCGCCTGGCCCGGGAAGTGATCAGCCACCTCCTCCGCTATCGGGAGGAACTCCGTGCGGCCTGCCGCGAAGCCGTCTCGTCCGGGGCGCCACCAACGGAATGGGAGGCGGCCCAGGCGCTGCTGCAAAAATGCAGGCAAAAGCGGAAGCGCTGGGAAGACGCCTACGCCGAAGGGGTCATCACGCTGGCGGAGTATCGCGCCAAACTCGGAGAGCTGAAGCGGGCGGAACGGGAGGCGCAGGCCACGGGGCGGCGCTGCCCTCCTGCGGGCGGGCCGGACGAGTGGCAGGAAGCGCTGGCCGACTGGTCCTCCATCTGGGAGTGGGCCACGCGGGAAGAGCGCCGGCAGTTGGCGGACATCCTGCTCCACCGTCTGGAAGCGGAGGCGTGTCCGTCAGCGTCCGCCCCCGGGCTGGCCGTGCGCCTCACGCTGCTCGCGTTTCGCTGACGCGGTTTGCCCCTACGGGAGCAGACGGTTCCCCGCTGGGTCTGGAAAACTCCGTCACGGCCGGCATCATCAGCGCCAAAAACCGGCGCCTGCAGGTGGCCAAGCGGATGTACGAGGATATTTTTCAGACGGACGCGGCCATCAACCCCGGCAACAGCGGCGGCCCGCTGATCAATCTGAACGGCGAAGTGGTCGGACTCAACGCGTTCATCATTCAATCCAGCCAATGTCTCGGGTTTGCCATCGGCATCGACGCGCTGAAAGAGCGGTTGGGACAGTTCGTGTTCACCTAAGCCCCTCTTCGTCCCGTCCGGCCGATGATGCCGCCGCCCCGCCGCATTGGCTTTTGCCCCCAACAAAAAACCCCGTCTACCGTGGTGACGGGGCTTGTTTTTCAAAGGCAATCAGGTACACGCCGCTGCCCTGCTGGTTGAGCTGTTGTTCCGCCTGCTTCAGCTGCTGAAGCTGGGCCTCCGTCAAGCGGGCAATCGGCAGTTCGTCGAGCCGGTTCTGTTTCACGTGCCATTCCTCCGTTTGATGTCAGACTCGCTGTCTAGTCTGCCCACTCCGGAGGCTATGTATTTACGCCACGTGCAGGAGCGCCTTGGCAATGGCGGCACAAGAACGCTTGCAGAACACAATCGGCAGTTCCCGGTCTTTTGCCTGATTTTTTACCGTCTTGGCCAGATTGTGGTTGACGAAGTCGGTCAACACCAAAATCATGTGGACGCCGGTCGGGATTTTCACGCCGGTTTGGGAGCTTTTCCGGCCGGTCACGTGATGAATCTCGGTAAATCCTTGATCTTGCAGAAAATCAACGATATTGCCCAGGCGGTCACCGCCGATGACGAGAATGGACGACATTTCAAATTCCCTCCTACATGAATGGTTCTCTGACTCGTTGTATGTGGTGCCTCGCTTGTTTTCTAATTGATAATGAATCTCACTCTTATTGATAAATATTATCATTCCCAATTAGCTTTGACAATACTCTCCGTGGTAACATTTTTGTGTCAGCCGGAATACTAAGAACGACTCTGCATTGTTCTTTCCCGGTGCTTTTTTCCAGCGGTATGATATAATGAAGACACACATCACCAGTGAGGAGGTAGCGTTGGGTGCAAGAGATGTCGCAACTGCACGCCATATTTACCCGCACCAGCGGCTTTATCGAGCGCTTCATGGGCATCATCCAGCCGATTATCGACGCGGCGCAGGATGAGCATACCCGCCTGTACTATCACCACATTTTGGAAGAAGAAGAGCAGCGCCTCGGCCGCCTGAACGAACTGATTCCCTACCTCGGCTCCCTCATCGACGGGAACAAGGCGGAACAGCTCAGCGACCGGGAACTTTCCCGCCTGCTTTCTGACATAAACCTGGAGCGTTTCGGCCTGCACAACTTCCGCGAGCACCTGGAACTCTCCCTGTACGAGTTTCAGGACGAGGAGACGCGCAGTGCCCTGAACAGCATGCGCGAAGCGACACAGGAAGATTACCTCCGCGTCAAGGAGATCATCGCCGCGCTGAGCGAACGCTTTTCCGACGGCGACCGCCGTCCTGATCTGACGGACCACGACGAAGGGCACGACATTCACCAGGTGGATCACCTGAAGGCTTCCGCGGCACAGACAGGAGCCGCCCATGCAGGGAAAGCGCCGGGAGCCGCACAGACCGCTTCCGCCCCGGCCGCCAAAAAAGGATTGACCGTCGGCAGTTTGAAAGGATTGTAAGAGGCCGTTTCGGCTCTGCCGCCTACACCGCTTCATCACCATTTCGAACGATTTGGAGGTACAACGATGGACAAGCTCCGCAAGTTTCCCGACTCTCCCTTGACGAATGACGAGTGGCGCCAACTGGACGAGACCGTCGTCGAGATGGCCCGCCGCCAACTGGTCGGACGCCGCTTTATCGATATCTACGGACCGCTTGGCGAAGGCATCCAGACGATCACCAACGACATTTACGAGGAATCCCGCTTCGGGGGGTTAAGCCTGCGCGGCGAATCCCTGGAGCTGACCCAGCCGAGCCGGCGGGTCAGCCTGACCATCCCGATCCTGTACAAAGACTTCGTGCTGTACTGGCGCGACGTCGCCCAGGCCCGCACCCTGGGGATGCCTCTGGACATGAGCGCCGCAGCCAATGCGGCCGCAGGATGCGCCCTTATGGAAGACGACCTGATTTTCAACGGCTCCGCGGAGTTTGATCTGCCCGGCCTGATGAACGTCAAGGGTCGCCTCACCCACCTGAAGAGCGACTGGATGGAATCCGGCAACGCGTTTGCCGACATCGTCGAGGCCCGCAACAAGCTGTTGAAAATGGGACACAGCGGCCCGTACGCGCTGGTCGTCTCTCCGGAGCTGTACTCGCTTCTGCACCGCGTCCACAAGGGGACCAACGTCCTGGAAATCGAGCACATTCGCAATCTGGTGACCGACGGGGTGTACCAATCCCCCACCATCAAGGGACGCACCGGCGTGCTGGTTGCCACCGGCCGGCACAACCTGGACCTGGCGATCGCCGAAGACTTCGACACGGCGTTCCTCGGCGACGAGCAGATGAACAGCTTCTTCCGCGTCTACGAGTGCGTCGTGCTCCGCATCAAGCGGCCGAGCGCCATCTGCACGCTGGAAGAAACGGAGGAATGAGTCCGCAGACGCGGGGCTTTCGCTTGCTGCGAATCAACCAAAAAGTGAGCGGCTGTCTCCCGTTCGGAGAGCAGCCGCTCTTCTTTTTCCTGCCCAGGCTGTGATCATCTTCCCTTACTCCGCGACAACGCGATGCAGGACGCCACGATCAGGACTCCCCCGAATACCGTGAGCAGATCGGGCACTTCCGCCCAAAACAAGAAGAGTCCTCCATGACAGAGGACTCTTTCGTGTGAGGATCACGCTGTTCCGGCAGCCGCTTTCGTACGGTCGGCTGCTTACTGCGCCGCAACGGCGGTGTATGCGGCAAATGCGCTGTACAGGCGGCTGATGGCCAGCTTGGTATCTTCCCTGTTCAACAGGGTGTAGTTGAGCCGCATCGTGTTCACCTGCGGTTCGGCCGCGTAAAACGGGATGCCCGGAACGAACGCGACGCCTTCGCGCACGGCCTGGGCAAGCAGTTTTTCCGAATGGACGTGCTCCGGCAGCTTCACCCAGAGGAACATGCCTCCCCGCGGCTTGTTCCAGGTAACGCCGCTCCAATTCTGGCTGGCCAGCAGTTGGTGCATCCATTCCATCCGCTCCTGGTAGGCGGCGCGGATTTTGCCGATGTGGGCGTCCAGATCAAAGTGGGACAGCAGTTGATGCAGCGCGATCTGGTCAATGGAGCTGGAGTGCAGGTCGACCGCCTGTTTCGCTTTGACCATCGTCTGGATCACCTGAGCGTCTCCGATCGCCCAGCCGATCCGCAGCGCCGGCGCCACCGTTTTCGAAAAAGTGCTGGTGTAGACGACCGCCGAACCGTCGGGATGCTGATCCAGCGAGAAGATGGTCGGATACGGCCCCTCCCCGTCAAACTGAATCTCGCCGTACGGGTCGTCTTCCAGGATCAGGATGTTGTTGTCGCGGCACTGGCGCAAGAGGCCGAGACGCCGTTCCAGACTCCATACCTTGCCGGTCGGGTTGGCAAACGTGGGAATCACATACGCCATTTTGGGACGGTACTGGGCGATCTTGCGGGCCAGATCCTCCATGTCCATGCCCTCGTCGTCCCCCTCCACCGGAACTGCGCGAATGCCGCGGAACTGAAAAAGCTGCACGGCAGCCAGATACGTGGGGTTTTCTACCAGCACGACGTCGCCTTCGTCCAGATAGACGCGACAGAGCAAGTCGACGGCCTGCTGGGAGCCGGTGGTGAGCAGCATGTTCTCCACGCCGACGTTCATGTTCTTTTGTTTCATCCGGGACGCCACCCACTCGCGCAGCGGCAGGTATCCGTCCGTCAGACCGTATTGCAGCGATTTCGGCCCTTGACTGAGCGCGCGGTCAAAAGCGCCTTTCATTTCTTCCAGCGGAAAAAACTCCTCCGCCGGCAGTCCGCCGGCCAGCGACAGCACCTGGGTGCCCTGCGTCAATTTCAGGATTTCCCGCACGGCCGAGGAGCTCAGTGCGTCAACCGAGTGTGAAAAAGAGTACTCCATGTTCCGTTCCCCCTTGATTGAGCTTATCCTTGTTGTATCACTCACGCCGGGAGAAGTCCAATCTATCCTTGCTATAAGCGGAATAGGTTTTGGCTATTGTTCTCTGATCATGACATATCAAAACGGGCCCCCTTATGTTTTAAGGAGACCCGTTCTTCTTTATCAGCCTTTATCTGCAGCTCATTTGCAAATCGTTTGAAGATGAAAGGAACCGCTCGTGATTGTAAATACCTTTATGGTGATGGATAATTGATTTTACCCGTTTCAACCAATTGCTTTACCCCAAGAAACATGAAATTCCAACCCTGTTCTGTACTGTCATGGTACTCACGAAGTGCTTGTTCAATGTCTTTCTCCGTCCAGCCTTCTTCATGAGGAACGACAATCTCTTGTGTGAAAGTCATCTCGCATCCCTTTTCAAGAGGTTTACATTCAACGGTAATCCTGTCTTCTGTGTCACTAAATTGCGGCATTTTAAAGGTAAACACCAATCGATTGGGCGGGTCAATTTCGATGTATTCACCAATTGCCCTGTAATCTTTCCCTCCACGATGATCCACAATTTCCCATGTTCCACCGACATGAGGTTCGTTCTTTGCCACTTTATTCGTCGATTCCATCGTAAACAGCCATTTTCTCATCATTTCCGGGTTGAGCCAAGCGTCAAACACTCTGTCTGCAGAGACATCAAAAGAACGTTTCATCGTTAACGTTATGGTAGATGCATGAACCATTCTCATCATCCTTTACAACGTGATTAATTAGGTGCAAATCGTTCCACAAACGTTCGCAAAAACGAAGCCATTCTGCTGCAGGAGGTAACAATTCGAGTTGAAGACGACACGTATGTGTCCGTCCTTGCACGGTCCTTTCAAGCAAGTCTGCCCGTTCTACTATTTTGATAAACCATTAGGTAGATGATTCCAGATGGATGTCGGTGTAAAACCTGAGCGGATTCAGCGGGCACCACCGGTTTCGTTACGCCAACAAGCTCATGATCACAGCGAGGATGACCTTTTTCAAACTGGACTTCGCCAGCCGGCAGGTTCACACTCTCACCTGTGACAACTGCGGACTGATTCATTGGTTTGCCAAGAACATTGATCGCCTGCGGGAGTAATTCGGGCAAGCAAAAAGGGAAGCGTGAACCGCTTCCCGTCTTTTTTCTCTGGAACGTTTTCGTCTCTTTGGCACGCCAGATTCCCCTACGCGATGCGAACAACCCGTGCCTTTTCCGTCTGCGGCAGGAACGGCAGATCGACGTGTTCCCGCGCCACGTCGAAGCCAATGTCTTCGGCAAGCAGCAGCGCTTCTTCACGGAACGTCGGCGTACAGCTTCCTTCGTTCAACTGGCACAGCCGCTTCAGGCGCTTCAGACGCTCCGCCATCTTCTCCGCGCGCATCACCTCGTTGCGCAGGTCGCATACGTTTACGTGCACCGCGTCGGCGATCATGCTGATGTCATTGACATGGACAATGAGCCGCTTGCCCTCCTCCGTGACAAAACCGAGCGAGCAATACTGCGCGCCGGACATCTCCAGCCGCGTGAGAACGGCGTTGGTAAACTCTTCGCCGGACCGCAGGCGAATCAGGCCCGCTTCGACGGCGCCGCCTACCTTGCGCTCATTGGTGATGACCGTGTACATATCGGTGTATCCGTTGATCTGATAGCGCATGACACCCTCCTGCCGAGCAAACGTGATCATTGAGATCAATTATCATTACCATACCCATCGTATAATGAAAATCATTATCTGTCAATGCTGAGAATGATTTTTACTGAGAATGTTTTTTGCACACCACCGTGTTACGGATTATTGTCTCCGCCCTTTTTCCATGCTATTCGCCCACCCGGTTTCGGGCTCTACGACACTCGCCTATTTTGGCCGGAAGTCACTTCAAAAAAATCAAACCGCCAAGGCCGTTCTGCGAACACCCTGGCGGTCAGATCTCTTTCTCTATGACATGAACTATTTTTTGCACGGGGAGAAAATACCCAAACGCTCAATCCGCTCCACCGCTTCCGCCAGCCGCTCCTCGCTGGCCAGCAGCGCGGCGCGGACGTACCCTTCGCCGGTGGGACCGAAGCCGACGCCTGGCGCGACGGCGACATGGGCCTTCTCCAGCAGCAGGTCGGCAAAATCAGCGGACGTAAACCCTTTCGGCACCGGCAGCCAGGTGAAGAACGATCCCTGCGACGGTGCCGCCTCCCAGCCGATTCGGTGCAGGTTGGAAAACAGCGCGTTGCGCCGGCTTTCGTAGACGGCGACCAGCTCGCGGACACACTGCTGGGAATCGGTCAGCGCCCGGGCCGCCGCCATCTGGATGGCGCCGAACAGGCTGCAGAAGTAGTGGTCCTGGATCAGGTTGATCAGCCGGACCAGTTCCCGGTTGCCGACCATCGCGCCGACGCGCCAGCCGGCCATGTTGTAGGTCTTGGACAGCGTGTAGAACTCCACGCCCACCTCTTTGGCCCCCGGCACCTGCAGGAAGCTGACCGGCTTCTTGCCGTCGAAGCTGATCGCTCCGTAGGCGAAGTCGTGGCAGACGACGATTTCGTGCTTGCGGGCGAAGCGGACCGTCTCTTCGAAAAATTCGAACGGCGCATTGACCGCTGTCGGATTGTTGGGATAGTTCAGGAACATCAGCTTGGCCTTGTCCAGATCCTCCCGGGCCAATTCGCCGTAGTCCGGCAGGAAGCCGTTCGCGGCGCGCAGCGGCATCATCACCATCCGCCCGTCGGCGATCGCCACGCCCGACCAGTAATCGGGATAGCCGGGGTCCGGCACCAGGGCCACATCGCCCGGATTGAGCAGCACCTGGCAGATTTCCACCAGTCCGGTCTTGCTGCCGAACAGGATGGCCACTTCCTCTTCCGGGTCCAACTCGACGTCAAACTCCTGCTTGTACCAGTGGGCGACGGCCCGTTTCAGCTCCGGACGGCCGCTGAACGGCGGGTACTTGTGGTGGACCGGCCGGGCCGCGTGGGCCTGCAGTTCCTCGACAATGTGCGGCGGCGTGGGCAGATCGGGGTTGCCCTGCCCCAGGTTGATCACGTCATGGCCGGCGGCGATGGCTTTGTTCACTTTTGCCACCAGCGAGGCAAAAAACTGCGTCGGCAGTCGGTCAATCATGGCGGACGGTTGGATGCGCATCGGTCTCTCGTTCCTTTCCCTCGGGTAAATCGTGCAGACATCGGCACGTAGGCAAAAGCCCCTTTTTCCTGTACAGAAAAAGGGGCAGATCGACATCTCCACGTTCTTATCTGTCAGGAATGCTCCTGCTGGAATTGGCACAGCATCTGCCGCCGTACAGGCAGATCCGCTGCCGGGCTTCATCGGGCCAGTCCCTCCGCCTCTCTGGATAAGGTCATTGCATGCTATTCGGTTTCGTTTGCGTTACAGCTTCATGCCAGCACACATCCGGCGGGACGGCGACCGTGCCGGCCCCTCGTTACGACGTCCGTTCAAGGCCGCCGAAGGGTCCGGACTGCGCTGGTTGGTAATCTCTTTCATACTACTTGAGCAAAACGGCAGTGTCAAGATGTCGGCTGGATGTGCACTTTGGCGCCGTCCTTCAGCAGCGTCTGGCCGCGCACGACGATTTTCTCGCCTTCCTTCAGGCCCGCCTTTACCTCCACCAGATCGCTGGATTCGGTGCCGGTCTGGACTTCCACTTTTTTCGCCGTGTCGCCTTCCAGCTTGTAGACGAACCGCTTGCCGTTCTCGTCAAAGACGGCCTTGAGCGGCACCACCAGCATGTTGGCGGCCTGCTGTTTCGCAAACTGGATGCTGACGACCATGTCCGCCTTCAGCGAGGCGTCCTGCTTGGCCAGGGAAATCTCCACCGGATACGCGCGCAGCGTCTGGTCCATCACGGGACTGATCGCGCTCACCGTGCCGTCCAGCTCCTTGGAGAGGGCGGAGATCTGGATCTTCACCTTGTCCCCTTTTTTCACCGACGTTACTTCCTCTTCGGAGAGGTTGGCCTTGACGATCAGCGGGTCGGTATCCACGATGGTGACCACCGGCGATTGCGGCGAAGCCATCTCCCCTACCTGTCCGTTGACGGCGGAGACGAAGCCGGAGATCGGGGCGGTCACCGTCGCGTTGGCCAACTGTTCACGGGCGTTTTCCAGCGAGACGCGGGCCTGTTCCACGGATGCCTGGGTGACGGCCACTCCCGTCCGCTTTTCTGCCGCCTCCAGCGCCTGCTTGGCGTTGGCATACGCCGTCTGCGCGTTTGTGAGGGTCGCCTGTGCCTGTTCCAATTGCTGAGGAGACACCGCCCCCTGATTGTACAGTTCGGACATGCGCTGGTAGTTGCGTTCCGCGTCCCGCAGCGCCTGCTCGGCCTGCACCAGACCGTTTTTCGCCTGCTGCAGCCCTTGGCTGGTGGTGGCATCACTCTGCTTCAGGTTGGCTACGGCGAGGTCGTACGCCGCCTGCGCCTGCTGCACCGCATTCACCAGGTCCGTTTTTTCCAGGGAGAAGAGCACCTGTCCCTTTTGGACATACTGCCCCAGTTTCACGTTCAACTGCACGATCTTGCCGCTCACTTTGGGCGCCAAGGTGACTTCCTTGTTGGGGGCCAGTTTCCCGGTTACCCCCGCGCGCGTGGACACGCTTCCTTTTTTCACTGTATCGACTTGTACCGGCACCGGCTTGTTTTCCGTTTGCGTCTGCTGCGTGGCCGCATCCGGAGCCGTACAACCTGCCAGGGCGACTGCCAGGGCCAGCAGCAGCCCAAGACTTCCCTTGTTCATCTTCATACCGTGTAGCCTCCTATCCCAACGTCGGCATTTCCTGGCCGGCCGATTTTTTCTGCTTGCGTTTCTCTTTGCGATTGCGCCATTTTTGACCCAGATCGTCAAACCAGGAGTAGACGACCGGAATCAGCACGAGCGTGATCAGCGTGGAGAAGCTGAGACCGAAGATGACGACAACAGCCATCGGCGCCTGCGATTCGTTCCCGTCCCCGCCGCCAAAGGCAAGCGGCGTGATCGCCAGAATCGTCGCCAGCGTCGTCATCAGAATCGGACGCAGCCGGATCGGACCTGCCTGGAGGATGGCCTCGTTCCGCTCCACGCCCCGTTTGCGCAGTTGGTTGACGTAGTCGATCAGGACGATCGCGTTGTTGACGACAATCCCGATGAGCAGGATGTACCCGATCAGCGCCGGAACGCTCAGCGGATAGCCGGTCGTAAGCAGCCCCACGACCACGCCGATGAACGTCGGCGGGATGGAGAACATGATGATAAACGGCGTAAACAGGGATTCAAACTGGCTGGCCATCACCATGTAGACCAGCGCGATCGACAGGATGATCGCCAGTCCCAGGCTTCCGAACGACTCGGCCATCTCCTTGCTCTGACCGCCGACTTCCAGCGTGTAGCCGTCCGGCAGCGACAGGGCGTTCAGCTTGGCCGTCACGTCACGGGTAACGGAGTTCAGGTCGCGTCCGACGATTTCGCTGCTGATCGTCACTTCCCGCGTCTGGTTGGTCCGTTTGATCAACTGCGGCACGTCCTGTTTGACGATCTCGGCGACGGACGAGAGGGCGACCTGCGCACCGCTCGCCGTCGGGATGCGGAGCTGCTGCAGGTAGCTGATGTCGTCCTGATACGACTTGGGCAGCATGATTTTCACGTCAATCTGGTCGTCCCCCGTCTGGTAGGTGGTGACCGTCATGCCGTCAAACGCCGTGCGCACGTTGGACAGCACCTGGCTGGTGGTCAGCCCGTACAGGCTCGCCTTTTGCGGATCGACCAGCACCTGCACTTCCTGGCGCGTCTCTTCCAGCGAGGTGGTGACGTTGCGCGTGCCCGGCACCTGCTTGATCTCGCCGGCGATGATCGAACTGATGTCTTCCAGCACGTCGAGGTTCTCCCCGCGCAAGCTCACTTCCAGCGGTGCCCCCATCGGGCCGCCCGACTGGTCCACTTCCGTTACCTCAATCTCCGCCCCCGAGATGTCGGCCAGCTTTTCGCGCAGTTGTTCCGTCACCTGCTCGGTGCTGACGGAGCGCTGATCCTTGGGGACCAGCTTCACCTGCACCTGCGCCTGGTTGGACGTGGCGTTGGCGATGATCGCGGGGCCGCCGTTGGACCCGATCGAGGTGTACAACTGCTCCAATTCCGGCAAATCCTTTACGCGTTTTTCCACTTCGGCGACGACTTTTTCCGTCTCCGACAGCATGGTGCCGTTCGGCATCTTAATGGAAATGGAAATCTGTCCTTGGTCCATCTTTGGAATAAATTCCGCGCCGACTCCGCCGGAGAGGACGATGGCGCCGACAAACAGGGCAATCGTCACGGCAAACACGGTCTTGCGGTGGCCGAGGGCCCACTTCAGCAGGCGGCCGTAGCCGCGCGCGATCTTGTTAAATCCTTTGTTGAACCACATCACCGGATTGAAGCCCCGGTAGTTGGACACTACCTCTCCTTCGGTGTGCGGCACTGTTTTCAGCCAGCGGGAACTGAGCATCGGCACCAGTGTCAGCGAAGCCAAGAGCGCCGCGATGTGCGAGTAGACGACGGTCAGCGCCAGCGGGCCAAACAGCTCGGAAGCCAGCCCTTCGACGAAGACAATCGGAGCAAATACGGCGATTTGCGCCAGCGCGGAGGCCATCACCGCCGTGCCCACTTCCTTGGAACCGAGCCGGGCCGCTTCCATCATGCTCTTACCCTGTTCCCGGTAGCGGAAGATGTTTTCCAGAATCACGACCGCGAAGTCTACCAGCGACCCCAGCCCCAGGGTCAAACCGGCCAGCGAGATCATGTTGATCGTCTGGCCGGTAAAGTACATCAGGCAGAAGGTCGCCACCACGGAGATCGGAATCACGATGGAGACGATCAGCATGGAGCGGAAGCTGTTCAAAAACAGGAACAGGATGATGATCGAGAACAGCCCGCCCACGAGCGCGTGCTCTCCGACCGTGTAGATGGAATCCTTGATAAACTTGGACGAGTCGAGAATCGTGGTCACCTTGACGTTGGGAGGCAGCACCTGTTTCAGCGCCTCCAGTTCCCGGTTGACCGCGTCCGCCACTTCGATGGTGTTGCCGCCCGAGGCTTTGGTAATGGTCAGGCCTACGCTGGGCATTCCGTTCATGAACGCCTTCTGCGTCACTTCCTTGTACGTCTCGGTGACTGTCGCCAGGTTTTTCAGCGCGATGCTGCCGTTCTGCACGCGAATCGGCGTCTCGCCGATGTCAGCTACGGAGCCGTACTCGCCGTCGACCCGGATGCTCAGCTTGGTGTCGCCCTGACGGATGACGCCGGACGAACCGGACACGTTGGTGGCCATCAAGGCCTGCTGAATCTGATCGATGCCGATCCCGTACGCGGCCAGCCGGTTCGGGTCGAGCACGACCTCGACGATCTTCTCCTGGCCGCCGGAGACGCCGACGGAGGCAACGCCTTCAATCCGCTCCAGGCGCGGCTTGATCGTGTCCTCCGCGATCGACTTCAGCTTGACGACGTCTTCTTCCCCGGTCAGGGAAAAGGTCATGATCGGTTCACTGTTAGGGTCCAGTTTCAGAATGCGGGGAGCCTTGGCGTTGTCCGGCAGGATGCCGCGGACCAGGTCCACCTTGTCCCGCATGTCCAACGCTGCCTGGTCCATGTCGGTTCCCCAGTTGAACTGCAGGATGACCTGGGAGGCCCCTTCGGCGGAGTTGGACATGATTTTGTCTACGTTGGGCACCGTTCCCAATGCTTCCTCGATGGGACGGGTCACCAGCTTTTCCACTTCGGCAGGCGTGCTGCCCTCTACGGTGGTGACGACCACCGCCACCGGCAGATTCAGCTCCGGATACAGCTCAATCGCCAGCTTGGGCAGGGAGACGAAGCCGAAGAGGAGCAGAGCCACCGTCATCATCAGGATGGTAACGGGGCGTTGAATGGAGAATCGGGAAAGATTCATCGTGTACAGCTACCTCCCTTTTTCGGAAACGATTGTTGCCGTTTTTCCAAATAGTGTGTCAAGATCGTCAGCGATCGGCAGACAGCTTCCACGTCTTGGTCGGACATGCCGTCGAACAGCTCGTCAAAGTAGCTGTCCTGCATGAAGGGAATCCGTTGTTTGATCGCTTGCGGGGTGTCGGCAAGTTCCACCCAGACCATGCGCCGGTCCTTTTCGTCCCGCACCCGTTTGACAAAGCCGTCCCGTTCGAGCCGGTCGACGATGCCGGATACGGTGCTGTAGGAGAGGTCGATCAGCCGACTGAGTTCCCCGATGGTCCTAGGCGCCTCCATCACGGGACCCAGGACGAACATCTGCGGAATGGTCAATCCGCATTTGGTCAATTCCTGGGCGATGACGTCCAGGTAGACCTTGTTCATCAGGATCAACTGCATCGACATGCGCCTCATAGGATTCATAGGCCACACCTCTATTATTTCGCGTCACGAAACATTATGACATAGGACATATTTCGCATCAAGAAATTTTCGTGTTGAAAACGTATTATCTTTTCGACAGACCATCCTCCCGCTGTCACGGCGCATCCCCTACCATACCACGCGTTTATGAACCCAATATGAACGGACGGTGACGCATGTCTCCCACAAAAAAAACGCCCCTCGCACGGGAGGGACGCTGCCGTAAGGACGTATCCGCTTCGGTCTTTTTGCCTATTCCGTTTGACTCAAATCCGGGGCCGCGGAGAGAGGCCTCTCCCCTGGCTCATTTCTCCGGCACGCTCAGCACAGGCTGGGTCTCAGGCCGCTTGACAAACGAACTGTACGCGGCAAAACAGCCGACCGCCACCAGCGCCAAGACCGCCATCAGGTAGAGCATCCCTTGCGGAGCGAGCGCCTCGAAGGCCATCGCTCCCACAAGCGGTCCCGCCATCCGGCCGGCGGACGCGATTCCCCCGACAATGCCCTGGACCATCCCTTCCCTCCCGGCCGGGGCCAGATCGGCGGCAATGGTGGGCACCGCCGGCCACACCAGCATTTCGCCGATCGTCATCACGAACATGGCCGCCACGAATCCGGCGTAGGCCGTCGTCTGGGAGAGGATGAGCATCGACAGCGCAAACACGTACGCGCCGAGCAGCAGCTGCGCTTTCAACGTCCGGGCGAATCGGTTGATCATCCAGGAGAGCAGCGGCTGGCCGAACAGGATGAGCGCTCCGTTCAGCGTCCAGAGCAGACTGTACTGCCGAAGCGAAATGCCCAGCGACTGCATGTAGGCGGAGAGCACCGTCGTCCACTGCGCGTAGACGATCCAGCAGACCAACAGGCCGCTGCAAAGCAGGCCGATCGCCCCCCAGGCGACCGGACGGCGTTCCGTTCCCGCCGCAGCCTGCTTCGCCTCCGTCCCGGCCGCTTCCGCCGCGTGGGCTCGTTCGTTCGGTTGTTCCGCGAGATGCTGCGGCAGGCACCGGAGAAACATCGCCAGCGTCGCCGCCTGCGCGATGGCGTTGCCGAAAAACGTCCAGGCGAACGACATGCTGGCCAGGACGCCGCACAAGGCCGAACCGACGGCCACCCCGATGTTGAGGGCGACGTAGATCACGTTCAGCCCCTTGCGCCCGCCTTCCGGCCAGAGGCGGGCAACCAGTGCGTTCAGTACGGGAAAGATGATGCCAAAGAAAAATCCGTTCAACAAAAGCAGCACGGTGTAGGCGGTGAAGTCGGTCGTCAGGCCAAGCGCGACGGAGACAGCGATCGCGCCGACGGAACCGACCGCAATCGTCCGCCTGTGTCCCCAGCGGTCAAAGAGAATGCCGCCCGCCACACTCCCCACGAGGTTCGCTCCCTGGTTCAACAGCAGCAGCAGCCCGGCAACGGTGAGCGGTTTGCCCAGGTAATCGTGGATGTAGATGGTGACCAGCGGCCAAATGCACGCCATGCCCGTGGAAGTCATGGCAGCAACGGCGGCGAGAACCCGTATGCTGCGCGGATACATGCTCCACATTCCGCTCATGACTGATTACTCCTCAATCCGATGAAAATCTCCGCTTTTTCCGCCCGTTTTGCTCATCAGGCAGGTGGGGCCGATGACCATCCCCTTGTCCATCGCCTTGCACATGTCGTAGACAGTGAGGGCGGCGGCACTGACGGCGGTCAGCGCTTCCATCTCCACGCCCGTCTTGCCGGTCGTTTTGACCGTCGCCTCCACCTCCAGCGTGTCGGGGCCGACAAAGGCAAAGCGGATGTCGATGCCGGTCAGCGGCAGCGGATGGCACATCGGGATCAGCTCCCACGTCTTTTTCGCGGCCATCACGCCGGCCACCTGGGCCACCGCGAGCACGTCTCCCTTGGACACGCGCCCTTCCCGGATGCGCTCCAGCGTCTCCGGCTTCATCGTAATCCTGCTCTTCGCCACCGCTTCCCGCCTGGTCTCCTCCTTGTCGGAGACGTCCACCATGCGGGCGCGATTTTGCTCGTTAAAGTGGGTCAATTTATCGTTCATGCTGCGTTCCTCCCATATTCGATCCCCTCAATGGCGGGGAATGGCGTATCACCGTCCAAACCGGCCGGTCCATACCGTCTCCGCCAGTTGGACATGCCTTAGCCCGTCGTTTCTCTCATTATCTCTAACCTTACCGTTGGCGCGGCACAAAATCAATGAGGAAACTGCGCGAAGCGGCACCGTTCATTAGACAGTTTCCGCTTCGGTGTGTTATCGTTTCCGGTAGAAAGCGTTTCAACCTGCCGCCGCTACGCTATACAAGATACCCGGCGTCAGGTTGTTCAAAACCGGGAAATGAGGAGTGCATCGATGCAAATACGCGTGCTGTTGTTTGCCGGCCTCGCCGAGAGGGCCGGTGAACGGGAGATTCGAGTGAGCGTGGCCGAAGGGGCTCTCGTGCGCGACCTGCTGCAAGCGGTCGGGGAGCAGTATCCTGCGCTGGCGCCGCTGTTGGGCGGCTGTTTTGTCTCCGTCAACCAGGAATACGCCGTACCGGACAAGGCGCTGGCGCCGGGCGACGAAGTGGCGATCCTCCCCCCGGTGAGCGGCGGCGAAGAGCCGCGTTTTGCCGTGACGACTGAGCCGCTCAGCGCGGACAAGCTGGTTCGGCTCGTCTCCAATCCGCGGGCCGGGGCCGTGCTCGCCTTTGTCGGAACCGTTCGCGAATTTACCCACGGACAGCGGACCGTCTCCCTCACCTACGAGGCGTACGCCCCGATGGCCGTGGAAAAGATGAAGCAAATTGCCGCGGAGGTGGCCGAGCGCTGGCCGGGGGCGGAGCTTGCCATGCATCACCGCATCGGCGACCTGCAAATCGAGGAGATTGCCGTCGTCGCCGCCGTCGCCACGCCGCACCGGAACGAAGCGTTTGAAGCGGGACGGTACGCGATCGAACGGCTGAAGCAGATCGTTCCCATCTGGAAAAAGGAAGTCTGGGAAGACGGCAGCGAGTGGAAAGGGCACCAGCAGGGACCGTGGAACCCGCTGGCGCTTCCCGACGAAGCGGAAAGGAGATAGAGACGTGAAGACGCGATACTCCCGGCAGATCCTGTTCCCCCCCATTGGCCGGACCGGCCAGGAACAGCTTCTCCAAAGCCGCGTGGCCATCGTCGGCATGGGCGCGCTGGGAACGGTGCTGGCCAACCACATGGTCCGGGCCGGCGTCGGTTTTGTCCGCCTGATCGACCGCGACTTTGTGGAGCCGAGCAACCTGCAGCGGCAGATGCTGTACGACGAAGACGACGCCCGCCAGCACCTGCCCAAGGCGATCGCCGCCCACGCCAAGCTGGCGCGGATCAATTCGGAAGTGACAGTCGAGCCGGTGGTGGCCGACCTGACGGCTCACAATGCGGAAAAGCTGCTCGCCGACGTCCAGCTCGTCCTGGACGCCACGGACAACTTTCAGGTTCGCTATCTGATCAACGACGTCTGCGTCAAGCACGGCATTCCCTGGGTGTACGGCGGGGCGGTCAGCGCGACCGGCACGTTTGCGGCGATCCGGCCGGGGATTACCCCCTGCCTGCGCTGCCTCTTTCCGGAATCGCCCAATCCGGGGGAGATGCCGACCTGCGACACGGCCGGCGTAATCGGCCCGATCATTCACATCGTCGCCTCCTACCAGGCGACGGAAGCGTTGAAACTGCTCGTGGGCGACCAGGAAGCGCTCAACCCCCATCTGGAGCACTTCGACATCTGGAACAACCGCCACCAGCAGATCCGCGTGCAAAACGGCCGGCGGGCCGACTGCCCGACCTGCGGACAGCGCCAGTTTTCCTATCTGATGCCGGACACCCAGGAGGGGCAGGCCGTCTCCCTGTGCGGCCGCGACACGGTGCAGATTTCGCCGGCGGCCGGCGCGCAGCTCGACCTGGACCAACTGGCGGAACGGCTGGCACCGTTGGGGCAGGTCGAGCGAAACAAGTTTCTCCTCCGCTTTCACGTCGACCCGCACACGCTGGTCGTCTTCCCCGACGGCCGCGTGCTGGTGCAGGGAACGGACGACATCAGTCTGGCCCGCACGCTGCATGCGCGGTACATCGGTGCGTAAACCGGCGAAAACCGGCCGTCCGTTCGCTCCGACCGGCCACCGCCGCCTTGTGACCGCGCGGGCAGGGACCGCTGCTTTCGTGGATGGCTGGCAGAAGGCGCGGCGAACGGCTGCCCGCAGCCATATATAGTAGTAAGGAAGCGACTGGCAACGCCCCCCTTGCCGCTGTCAAACGGACGGCGGCCTTTTTTTCAGGCTGGCGGAGGTGGAGATTTCCAGGAAAGGGAGTTCATGTCGCATACATTTGCCTGTTGGGGTTATAGTAAGTCTGGACATTTCTTCGCAAGTACGCGGAACGCTGCAAAATGATTTTTTGACTGATTTTGTGAAGCCATCATGAATTTTGGGGTAGAAGCCGAGCAGCAAATCGAGTATAATAGGGGCGTATCGAAGAAACGAAACTGCGTTTCATCAGATGAAACTCCAAGAGGATAAGGGAGGTTGTGAACTTTGGCTAAACACGATGCTTACAACGTGAAGTCTTCCCTGCAAGTGGGCGGCAAAACGTACGCGTACTACCGCCTGCAAGGCTTGGAAGAACAAGGAATCGGCGAAGTTTCCAAGCTGCCGTTCTCCATTAAAGTGCTGCTGGAAGCGGCTGTGCGTCAGTTTGACGGCCGCGCCATCACCAAAGAACACGTGCAACAACTGGCCAACTGGACAAAAGGCCGCGACGAAAACAAGGAAGTGCCGCTCATGCCGGCCCGTATTGTTCTGCAAGACTTTACGGGTGTGCCGGCCGTCGTCGACCTGGCTGCCATGCGCATCGCGATGAAGCGCGCCGGCGGCGATCCGAAGCGGATCAATCCGCTCGTACCGGTTGACCTGGTCATCGACCACTCCGTCATGGTTGACGATTTCGGCAACGACAAGGCGCTGGAAAACAACATGAAGCTGGAATTCGAACGCAACCAGGAGCGCTACCGCTTCCTGCGCTGGGCGCAAACCGCGTTTGACAACTTCCGCGCCGTTCCGCCGGCAACCGGTATCGTGCACCAGGTAAACCTGGAGTACCTGGCAACTGTCGTGGCAACCCGCGAAGTAAACGGCGAACTGGTGGCCTTCCCGGACTCCCTCGTCGGCACCGACTCCCACACCACGATGATCAACGGTCTGGGCGTGCTGGGCTGGGGCGTCGGCGGCATTGAGGCGGAAGCCGGCATGCTTGGCCAACCGCTCTACTTCGTCACCCCGGAAGTTGTCGGCTTCAAGCTGACCGGCACCCTGAAAGAAGGGGCAACCGCAACCGACCTGGCGCTGACCGTTACGCAAATGCTGCGCAAAAAAGGCGTGGTCGGCAAATTCGTTGAGTTCTACGGCCCGGGCCTGTCCAACATCTCGCTGGCAGACCGCGCGACCGTCGCCAACATGGCGCCTGAATACGGCGCAACCATGGGCTTCTTCCCTGTCGACGCCGAAACGCTCAACTACCTGCGTCAAACCGGCCGCAGCGAAGAGCAAATCGCCCTGGTGGAAGCGTACACCAAAGCGCAAGGTCTGTTCCGCACCGACGACACGCCGGATCCGGTCTTCACCGAAACGCTGGAACTGGATCTGTCCACCGTCGTGCCCAGCCTGGCCGGTCCGAAGCGTCCGCAAGACCGCGTCGAACTGACCAACATGAAGGAATCCTTCAACAACAGCCTGCGCACGCCGATCGAAAAAGGCGGCTTCGGCCTCTCCGAAGAAAAGATCAAGGCGGAAGCAACCGTCACCTACCCGAACGGCGAGACGGCAACCCTGAAAACCGGTTCCGTCGTCATCGCAGCCATCACGTCCTGTACCAATACATCCAACCCGAGCGTAATGCTGGGCGCCGGCATCCTGGCGAAAAAAGCTGTGGAAAAAGGACTGAAAAAACCGCCGTTCGTGAAGAGCTCGCTGGCTCCGGGTTCCCGCGTCGTGACCCAGTACCTGATCGACGCCGGCCTGATCGATTCGCTCAACGCGCTCGGCTTCAACGTGGTCGGTTACGGCTGCACCACCTGCATCGGTAACTCCGGTCCGCTGCCGGAAGAAACCAGCAAGGCGATCGCCGAAAACGACCTGACCGTGGCAGCCGTTCTGTCCGGTAACCGCAACTTCGAAGGCCGCATCCACGCGCAGGTAAAAGCGAACTACCTCGCTTCCCCGCCGCTGGTCATCGCGTACGCCCTGGCCGGCACCGTGGACATCGACCTGACGAAAGACCCGATCGGCATCGGCAAAGACGGCCAGCCGGTTTACCTGAAAGACATCTGGCCGACGCCGCAAGAGCTGGCGGAAGCGATGAACAAGGCGATGAATCCGGAACTGTTCCGCGCCCAATACGCGAACGTGTTTACGCAAAACAAGGCATGGAACGAAATCGACGCACCCAAAGGCGACCTCTACGAGTGGGATGAAAACTCCACCTACATCCAGGAGCCGCCGTTCTTCAAAGACCTTACCGGCGACGTCGGTCACATCGAAGAGATCAAAGGCGCACGCGCACTGGCTCTTCTGGGCGATTCCGTCACCACCGACCACATCTCGCCGGCGGGCAACATCTCGCCGACCAGCCCGGCAGGCCTGTTCCTGCAGTCCAAAGGCGTGGAACGCAAGGACTTCAACTCCTACGGCGCTCGCCGCGGCAGCCACGACGTGATGATGCGCGGTACGTTTGCCAACATCCGCATCCGCAACCAAATCGCTCCGGGCACCGAAGGCGGCGTAACCAAGTACCTGCCGACCGGCGAAATCATGTCCATCTACGATGCGTCCATGAAGTACCAAGCAGACGGCACGCCGCTGGTGGTACTGGCCGGTAAGGAGTACGGTACCGGTTCCTCCCGCGACTGGGCGGCAAAAGGTACGTTCCTGCTCGGCATCAAAGCGGTAATCGCGGAAAGCTTCGAGCGCATCCACCGCTCCAACCTGGTGGGCATGGGCGTGCTCCCGCTGCAGTTCGCCGACGGCCAAAGCTGGAAATCGCTCAACATCGACGGTACGGAAACGTTTGACATCGTCGGCTTGAACGACAACGTACAGCCTGGCCAACGTCTGAAAGTGAAGGCAACCCGTCAGGACGGCAGCCAGTTCGAATTCGACGTCATCGTCCGTCTCGACTCGATGGTGGATGTCGACTACTACCGCAACGGCGGCATCCTGCAAACCGTCCTGCGTCAACTGCTGGACGAAGGCAACCCGGTAACGGCTTAACAACCAACATTCCTTACAGCACCCGCATGAAACAGGCAAGCGAACGCTTGCCTGTTTTGCGTGTGGTGGGAGCGCCCGTCCTTGTAAAAAACGCATGCATGTTCGCCCGGCTGGCAAGGCATCCTTATGAGAGAGGGAAAACGTCTGCGAAAGCGGCAAAACAAGGGGGGCATGCTGTCATGAACGGGCAGGACTTTGAACGGCGGTACGCGGCGTACAAAGCGGACGGCGAGCGGCAGGCCAGGCAGGAAAACGGGCCGGACGCAGCGCCGGCTCCGGTGCAGGAACGGATCGTCGCCGTGCGCAAAAACGAAGACGGCAATCTGATCGCGTTTCAAACCGAGTCCGGGCGGGAGCTGGATTACGTGACCGCCCTGCAGGAAGCGAAAGCGGGCCGCCTGGCACATGTCGACGTGTTTCACAAGTACGGCCGCGACATCCTGCGCAGCGAACCGGACGGAATCAAGGAAAACAATTTGGACAACCTGCCGGAGTTTTGAAAAACAGGCGTCTGATTGCGGTCAGACGCCTGTTTCTTTCCAATATCGGCAACAAAAAAGCTGCCGGACGTTCCCGACAGCGCGCAGCGTTCGTTTTGGACATGGTCGCTTTCGTCGTGTGCTATTTCATCATTTTGCCCATCCGGTACGCAGCCTCCATGATCGGACGGGCAAATTCGCGCATTTTTTCCGGCGTCAGCCGGTTGGACGGCCCGGACGCGGCGATGGCGGCCACCAATTTGCCGTTGCGGTTAAAAATCGGGGCGGCTACGGCGGCGGCCCCCAATTCCCGTTCCTCCACGCTGGTGGCAAAACCCTGCGCCCGAATCTGCTCCAACTGCTCCAGGTACGCCTCCCGATCGATCGATTCCGGCCAGTTGGGATCGTTCAGCACGGCCTCCAGCACCTCCGGCTCGGCGTACGCCACCAGCACCTTGCTGGACGCGCCCACGAAAAGCGGCATGCGGGCCCCAATGGGCGCCACCCGGCGAATCGGCTGGTTGCTCTGCACCGCCTGGATGCGGATCCGCTCGTTGCCGTCGCGCACGTACAGGCTGACAGTCTCGCCCACCAGGTCGCGCAAACGCTCCATCTCCGGCAGCAGGACAGTAGCAGGGTCATCGGAATGGGTCAAATTGGCGGAAAGCTCCCAGATCCGAAAGCCGAGCCGGTATTTCTCCGTCTGTGCGTCGCGGATCAGGAAGCCTTTGTTTTCCAGGGTCGCCAGCAGCCGGTGCACCGTGCTTTTATGCAGGGAGAGGCGGCTCGCGATCTCGCTTAGGCCCAGATCGGTCGAGTCCGTGAAACAGAGCAGGATGTCCAGCGCCCGCTCCACCGCCCGCACGTTTGTTTTTGGCTCTTCCATGTGTTCTCACCCGCTTTCGTTTTGGAATGTCACCGATCGTTTCACTAGATGAAATATGGTTCTACTCTTCAGTATAGAAAAAAGGCGGACGCACGTAAAGCGGAAAAGCGCCGTTCCCGGGCGGCCCAAACGATGTACAACCGCATCGTCCCTACAGGCGGACTTGCCGTGCCGCGTCCAGCAGCAAAAAGGCAGCCGCTTTCAAGGCGGCTGCCTGCGTGTGCCCACCGGGACGGGGCCGCGATGGCGCTTCTTAGAAATCGAAATTGTCCGGGTCGGGACCGAACCGCTTGTTTTGATTCAGCGCGCTGATGCGCTCCATGTCCTCGCCGCTCAGCGTGAAGTCGAACACGTCCGCGTTTTGACGGATGCGCTCCGGCGTGACCGATTTCGGGATGACGACCACGCCGTTTTGCAAATGCCAGCGCAGGACGATCTGCGCGGGCGACTTGCCGTACTTATCGCTCAGTTCCGCCAGCAGCGGCAGGTCCAGATTGCCTTTCATCAACGGGCTCCACGCTTCCAGTTGGATGCCGTTTTCCTTGCAGTATCCGTGCAGTTCCCGCTGGGTCAGAAGCGGATGGCATTCCACCTGGTTTACGGTCGGCACGATCTCGCTCACCTTGCGCAGCTCCTCCAGATGGTGCACCTGGAAGTTGCTTACGCCGATCGCCCGCACGTACCCTTCGCGGTACAGCTTCTCCAGCG
The DNA here is from genome assembly GCF_007197875.1 of Brevibacillus sp. LEMMJ03. Taxonomy (NCBI): domain Bacteria; kingdom Bacillati; phylum Bacillota; class Bacilli; order Caryophanales; family Paenibacillaceae; genus Brevibacillus; species Brevibacillus sp. LEMMJ03. The sequence goes on along the minus strand of NZ_VKJN01000003.1, from coordinate 291,318 downwards.
CCTTCCACGTCTCCAGGTACTTCTCCTTGACCGGCCAGTGGACCAGGTAGAGATCGAGGTAATCCAGGCGCAGCTTTTTCATGCTCTCGTTAAACGCCTTCAGCGTCGTCTCGTAGCCCTGGTCGGCGTTCCACACCTTGGTCGTGATGAACAACTGATCGCGGGCGATGCCGCTGTCCTTGATCGCGTCGCCGACTCCGGTCTCGTTGCCGTAGACGGCCGCCGTGTCAACGCTGCGGTAGCCCACTTCGATGGCGGTACGAACCGCGCGCTGCACTTCTTCTCCCTCGTTTACCTTGTAGACGCCCAGACCCAGCCACGGCATGCTGACTCCGTTGTTCAATACAGTGCTGTCTCCGATATGCGTTGCCATTGGATCTCCTCCCGTCTTTTCCAATATGTATGACCGTATATAGTGTATCACAACCACAATTCCAAAAAAAGGTTAAAAACTGGATGGAACCTGCCTTACCTGGAGAAAGGCGCCCACCGGATGACTTCTCTTTCATCAGTACAACCGCTTCGTATAGCTCTCCTGCAGCGCTTCCTCCACCTGCCTGGCGGTAAAGCCGGGCGCGTTCATGTTGGCGTGGTCCGCCAGCACCTGGGCCATGGCCGGCAGATTCTCCCTGTCCAGCCACGCTTCCGGCTGCCACAGGCGGGAGCGCTTGAACGCCTTGGCACAGTGGACGAAGCACTCCTCCACCCGCACCCCGATGCCGACGACCGGCGCCTTGCCGTTTACCGCCATCCGGCTCAGGATGTCGGCGTCCCGGATGACGCAGGCCCGGCCGTTGACGCGCAGCGTTTCTTCCAGACCGGGGATGAGAAAGATCACCCCCACCCGGGGATTGGTCAGGATGTTGCGCATCGAGTCCATCCGTCGGTTGCCGGGTCGTTCGGGAATGATCAAGTGAAAGTCATCCAGCACGTGCACAAAGCCCGGCCCATCCCCGCGCGGCGAAGCGTCGCAGTTGCCGGCAGCGTCCACCGTGGCCAGAACCAGAAACGGCGATTTGGCAATGAACGCACGGCAGTGCCGGTCCAGGCGGTCAATGGCCTTTTGCTTTACCAGTTCCTTCGGCTCGCCCAACAGTTCGCGCAGCTCCGCCTCGGCGGTCACCACGTCCCGAAACATCGCCTCCTTTTCCATACGATCACACCTTTTCCTGCCAGTGTTTTTCCATGCTGCTGCCGATCATCGCGCAGAATTGTCCAACGATTGCGTCAATCAAACATGGACATGGGACGCGAAATCCCCCGCACATCACGCTGCTCATCACGCGAAGCGGGCACCGGAGTCTGCCGGTCTGGGACAGGCTGTCATGCGCTATCCCCTGACTTCCAGCAATACTTTCCCTGTGCTTTGTCTGCTCTCCACCCACTCGTGGGCTTTGGCCGCTTCTTCCAGCGGAAACCGCCTCCCGATCTTGATGCGCAGACGCCCGTCGGCCAGCAGGCGAAACACCTGCTCCGCCGTGCCGCGCAAGAGATGGGGACGCATTTTCCGGGTCGTGCCGAAGCTGAATCCGAGCACGGAGCGGCAGCTTGCATGCAAGTCTTTTGTCGCAAACGTCCCGACGGCCCCGCCTGCATTGCCGAAGTGAACCAGCCTGCCGTACGGAGCGAGGCAGGTCATGCTTTTTTCCGAGACCCACCCGGAAATCGAATCCAGGATGACATTGGCCCCTTCCCCGTTTGTGAGCTGGTTTACCTTTTCCGCAAAGTCTTCCCGCTCGTAGCAGATGACGTGATCCGCACCGGCTTCCAGAGCGGCCGCCGCTTTTGCCTCGCTGCCGACCGTCCCGATGACGAGGCCGGCACCCAGAATCTTGGCCAACTGGATCGCCGTCGTGCCGATGCCGCCTGCCGCGGCATGGATCAGGACCGTTTCGCCCGGTTCCAGTCTGGCCACATCGGCGAGCAGTTTGTAGGACGTAAAGGAAACGACCGGACAGGCCGCTGCCGTATCCACATCCACCTCGTCGGGGAGTGCAAAGGTGAGCTGTTCGTCCGCGACCGCATACTCCGCGTACGACCCGTGCTGCGGAAACGCAATCACGCGCTGGCCCACCTTGACGTGCTTCACGTCGGCCCCCACCCGCTCGACAATTCCGACCGCATCCAGGCCGGGAATGAACGGGAGCGTGCCTGTCCCCTTTTTCCCGTACCTCGATTTAATATCAGCAAAATTCACGCTGGTTTTTTCGACACGAATTAATACTTGTCGGGAATGGATCTCCGGCATTTCCACGTCCGTGTAGATCATCGTTTCCGGTCCGCCAAACTGCGTGACGACGATCGCTTTCATCCCTTCATTCCCCCCAACGGCCGTTTTCCTATTATTTCTTTAGGGCTTCCTCATTTCCTCCTCGTTTCGTCCAGTCAGCTGCGAGCCGCTGCTTCCGGCTGGGACGTACCCGTGCCCCCTTCGTCGCGAAACCCGCGAATGGTCTCAAGCAGCTTCCGCATCGAACTGGACGAGATCGCGTCGCGCCGGCGGATGAACACCGTGGAGACGCGGCCGAATTCGCGCGGAATGGAATGGCAGCGGATGCGCCCCGCCGCTTCCAGGTGAGCGACGGCTGCCCTGGGCACGAGCGAGACCCCCAATCCGGAGGCGACCACGGCCAAAATCGTCTCCAGCGTGCCAAACTCCATGATCCTGGCCGGTGTGATCCCTTCCGCCGCAAGCCACTGCACCAATCGTGCCCGATAGCCGCAGCCGGAGCGAAACACGAGCAGCGGCCTGGTTTTGCATTCGTCCAGCGAATGGGGGGCGCCGTCGCCGCTCGCGATCAGGACAAGCTCTTCTTCCGTCAAGAGCTCCTGGACAATCTCCGGATGCTCGATCGGTCCGCTGACAAACGCCCCGTCCAGCTCATAGGCCAGCACTTCGTTCACCAGGTGTTCCGTCACCCCGGTCACCAGAGACAGATCGACGCGCGGATAACGCCTGCAGTAGACGGACAGGATCGCAGGCAGGCAGGAGACCGTCTCGACGGAGCCGATCAACAGCGGGCCGGACGGATTCTCCTCGTCCTGAAACGCCTTTTCCATCTCGTCCATCATCGCCAAAATCTTCTGCGCGTAGGCCAGCAGCTTTCTGCCGTCGGGATTCAGCGTCACCCCTCTCGCGTGCCGGTAAAACAAGGACGTTCCCAGCTCCCGCTCCAAATGTTGAATGCGCGCCGTCACGTTGGACTGCACGTAATTGAGCTCCCGGGCCGCCCGGCTGACGCTGCCGTGCTCGGCAACGGTTTGAAAAATGCGCAGGTCGCTCAGTTCCACTTCGTTCCTCTCCCTTCCGTTCCGGTATCAATCATAGTGATGCACACGATCATTTTCAATCATTTTACATGATGAAATTTCCGGAATATGATGGTGATCGTGAAAATTGGTCAAGGTAAGGGAAAGGCAGGCAGGTACAGCGACATGAACACCAACCACATCCTGAAAGGGGCTTTTTTGTGCCTGATCGCCAGCGTGGCGTGGGGGGCGATGTTCCCCGTGGCCGAAAGCGCGTTTGCGCATCTCGATCCGTTTTTCTTTTCCGTCATCCGCTACTCCGCCGTCTCCGTCATCCTGCTGGTCCTCTTGTGGCTGAAGGAAGGCGGGCGGGCGCTCCGTTTCGACGGCCGCGGCGCACCGCTCTGGTTCTTCGGCACGATGGCGTTTACGGTCTATAACCTGTTGGTCTTTTGGGGCCAAAACCGCTTGGGCACGTCGGGCGTGATTCTCGCCTCGGTGATGGAAGCGCTGATGCCGATGATTTCGGTGCTGGTGCTGTGGATCTGGAGTCGGAAGCGGCCGGCGCCGTTTACCGTCGGCTGCATCGCGGTGGCCCTCGTCGGCTGCTTCCTGGTGATCACCAAGGGGGATTTCCACGCGTTTCTCCTGGGAGCCGACCGGCTGTTTCCGGTTCTCGTGATCTTCGTCGGCGTCCTGGGCTGGGTCATCTACACGATCGGCGGCGACGTCTTTGCCGAATGGTCCGTGCTGCGCTACTCCACGCTGAGCTGCGTGCTGGGCACCGCCACCTCGCTTGCGGTCGTCCTGGTGCTGGCCGCTTTCGGCATTTTGTCCGTCCCTTCGCTGCCGTCGATCTGGTCGGCCGGCCCCGAGCTCGGCTTCATGATCCTGGTCGCCGGCGTGCTGGCGCTGGTCAGTTGGAATGCGGGCGTGAAGCAGTTGACGCCGATCAACGGCATCCTGTTTATCAACTTCGTGCCCGTCACGACCTTTGTCATCTCCGTCATGCAGGGGTATCGCCTCACCCTGTTTGACGCCGGCGGAACGCTCCTGATCATCGCGGCGCTGGTCGCCAACAACCTGTATCAGCGCAGACAGCTCAAGCTGTCCGCCGCGGCCGCCCGCGCAGCGTCGTAGCGAGCGGGGCGCCGAATTCGGCACCGCTCCGCAAAAAGGTCGGGATATGCTTCCGGGCAAAAAAGGACCAAGACCAGCCAGTCTTGATCCCCAGAGGGCGGATTTTACCTCACCAGTGCGTGTACGGCCGGCAGAAACACGAAACGGAAGCGAGTCCCTTGTCGGGCCCGCTTCCGTTTTCGTTGTCCGCTTCTTCATTCACCAGTCTGCGGCGGCCAGCTTGTCAAACCACCTTTAGAACGGCCACTCCAATTTGGTGCCGATCACGTGGTCGAGCGGAATAAAGCCGATGTCCCGACTGTCCCGGCTGTTGTTGCGGTTGTCCCCCATCACGAAGATGTGGTTGTCGGGCACAACGACTTTCCCCAGGCCGTCGTACTGGGCCGTCTCCTTGATGTACGGTTCGTCCAGCGGCTTGCCGTTGCGGTATACCAGGTGATCCTTAAATTCCAGGACGTCGCCCGGTTTGCCGATCACCCGCTTGACGTACATGAAATCTTCCTTCTGGTTGCCCAGCATCAGGTGAATCAACGGATGGCCCAAGAGGTCATCCCGGAATGTCCGCTTTCGGTTCACGCGGCTGTCGATCACGACGATGTCGCCGTAATCGGGCAGGTACGAAAAGGTGTGGGGGAGTTTGGAAACGTAGATTCTCTGCTGATCGTGCAGTGTCGGGTCCATGGAGTGGCCTTCCACCTTGAACGGCTGGAAGACGAAGATGCCCAGAACCAGCGCCAGCGTTGCCGCGAAGGCCAGGGAACGAATCCAATCCCAGATCTCTTTGAGCTTCACAGGCAGCCCGCCTTTCGTACAGGTTTGTCTACCACGTATGATAGCACAAATGCGGCTGCAAATTAAACGAGGCCCCTCCGTTCCAAACAGACACCCCTTGCAGGCAGCGGCGCAATCCCCGTGGATTCGTCCACTCGTGGGCAAGGGGTGATTGGGTTTCCGTTCCTTCTTTTCTCCTGGACAACCGTCAGGCCGTCACGTCCAGATTGGGATTGTAGCGCCGTACATACCGAAGCATGTCGTCTCCGGCCACCCGGCTGGACGCCGGACGATGCGGCTGCCGCGTCAGATGGGCGGCAAGCTGTTCCGCTCCTCTCTCCAGGCGTTTGCGGGCCGCATCCGGCAGCGTCAGCACGTGCGGCACGAGCAGCTGCAGGTACCAGATCCCCTGATGCTCCTCGGAGATGTCGATCTCCAGTTCGATGTCGCCGCTGTCAAACGCGAACAGGTGGTTGAACAGCGACGCTCTCGCTTCCGCGTCCAGGCCTGACACATCAAGCCTTTGCACGCTCAGGTAATGCTCGTCATTGAACAGGACAATCTGTTCGTCAATCGGTTGGTACTTCTTTTTCAGCGGGTCCATGTGCGTACCTCCGCTTCCTTTTGTCATATTTTTCAGAATAACGCAGCAACGGATGTTTCGGCAAGATCTGTCTGTCTGATGGCTCACGTCATTTATCGATCAGCGCAAAAACCCTTCCACGCTGTCCGGTATCGTGCCGACAAGGAGCCAACCACGACCTGGCTGTCCCAGAAAGCCAAAAAAAGGCCTTGCCGAATCGGCAAGACCTTTGCTGCTTCCCTCTTTTTTCCCTAGAACAGTGTCGATCCTTCTGCAAGCGCCTCGGCGTCCTCGCGGGTGATCAGCACGGCGCGGGGCTTGCCGCCGCTCTGGCCGGCGACGTAGCCGTCCGCCTCCATCATCTCGATCAGGCGGGCTGCCCGGTTGTACCCGATGCGGAAGCGGCGCTGCAGCGCGGAAGCGGAGGCCTGTCCCTGTTCCGCGACAAAGAGCAGCGCCTCGTGGTACAGCGGATCGTCGCCCATGTCGTACGACTGGACCTGCTGCTCAAGCTCCTCTTTGCTGAACAGGTAGGACGGCTTTCGCTGCTGTTTGATCGCGCGCGTGACCCGTTCGATTTCGTCGTCCGAGACGTAGTTCCCCTGCAGGCGGACAGGCGTGACCCCGCTCTCCAAAAAGAGCATGTCGCCCCGTCCCAACAGCCGCTCCGCCCCCGACTGGTCGAGGATGGTGCGGGAATCCACCTGCGAGAAGACGGCAAACGCGAGACGGGTGGGCACGTTGGCCTTGATGTTGCCGGTGATGACGTCCACGGACGGCCGCTGCGTGGCCAGCAGCAGGTGAATGCCGCAGGCCCGCGCCTTTTGCGCGATGCGGATGATGCATTCCTCCACGTCCTGCGGCGAGACCATCATCAGGTCGGCCAGCTCGTCGATCACGATGACGATGTACGGCAGCGGCTGGTCGACGGTCTGGTTGTAGCGTTCGATGTCCCGCGCCCCCGCGTCGACGAAGAGGGCGTAGCGTTTTTCCATCTCCTCCACCGCCCACTTCAGGGCGGCCGTCGCCTGCTTGGCGTCCGTCACCACCGGCGTCACCAGATGGGGCAGGTGGTTGTACGGAGCCAGTTCCACCATTTTCGGGTCGATCAGCAGCAGCCGCACTTGTTCCGGCGTCGCCTTGTACAAGAGGCTGACGATGATCGAGTTGATGCAGACGCTTTTCCCCGAGCCGGTGGCGCCCGCGATCAGTCCGTGCGGCATCTTCTTGATGTCGGCGACGATCGGCTCCCCGCCAATGTCCATGCCGAGCGCCACGGCCAGCGGTGACGGATGCTCGCGGAATTTCGCCGAGCCGATGATCCGGCTGATCAGGACCGGCTGGCTGGTCAGGTTGGGTACCTCGATCCCGACGGCGTTGCGGCCGGGAATCGGCGCCTCGATGCGAATGTCCTTGGCCGCCAGGTTCAGCTTGATGTCGTCAATGAGGCTGGTGATTTTGTTCACCTTGACCCCCGGCGCCGGCTGCAGCTCAAAGCGCGTGACGGACGGCCCTTTGACGATGCCCACCACCTGGGCGTTGACGTTGAAATTGGCCAGCGTCTCCTCCAGAAGCAGTTTTTGGAGCTGCGTGTGCTCGTCGTCGTCTTCGCTCATCGGCGGGCTGGGGTCGAGCAGATCGAGCGACGGCAGCACGTAAGAGGCGGCCGGTTCCGCCGCTCCTACAGCCGACGATGCCCTTTCCTGATCGACGGCGGAGGCGGACGATGCGGCGGTTTCTCCTGCGCTCGTCTCTTCCTCCCGGGCTGTCCACTCTGCGGCAGCATCCAGCCCGGCTGCTGCAGGCTGTTCATCATGGGCGCGAGCGGGCAGTACGGGAGCGGACGACTCCCATGAAGGAGAGAGCGGTTTTGCCGCCGATGCGTCGGACATCGCTGCCGCCAGCGGTTCGACCGGCTCTTCCGGTGCCTCTGACTTCACTGCCGCCAGCGTTTCGGCCGGTTCTGTCGGCACTTCGGCCATGTCTCCCGCCGCTGTTTCGATGGGCTCTGCGGGCGATTCGCACTTGGCTTTCGCCGGCGCCTCCATCACCCCATCCGCCGCGGCAGTCTCCGAGACAGAGGGCGGATTCGCCGCTGCGGCAGCCTCTGCCGTTTCCGTGTTCACCGCCGAGTCTGGAACGGAAGGGGCAACCGGGAGCGGCGGCTGGTTTCCGTCGGACCCGTCCTCCTTCCGGAAAACAGCCTCGGCCGCTGGAGCGTATTCTGTTCCCGCGTCCATCTTTTCCGACGGCACCGTCTCTGTCTCGAGTACCGTCTCTGTCTCGGACACCGTCTCCGTCTTTGCCACGGCCTCGGCCGCCGCCTTGTTTTTGAACACCAAATCGAGTGTTGTCGCCGCATCGGACGCCGCCGATTCTGCTTGTGCCTCCGGAACGGCCCGTGCGGCAGCAGCTTCCCCCGCACCCGTACCGGTCTCGGCCGCGGGCACTTCCCGCTTTGTCCACGGGAGCTTTGCAGCCGTTCCTGCTGCCGGTTTATCCGGCAGCGCCCACGCGCCGCGATCCGCCGAAACAGCGTCTGTCTCCGCTGCAGTCGGCACCTCCGTGCGGTCGCTCTCCGCGGCCGCCTCCCTGTCCGCCAGTTCCCGCTGGCTGTCCGCTCCGGCGTAGACGACCCCGGACGTCGTATGAATCCGGTGCTCCGTCTCCCGCGTGGACGGCGTCATTTTTCCGTATACCGGGGAGATGAACTCCGACGGTGTGTATGTACGTTTTTCCGCAGTCGGCCGTGCCGGGCGAAACGGCTCGGCTTTTCTCTCTTCACGGCGGACCGGTTCCACTCTCGCGCGGTCCGCTTCGCGCGGGAGACGCTCAGCTTCCCGCTTCCCTTGAAGGACTTCTGGCTTCACCTGTTCGTCGGGCTTCATCCCGTCCGCGGTGCCGCGGGCGGATGAGCCGCTGCGGAAGATCAAATCCGGCCCTCCGGAGGACAGACCGGCATCCCGCCCGGGCTTGTCCGCTTCCACCGGCCCTCTCTTCTTCGGCCGGCGAAGCTCCTCGTCCGAGATCACGGGAAAGCGAAAATGGCGCTGCTTCTCCCTTCTCGGCAGCTCCGGTTCCTGCTCGTCGCCCCGCTGTTTCGGGTAAATGCTCTTCGTCTTTGCCCGGAGCTGACCGGCGGACGGCCCGGCAGGCGGGCGATGGGCGTGTTCACGCTCCTGCTCCCACTCCTGCTCTTCCTCTCCCAGAATATATCGAATCAGCTTGTGCAGCCACGACCACATGTTGCAACGTTCCTTTCTTCCGTAACCTTCTTCTAGCTTCTTTATCGATCTATTCTCTCTATCATATTACCATGAATCATCCCCTTGTTTTTCAGTCCCGCGTTTTTTTCCAAAATTCCGCAACCTTTTTTCATATGGAACGTAGTACATATTGGAAAAACACAAAGACGATGTAGGGGAGGATGACAGCATGTGGAAAAAAGGTAGTGCCCTGCTTCTCGCGCTGATGCTGCTTCTGACCGGTTGCGCCGGCGAAGCGTCTCTCGTGCGCGACGCCGTGGTGGCGTCTCTGGAGAAGCCCAACTACGACTTTGTAGGGACACTCAAATTGACCGGCGACGTCGACAAGCTGCCGGCCGCCTTGGGGGAACAGCAGGACAAGGACACCGCCGCACTCCTGGCCGCTGTGAAAGCGGGCGTAACCGTGAAAGGTACGCAGCTTGACCTGAAAAACGTGAAGTTCAATCTGGAAGTAAACGACGACAAGCTGCTTCGCGAAAAAGGGTTCTGGACCGGCGACAAAAAGGCCGCGCTGGAGCTGGTCGTAAACGACGACAAGTTGTTTGCGAAATCGCCGCTGGATCAAAAGTACCTGCTGCTTGACACCAACGTGGCCAACGCGGCCGCTCTCGGCGGAGAAGTCAAAGTGGACGCCGCCAAAGTAAAAGAGTATCAGGACAAGATGAACAAACTGGCGATCGACTTCGCGAAGAAGTACATCGCTACATACGGCTACAAGCTGTCCAACGCGAAAAACCTGGGCACCGAGACCGTGGAGCTGCCCAACGGCGAAAAGGTAAAGGCGACCCACGTAGCCGTGAAGCTTGACGCCAAGGAACTGATCAACCTGTTCTTCTACACCGCCAACGACGCGGTGGCCAACCAGGACGTCAAAGCGTTCGCCATCGACATGCTGGTGCTCTCCAACAGCCTGCAGGAAGAGCTGCTCAATCCGGAGAAGAAAACCACCGAGGCGGAAAAACGCGCGGTCGCCGAAGCAATGGTAACGGCCGGTCTGGCACAAGCCAAACAATGGCTGAATACCGAGGGCAAAAAGCTGACGCCGGAACAACTTCTGGAAAAGGCCAAACAAAACGGCTTCCACGGTCTGACATGGAACCTGGACTTCTACATCGACGAAGCAAAACTGCCGGTTCGCCAAAAGAGCGCGCTGAGCGTTACCTTCCAGGCTCCGCAAATGAAACAGCCGCTGACCATCGGGCTGGAATCCGACCAGTTCGCCTACAACTTCGGCAAACCGACCAAGTACGACGTTCCGTCCAAAGACGCCGCTGTAACGATCGACCAACTGAAACAAGACAAAAAAGCGCTCGACGCTTTCCATGAAAAAGGCTTCCTGCGCACGTTCGTGGAAAAAGCGCTGGAAGAACCCCAGTCCCTGGAGCCGGACAAGGCAATTGAACAGGAGACGAAAAAGTAACGGGTTGAAAGCAGACAGGCATGGCGACCAACCGCCATGCCTGTTTTTTTCGTTTCATTGTACTGCTCTACCGGCTCGCCGGAATGATCCCCCGCTCTTCCAGATGGCGCAGGACGATCCGGACCGACTCCTCCACCGACTGCGTGCCGCTTTCCACGACCAGCTCCGGGGCGAGCGGTTCTTCGTACGGAGACGTGATTCCGGTAAACTCCGCAATCTCTCCGCTTCTCGCCTTCCGGTACAAGCCTTTCGGATCGCGCCGTTCGCACTCCTCCAGCGGACATTTGACGTAGATCTCCACAAATTCGTCCGGTTCCACCAGTCCCCTCGCCAGCTCGCGGTCCTCGCGAAACGGGGAAATGAAGGCCGTCAGCACGATCACGCCCGCGTCGACGAACAGCTTGGCCACTTCGGCAATCCGCCGGATGTTTTCCTTGCGGTCGGCCGGGCCGAACCCCAGCCCGCGATTCAGGCCGTGCCGAATGTTGTCGCCGTCCAGCACGTAGCTCTTCAGGCCGCGCTCGTGGAGCTGCTGCTCCACGGCGTTGGCCAGCGTCGACTTGCCCGCGCCGGACAGTCCGGTAAACCAGAGGATGCAGCTTTTGTGGCCGTTTTGCCGCTGCCGGTCTGCCTTCGTCACCGTCGTCGGATGCCAGACCACATGAGCGCTCGTCGTCTCTCTGCTCATCGCGTTTCCTCCCCTCTCCCCGTCAGACGGACAGCGCCTGCAGTCCTTCGATCAGGACCTTGGCGACTTCCGGGCGGCTGAACTCCGGCGGCGGCGCTTCCCCGCGGGAGAGCATCTCCCGCACCTTGGTGCCGGACAGCGCCACGTGATGTTCCGTGCCGTGCGGGCAGGTCTTGCTGGAGGCCATGCTGCCGCAGGCACGGCAGTAGAAGCTGTTTTCGAAAAACAGCGGCGTGATGCCCAGCTCTTCCGGGGTGAAGCGCAGAAAGATTCGCTGCGCGTCGTACGTGCCGTAGTAATTGCCTACACCGGCATGGTCGCGGCCGACGATAAAGTGGGTGCAGCCGTAGTTTTTGCGCACCAGCGCGTGAAAGATCGCCTCCCGCGGTCCGGCGTAGCGCATCGCGGCGGGAAACACGGCGAGCTGCACGCGATCGGCCGGATAGTAGTGGCGCAGCAGCACCTGGTAGCTCTCCATGCGGACGGCGGCGGGGATGTCGTCCGCCTTTGTCTCGCCGACCAGCGGATGGAGGAGCAGGCCGTCGACGATTTCCAGTGCCGCCTTTTGAATGTACTCGTGCGCGCGGTGAACGGGATTGCGCGTCTGGAAGCCGACCACGGTGTTCCAGCCCCGCTCGGCAAACCGTTTTCTGGTCTCGGCCGGGTCAAAGGTATGGGCGGCGAACACGCCTTTGTCAGGCCGTCTCACCAGCGTGATCGGACCGCCGAGATACACATTCGGCCGCTCCAGCAGCTTTTTTACCCCCGGGTGGTTGATGTCGTCGGTGCCGTACACCTGGCGGGCTTCCACCTGTTTGTCCGGACGGTAGATATCGCGCACTTCCAACAGGCCGTAAACGGTTCCTTGGTGCGACAGCCGCACGGAATCGCCGGCCTTCAGTCCGGCCGCATCCGCTTCCGCGACGGGCAGCGTGACGGGAATGCTCCACACCTGCCCGTTCGCAAGCCGCATCCGCTCCACGACCGATTCGTAATCACCGCGCTCCAGAAAGCCGGTGAGCGGGCTGTACGCCCCGATGGCGATCAGTTCCAGGTCCGCCAGCGCAAACGCGTCCAGTTCCACCTCCCGCACCGCCAGCGAGAGGTCTGCTTCCGGATCGAACCGGTTGATCAGTGTGCCGCCGTGTGGTTGGCTTGTCGTCATGTTCCTTCACTCCTCTGTATCGGATCGAGTTGCCGAAGCGGGCACGACGTGCAGGCCGCATTCGGTCTTGCCCGTGTTCGCCCAGCGGCCGGCCCGCGCGTCCTCTCCTTCTTGGACCGCACGCGTGCAGGGGGCGCATCCGATGCTGGGATACCCCTGATCGTGCAGCGGATTGTACGGCAGGTCGAACGTGCGGATGTACTGCCATACCTCCTGCCACGTCCAGTGAATCAGCGGACACACCTTGAGCGAACGGAAGCGGTTGTCCCGGTTGACGTATTGGACGTGGGCCCGCGTCGGCGACTGTTCCCGCCGCAGACCGGACAGCCAGGCAACCGCCCCCTCCAGCACCGACGCCAACGGCTCCACCTTGCGCAGTTGACAGCACAGGTCGGGCTGCCGCTCCCACAGCGCCTCCCCGTAAGCGGCCGCCTGCTCGGCCAGGGAGAGCGCCGGTTCCTTGATCGTGATCCGCAGCGTCGGGTAGCGCTCCCGGACCCGTTTGATCAGGTCGTAGGTTTCGGCAAAGTGGAGATGGGTGTCGAGAAAAAACACGGGGGCGTCCGGCTTCACCTTGCTGATCAGGTCGAGCAGCACGATGCCTTCCGCTCCAAAGCTGCAGGCGTACACCAGGTCGTCGCCGAACGTGCCGTACGCCCACTTGATCACGTCCAGCGCGTCTTTGCCCACCATCTCCCGATTGACAAAGGCGAGATCGGCATCCGTCGCCGATTCGTAATTCCAGTTCATATGCCTCCTCCTTGATCGTTGACCGAACTGTTTTCCCGGCGCACGCCGCTCCCATGGAAGTTGCCGTCCCGCTGGCGCCGATGTTTCTGGCGAACAACAAGGCAATGGTGATACCGCTTTTCGCCGCGAGACCACTACCGCCCATGGTGCTGGTACACATGCTCGGCATGTTGGGCCGTACGAACGCCGAGCGCGCGAAGGCATCGCTGCAGTTCCTCCGCCAGTGCCGACGTTCCCCGCTCGCATAACACCGCCTGCCTCCAGCCCATGGAACGGGCACGGGCAGCCGTCTCTTCGCCGACACAGAGCAGCGGCCGGTCCTGCCACCCTTCTCCGGCGAACTGCGCCAGCGCCTCCAGATGGTACGGATCATCCGCCGCCAGCCAGTCGAATGTCCGGGCCCGCAGCAGCGGGGCCACAGGGTGGGAATCGACCCATGTCAGACGGCCTGCGGAAGCCGTGCGCCAAACCACCCCGTCCGGGTACGCGACGATCCCGCTCGGGCCGCCGCTCAGGCACAGCACCCGGTCTCCCGGGGCGAGCGGCAGGTTCCGGTATACGGCGGCGAGCGGTTCGTTTGCGGCAAACAGCCGCTCCGCCGGCAGTCCCCGACTCTCGAGGGCCTGGGCGGTCCGTTCGCCCAGCGCGGCAATCCGGGCCTTGATCCGGCGGATATCGATCCGCCGTTCACGGAGCGTGCGGAAAAAGAAGTCCGCCTGCCGCTCGTCGGCAAACACCAGCCACCGGCATGCTTCCAGCTCATCGGTCAGGCGTACCGCGTCTTCATCAGCCCCCGCTGCCCGCGCGGCGACCGCCACCGGCAGGACATCGGCCCCCAGCGACTCCAACTCCGCCAACAGGCTCTCCTCCTGTTCCGCCGGATCGTCGGCGGCCGCGGCCACCGTCAGCCCGAACAGCGGCTTGCTCTCGTACCACTCGAGCGTATCGCGCAGCCTGACCACCTCGCCGATGACGATGATCGCCGGCGCGGAAAACTTCGCCTCCGCCGCCTGACGGTCGATGGTGGAAAGCACGCCGACCAGCGTCTGCTGCTCGCTGAGCGTGCCCCAGCGCACCAGCGCCACCGGCGTATCCGCCGCCTTGCCGTGCGCCAGCAGCCGCTCCCGGATGAACGGCAGGTTTTTCACGCCCATGTAAATCACCAGCGTTTCGACAGCAGCCAGCGCCGCCCAATCCAGCTCCCTGCCCGCGTTTTGCTCGCACTGGTGGCCGGTGAGAAACGCCACCGCCGAGTTGTACTCCCGGTGCGTCAGCGGAATCCCCGCGTACAGCGGAGCCGCCACGCCCGAGGTGATGCCGGGCACGATGTCAAACGGGATCCCTTCTTTCCGGCACGCTTCCGCCTCCTCGCCGACCCGACCGAAGATGCTCGGATCGCCGCCTTTCAGCCTGACTACCAGGCGGCCCTGCTGCGCTTCCCGAACGAGCAGCCGGTTGATCTCCTCCTGGGGAAGCGAGTGGCGATCCGCTTCCTTGCCGACGTAGATCAGCCGCGCATCCGTTCTGGCGTGGGCGAGCAGCAGCGGATTGGCCAGCCGGTCGTACACGACCACATCCGCCCGTTTGATCGCCTCCCTGCCTTTGATCGTGAGCAGCTTGGGATCCCCCGGGCCGGCCCCCACAAACATGACGCTGCCTGTCTTCCTCATCAACCGCCCTCCTCGCTGTACCCGTTCCTTGTCTGACGCGGCAAGGCGCGCCGCCGCCGAGGCTTCGCTGCCGGGTTCCCATGAGACGCGGCGGGCATAAGCCGCCGCGCCTTTGCCCTTTCAAAACTGCGACGTTTCAATCACATAGCCCACGCCCTGCCGACCCAGCGGCTTTTTTTCCACCAGGCTGAGCTGTTTGATCTGCGGCGGCGCCACCGTGTGCCGGAGAATGTTGTTCTCCGCCGAGCTGAACGCCCTTTCGTCCGACTGTGCGACGACCACGACCGTCAGCAGCCGGTCCGCCAGCTCCGCTTCCAATTTGTACAGATACGTTTCCGCTTGCTGTTCCGCCATCTCGTCTCCTCCTCGCCGCCGCTTACGCCGTCTGTAAAATCGCCTCCGCCTGCCGCTGAATCGCCTCGATTCCGACGCGTTCCACGTAGCGCCAGTACGGCTCCCCTTCCAGCCGCTCTTCCTTGTAAACGGTGATGAGCTGCGCCAGGAACGGTCCCAGCCGGTCGGCGGTAATGCGCACCTTCAACTTTTGGTTGAAGCGGGCGTCTTCCAGCGTGCCGCCGACGTGGACGTCAAACGCGTCCACCATTCCCTCCGGGGTTTTCACCAGCGCGCCCTGCAGGCCGATGTCGGCGATCTGCCGCTGGCCGCACGAGTTGGGACACCCCACCATGTGGATGCGCAGCGGCGTGTCAAGCGGCACAGTCTCGTCCAGGTACTCCGCCAGCGCCCGCATCCGCGCCTTGGTCTCCACGATCGCCAGGTTGCAGTATTCGATCCCCGTGCAGGAGACGGCATACCCGACAAACGTGTTGGGCTCCAGCTTGAAACGGCTGACCACGATCGGCTCGGCCCGGAACGCCTCCACTTTTTCCGCCGGAATGTTGCGGATCAGCACGTTTTGCGTGTTGCAGGTGCCGATCGTTCCGTCGCCGTACTCGTCCGCCAGGCGGGCCAGCTCCAGCAGTTCATCCGCGTTCATGCGGCCGATGGGCACCGACAGCCCGGCGTAGTAGAAGCCTTTCTGCCGCTGCTCGTGAATACCGTAAAAGTAGCCGGCGTTCCAGCCCTTCAGCAGGTCTTCTCCCCTCGTCTCCAGTTCGCCGGTCAGCTTCAGCAGCTCTTCCCTGAACCGCTCTACTCCCCAGTCGGCGACCAGGAACTTGAGCCGGGCATGGGTCCGTTTGTACCGGTAGCCGTGGTCGCGGAACAGCGTGGTGACGCCGGCCGCCACCTTGACGACCTCTTCCGGGCGGCAGAAAACGTCCAACTGCTGCGCCAGGTACGGTTTGGCCGACAGGCCGCCGCCGACCCAGACGTGAAAGCCGATGACCTCCTCCCCGCCGATCGTCTTTTTCGCCGGGGTAAACGCCAGGTCGTTGATCTGCGCGTGAGCCGCGTTGTACACGTTGGCCGAGATCGACATCTTGTACTTGCGCGGCAGGTTGGAAAAGTCCCGGTTGAGCAGAAAGAATTGCTCCAATTCTTTGACAATCGGACGCGTGTCAAGCACTTCATGCGGATCGATGCCGGCGAGCGGATTGCCCATGATCGTCCGCGGACAGTCTCCGCACGCTTCAAACGAGGAAAGACCGACTGACCCCAGCCGTTCGAAGATGTCGGCGAGCGACTCCACGGTCAGCCAGTGGAACTGCACGGCCTGCCGCGTCGTCACGTCCACCAGATCGCGGCCGTAGTCACGGGCGATGCCGGCCAGTACACGGGCCTGATCACTGGTCAAAATCCCGCCGGGGATGCGCACCCGCATCATGAAATGGCCGTCCTTGGGCCGCTGCTGGTAGACGCCCGCCCACTTGAATCGGTCGAAGTCGGAAGCTTCGATGGAGTCGTACCCCTGCTTCGAATAGGTGTTGATGATCGTCTCGATCACGTCCAGCCCGTCTTTTTCCAGCTTGGTCAGCTCCACCTTGTTCAGGTTCGGGTCATCCGCCCATTTCCATTTACGTTGCTCGGCCATCGCCATACACGCTCCTTTGCGTTTGATAGTCCAACAAAAACGCTGCCTCCGCCGACTGTACGATCCACTCGCCGATCAGCGGGTGAGGCAGGTAGGCGCTGCCGTCGTACCGGTAGGGCACCCCCGCCAGCCGCTCCGGAAGAGCGCGGCGGGTAAAATACCCCTGGCTGACGAACAGCGGCAGCACGATCAGCTCGCCGCAAGCCGCAAGCTGACGGGCGCGGGTCGCGACCGTATCCGGCCGCAGCGTGGCATAGCCCGCGGCGGTGAAGTAAAAGCGGTTTTGCAGGCGGAACGTCAAGCGGTGCAGGAGACGCTCCCAGCGTTCCCGATACCCCGGCAGGTCGCTGCCGTGTCCGACGAGCAGGAGCGCTTCGCGGCGGGCATCGACGGACAGCGCCCGCAGCCGTTCACAGACGATCTGCTCCGCCAGCGGATGGTCCTCCAGCGGCGGACACCAGAGAAACCGGGCCCGAGTGGAGACAGGCCGGACTTCTTTTGGCAAAACAGCGTCCGGCTCCAGCCCGAGCATTCCCCTGATCTCGCTGACGTGTGTGCTGCCGGCGGTGACAAACAGCGGCACGGCGGCAATCGTCTCCACGCCCGCCCGCTCCAGGCGCTCCACTTCATCGGCGATGCCGCGCCCGTCCACCCCGCCCAAGTAGGCGACCCGAATCAACATCTGGCGGCGGTAGGGACGGACCGCTTCCTCCACCCGCTCCATCCAGTCGGGGTCAGGCGATCCGTGGGCGATGACCAGCACGGCCGCATGGGTCATTCGGCTTCCCCCTTTCCCCAAAATTTTTATAATTCCTATATAGTTACTTGGAATTATAGTGGCATCCACGCCGGCCGTCAACAAAAAAAGCGCCGGGCATGCAAGAACCCCGCGAACGGCATGACATGCTTCGTTCGCAGGGTCCTTGTGCACGCCCGGCACCCTATTGGTCACCGCCATCCGAACGCTCGGCCGGCCGGCAGCAGCATCCCGATCGTCTCCATGAACCCGCCGTCCTGTTCGGCTTTTCCTTTCGCGGACCTAGTAGCTGATCAGCGCCGCCATCAGGAGGCCGGCGGCAATACTCAGGCGGGACGTGAAGATCCCGACGGAAATGTTGCCCTTGGGGATTTCCGAGACCACTTTAAACGGGGTGAGCCATTCAAACAGATAAAAAACCAGCACCTGGAACACTGTGCCGACAATGCCCCAAATCACGAGGTCCCACAGGCTGACGGCGTGAAAAATGGCCGATGCCAGCACGAGTGCCAGACCGATGATCTTTCCGCCCAGATCGTGCGCCGCCGCCTTGGCAGCCGCCACTTTTTGCGGGTCGTCCGTCTGGGCCCCCTCGCGGATCAGGTCGTACTCCCTGTACGGGGTGGTGACGGCAAACACGAAAATCCCGAAGCCCATCAACGGCAGCGTCACCGCCAAATACGCGAGAAAATTACACACATACATCCACTGAGCCTCCATGTCGCTCCTCTCCTCTCGTTACCATGGCATCCCGACCGGCAGGTAATAGGACATGTTGTTGGTGATCGCGCCGCCGACGCGGGCGATGATCGCCGACGCTTCCCCGCCGATCCAGAACGAGCCCCAAAGCAGCCGTCCTTCATACGGCCCGTTGGCCGTCTCGACGGTCACGACGGGCAGTTCCACCCGCTTCTGGTAAATCATCGGCTGCTCCCAGTACAGCGTTTCGCCATCCCGCTCCACCGCTGTTCCGTCCGCATCGTAAAGCACGACGCCGCCGCCCTCCCGGCCGAAGATGGGCTTGCTGACGTAGGCCTCCGTTCCTCGAAAGCGGTTCTCAAAATAGGTAGGCAGCATGTGGGCCGCAATGCATTCCTGCTCGTCCGGGCTGAAAAATTCGCCGGACTCGTGCAGGCTCCAGATCAGCGCCTGCAGCGCTTTTGTCTGTATGAGAAAGGCGGACGGCGGGTTGATCACCGCCAGCTTCCGCTCCGCGATCAGCCGCAGCACGTGGGCGCCGGTGGGATAGCCGTCCGTGTCCTCTCCTCCGCCAGCTTTTCCAGGGCGTGCAGGCGGTACAGCACGTCTACCGGATGCAGCCGCTCGCCGTCCAGCACGTACAGCCCATCCTCCCAGACGCGCAGCTTCTCCAGCGGGGCAAACCGGGCCGGCAGCCCGGACTGGCGCATCAGATACAGCGTGGTTCCCTTGTCCTCCTCGTGCCAATCAAGCGAACTGAACCAAATGTGCCTGACCGCGTGCCCCTGTCTGCGGTACGCCCGGATGATACCGCGAAACGCAGCGGCAATCTGTGCGGCCATCCCTTCGTTGGGATTTTTCACGCCGAAAAAGCGGCAGGCGTGTTCGTTGACACAAAACGCCTCGACGATCCCGGTCGGCGTGTCGCTGTTACACTCCAGCATTTTCAGCCCATCGTCCGTCTCGGCAAAGTCAAACCGGCCGATTAATGTGGGACTGATGCCTGCTACGGCGACGCGAACCGCAGCCAGCGCTTCCTTCGGCACCCCCAGTTCCAGGAGCAGCTCGTCATCCGCCTGCTGCAGCACGGGTACCACCTTGGCGAAGACGCGCCCGATCCTGGCCGTCGCCTCGGCCAAGCGTCGCCGGAGATCGGGCGAAATTTCCCGGAGGCAAGCCAGGGCGTACTCTTCTCCGTACAACCAATCCCAGGTAAAGACACCGCTCGCCCTGAGCGGTCCGTACAGCCGCTCGCGCCGATTCAGATAGTCTGTCATCGTTACCCCGAACTGGTGAAGCCCGAGCTGCCGATGCCGCCCTTTGCCCCGGAAGAGCCGCTCGTCACTCCGGTGTAATGCCGGTTGTACTTGTTCTTGCCGTCGATGTCCACATACGATCTGCCTGTCGAGCTGCCGCTGCCGTCGCAGGAGCCGTCGTCGTTTTCGTCGTAGCAGTCGTCGTCGTAATAGGTGTTGTCATCAGCCGCGCAGCCCCCGACGGCCAATGCGGCCGCAATGAACAGCCCGGCCACCTTGGCTGTTTTGCTCATCCCCACCTGTCTGTCCCCTCCTTACGATGCCGGCAGCGCGTAAAAGACGTACACGCGCCTGTCTTCGTCCACTTCCGTCGAAGTCTTCTCCCACTCGCGCCCATTTACGTACAGATAGTCGCTTTGCAGGTGCAGGAGCGCGTCGTCGTCATCTTTGAAATAATACGTATGCACCAGCGGATAGACGGAGACGCCGTCGCGGTACTCCCTGAGTTCAATCTGGATGCTTCCCCAGCGGGCGGCCTCCGTCTTTTCGTAGTCGACTGCCTGTTCCTCCGTGGAACGCTTGACGTAGATGACGTAACAGCCGGGTTCGACGGCGCAGGACGTCTTTTCGTAGACGACGTGTCCCTTGACGAGATAATCGCAGGCAAACCGCAGGGATACCTCATCCTTCCCGATCTGGTCGTAGTAGAACAGGACGGGATAGCCATTGGCTTCGTCCAGCAAACGGTACTCCAGCCGTACCACGTGCAGCACCTCTCATTCCCCATGAAATAACAGTGACACCATTTTCTACGCAGGAGGAACGGTCCGGTTTCGCAGGGACCGAATCAACTGCCGTCCCTTATCCGCCGATCAAGCGGCAAATCCGTTCATGCAGCCGTCCGTTGCTGGCCACCAGCGAGGGGAAGCGATCGGCGCTGAACGATCCGTGCCGGTACGGGTGCCCCTCCCAATCCGTTACGGCCGCCCCCGCCTCCTGGGCAATCAGGATGCCGGCCGCCACATCCATGATGCCGGAGCGCTGCATGACGATATAGTCCAGCCACCCGTTTGCCAGGAGGCACCAGTCCAGGGCGGGAGCGAGGTTGCGCATCAGCCGCTTGGTGTTCATCGCGAACGGACGGGTAAACGCCCACTCTTCCTCCTTGGTCACCGTGTCGCGGCCGCGAATGTACGTGCCGACCGCTCTCGTCAGATCGTCCCGCTCGTTGACGGCAAGGCGTCTGCCGTTCAAAAACGCCCCGTTTCCCTTCTCCGCCCAAAACATCTGGCCGGCCACCGGATTGTACACCACTCCCAGCACGACTTCGCCTCTGTGCTGCAGCGCGATGGAGACGGCGAAGTAGGGAAAGCCGATAAAGTAATTGTTGGTGCCGTCCAGCGGGTCGACGATCCAGAGGTATTCCTCGTCGCCCTCCACCATGCCGATCTCTTCGGAATAGATCGCATGCGCGGGAACATGACGGCGCAGCACCTCGATGATGCGCCGTTCGCTTTCCTTGTCTTCCGGCAGCTTTACGTCGTTGTGCAGTTCCTCATCGGGCACGAGCCGCTCCAAAAACCGCTCCTGCAAATACGCGCCCGCCTGGCGTGCGGCTTCCTTGGCAATGTCCAGCATGGTGCTCCATCTCCTTTTCTCTGTCGTCATCCATGGTTTTCCCTTGCGTTTTGCCGGGTTTTTTCCCTATGATAAAGAGACACCCGTTTTCCGAGGCCCCATCAGCCGCTTGGCGGTCGCGTACTGCGCCGCGCAAGCCATTATCGGGCGGAATCCCGTTCGTTTCCGGACGGGACCTTCTGCCGCAGGAGGGGAAACCAAATGAACAGCGATTTTATTCGTCTAAAAAATTTGGAAGGCGAACTGAAGCTGACCCAGATGAACAAGAACCTGGGCTGCTCCGTCACCAGCAAAGAACTGGTGTTTCAAAAGCCGCACATGACCTACCACCTGTTTTTGCATGACATCGTCAGCATGGTGCCGGTGAAGCTGGACAGCACGCCGATCTCGTTCCGTCACCAAAACGAAGTGATTCAATCCGCGTTCGGCTCCGATTACTACAAGCTGTCCGTGAAGTGGGCGCGCATCGTCACCCGCTCGGGCGTCGTCGAACGGGAAAACATGGAGTTCATCGTCCCGCTCTCCGGCAAAATGCTGTCGTACATCGCCCAATACAGCGGCCTCGTGGCCATCACGTAACATGAAAAACCTCTATGCCGCCCAGGCGTGCATAGGGGTTTTTCGTTTCGCGGCCCGCTTTCGCCCGTTTCGCCCTACCGTTTCAGGACGATGAACGTGCCGGTGCCGTGGGCGATCAGCCGGTTCCGTTCGTCGTACACGCTGCCCTGCATCACGACCAGCGTCTGCCCGCGATGCAGAAAGCTGGCTTCCGCACGCAGCCGCTGCCCTTTGCCCGGGCGCAGGTAGTTGGTCTTCAGCTCGGTCGTCACCGCGTACCGGTCGGGGGGCAGGCTGCGGTTGACCAGGGAGCCCATCGCCGAATCGATCAGCGTCGCCAGGATGCCGCCGTGAACGACGCCCAGCGAGTTGTGCATGAACGGCGTCAGCGGCACGTCAAAGCGGTAGGTGTTTTCGTCGACAAATTCGCCTTTCAAGCCGAGAAAACCGGACAAAAAGGCGCTGTTCCGCTCCCGCCGCTGCCGGATGGCCTGCACCGCCAGCGCCAGAATCTGCCGCTCCTCGTCGCTCCCTTTTTCCCAGATCGTTTTCCACTCTTCGTTCATCTCTGTTCACTCCACGCCAAAAAACGTTCACTTCCTTATTCTAGAACAATGCCGGTGCAATTTCACGCTCCGCTTTTTCGCCCGTACTGCGAAGCCTCCTTACTGAGCGAATGTTCAGACTCTTATGGTTGTTTGTATTTGTGAAAAAGTGATAAGATAGTTCAAAACACGGCAGGTTTTTTCGACTGGAAAGGAGTTTTACACAGTGGTCAAACGTAGAAGCGACATGATCAAGAAAGGCTTTGACCGCGCCCCGCACCGCAGTCTGCTGCGCGCGGCCGGTGTAAAAGAGGAGGATTTTGACAAACCGTTTATCGCCATCTGCAACTCGTACATCGACATCATCCCCGGCCATGTGCACCTGCAGGAGTTTGGCCGGCTCGTCAAGGAAGCCGTGCGGGAAGCGGGGGGCGTGCCGTTTGAATTCAACACGATCGGCGTGGACGACGGCATCGCGATGGGACACATCGGCATGCGGTACTCCCTGCCCAGCCGGGAAATCATCGCCGACAGCCTGGAGACGGTCGTCTCCGCTCACTGGTTTGACGGCATGATCTGCATTCCCAACTGCGACAAGATCACTCCCGGCATGATGATGGGCGCGCTGCGCGTCAACATTCCCACCATTTTCGTTACCGGCGGTCCGATGAAGGCGGGGAAAACCAGCGACGGCCGCTCCATCTCGCTCTCGTCCGTCTTTGAAGGCGTCGGGGCCTACCAGGCCGGCCTGATCGACGACAAGCAGTTGGAAGAGCTGGAGCAGTACGGCTGTCCGTCCTGCGGCTCCTGTTCCGGGATGTTTACGGCCAACTCGATGAACTGTCTGGCCGAAGTCCTGGGCCTCGCCCTCCCCGGAAACGGCACCATTCTCGCCGTCTCGCCGGAGCGCCGGGAGCTGGTCAAGGCGTCGGCGAAAAAGCTGATGGAGCTGATCGAACGCGACATCAAACCGCGCGACATCGTCACGCTGGAAGCGATCGACGACGCGTTCGCGCTGGACATGGCGATGGGCGGCTCCACCAACACCGTGCTGCACACGCTCGCCATCGCGCAGGAAGCGGGCATCGAGTACCCGATCGAGCGCATCAACGAAGTGGCCAAACGCGTCCCGCACCTGTGCAAGCTGGCCCCCGCCTCCGACTACCACATCGAGGACTGCCACAACGCAGGGGGCGTATCGGCCATCCTGAAGGAAATCGCCAAAAAGCCGGGGACGCTGCACCTGGAGCGCATCACCGTCACCGGCAAAACGCTGGGGGAAAACATCGCCGAGGCGGAAATCAAGGACGACAAGGTCATCCGCCGTCTGGACAACCCGTACAGCGAGTCGGGCGGCCTCTCCGTCCTGTTCGGCAATCTGGCTCCGCAGGGCGCGATCATCAAGACGGGCGGCGTCGATCCGTCGATCAAGCGGCACGAAGGACCGGCCATCTGCTTCGACTCGCAGGATGAAGCGCTGGCCGGCATCGCGGGCGGCAAGATCAAGCCGGGCCACGTGGTCGTCATCCGCTACGAAGGACCCAAGGGCGGCCCCGGCATGCCCGAAATGCTGGCGCCGACCTCCCAGATCGTCGGCATGGGGCTGGGCAAAGAAGTGGCGCTCGTCACCGACGGCCGCTTCTCTGGCGCCTCCCGCGGCATCAGCATCGGCCACGTCTCGCCGGAAGCGGCGGAAGGCGGACCGCTCGCCTTCGTCCAGGACGGCGACATTATCAGCATCGACCTGGAAGAGCGCTCCATCCACCTGCAGGTCTCCCCTGAGGAACTGGAGCGCCGCCGGGCCAACTGGAAGGGCTTCGAGCCGAAGGTAAAAACCGGCTACCTGGCCCGCTATTCCAAACTGGTGACCAACGCCAGCAAGGGCGGCGTGCTGAAAATCTGAAATCGGTACAGAACGACACGGGCACCTCGCGAAGAGGTGCCCGTTCTCGATTCGACTCCCGGTCTCCCGCCGCTTTTCCCCTCGGCGGGTTCCGACGGGCGGTCCCGACACGCAAGGGACCGCCCCCGTTTGTTCATTCTCCATGCAGATGACAGGCGACAAAATGTTCGTGCCCGTCAACAGCCTTTAGCGTTGGCCGAACCACCTTGCATGTCTCCATCGCATGCGGACAGCGCGTGTGGAAGGCGCATCCGGCCGGTGGATGGGCCGGGTTGGGCACGTCGCCCGTCAGGATGATGCGCTGCCGTTTGGCGTCCGGATTGGCCACGGGAGCCGCCGACAGCAGCGCCTGCGTGTAGGGATGGGCCGGCGAGGCGTACAGCGATTCCTTCGGCGCCAGTTCCACCAGCCGTCCCAGGTACATGACGCCGACGCGGTCGGAGATATGTTTGACCACACTCAGGTCGTGCGAAATGAACAGGTACGTGAGGCCAAACTGTTCCTGCAAGTCCTGCAGCAAGTTCAAAATCTGCGACTGGATGGAGACGTCCAGTGCCGATACCGGTTCGTCCGCGACGATCAGCGAGGGGCGCAGGATCAGCGAACGGGCGATGCCGATCCGCTGTCGCTGTCCGCCGCTGAATTCGTGCGGATACCGGTTGGCGTAATGGCCGCCCAGCCCGACAATCTCCAGGATCTCCTCCACCTTTTTCAGCCGCTCCTGTCTGCTCCCGATTCCGTGAATCTCCAACGGCTCCTGCAGGATGTCGCGAATCTTCATCCGCGGATCGAGCGACGCGTACGGGTCTTGAAAGACGATCTGCAGTTCCTTGCGCAGGCCGCGCAGTTCGGCGGCCGAGAGGTTGGTCAGATGTTTTCCCTTGTACAGCACCTCTCCGCCCGTGGGAGGCAGCAGATGCAGGATGACCCGACCTGTGGTCGATTTGCCGCAGCCGCTCTCGCCAACCAGACCGAACGTCTCTCCCCTGCGGATGGAAAAGGAGACGCCGTCCACCGCCTTGACAACCGAGGCGGGCTGAAACCACTTTTTTGGGACCGGGAAGTATTTTTTCAACTCACGAACCTGCAGCAAGACGTCCGACATCCGTTGTTCCCCCTTTCTCCGCCAGCCAGCAGCGGCAGCGGTGACCTGCCTCCACTTCCTTCAGCGGCGGATTGTCCCTGCAAATGTCCTGGGCGTAGTCGCAGCGGGGAGCGAAGCGACAGCCTGCAGGCATCTTCGCCGGATGGGGCACGGTGCCGCGAATCGAATAAAGCCGGCTTTTCTGCTGGTCGAGGGTGGGGATCGAGGCGATCAGCCCTCGCGTGTACGGGTGCTGCGGGTGTTGAAACAGCTCACGGACGGGCGCTTCTTCGATGACCTGGCCGGCGTACATGACGATGACCCGGTCGCACATCTCCGCCACCACGCCCAGGTCGTGGGTGATGAAAATGATCGAGGTCCCCTGCCGCTCCTTCAACTGCCGCATCAAATCCAGAATTTGCGCCTGGATCGTCACGTCCAGCGCCGTCGTCGGCTCGTCGGCAATCAGCAGCTTGGGGCTGCACGACATCGCCATGGCAATCATCACCCGCTGGCGCATGCCGCCCGAAAGCTGGTGGGGGTATTCCTTTGCAATCTCCTCCGCCCGGGGAATCCCGACCGTCCGCAGCATCTCCACGGAGCGCTGCCGGGCCTCCCGTTTGGACAGGCCGAGGTGGAGGCGGATTTGTTCGTCCAACTGCTCGCCCACCGTGAAAACCGGGTTGAGCGAAGTCATCGGTTCCTGAAAAATCATCGCGATCTCGTTGCCGCGAATCTTTTGCATTTCCTTGGGCGTCATCGCCGTCAGCTCCCGTCCCTGAAACCAAATGCGGCCGCCGCTGACCCGCCCGATCCCTTTCGGCAAAAGCCCCATGATGGATAGCGACGTCACGCTTTTGCCGCAGCCGGACTCGCCGACAATGCCAAGCGTCTCTCCTTCATGAACCACAAAGTCAACGCCGCTGACCGGATGAACCTCCCCGTCATCGCTGCGAAATGTCACCTGCAAGCGCTCCACCTGCAAAATGGGCTGCATCTCTGTCACACATCCTTTCCGAAAGCGGCGGAAAGCAGCGCCACCGCCAGGATTTGCGCCCCGTTCACCAGCGCGCCGGTGTCAAACCGCATCTGCGGATGATGGAGGCCGGGCTGCAGGTCGCAGCCAAGCCCCAGCATGGTCGCCGCCAGATGCGGGTTGTGATAGCTGTAAAAGTGGAAATCCTCCCCGCCGGGCGTCACGCACGGCGGCGCGACATTGTCCGCTCCGAGCACGGCGGCAATCGCCTGCCGCATCAGCCGGATCGCCCGGTCGTGTGCCGTCGCGGCGGGGACGGAGCCGGCCAGCTTCCACTCGATCGGCGTTCCCGTCAGCGCAGCCACGCGCTCCAGCACGATTCTTGTCTTCTCCTGCAGCTCGTCCATGCCGGCGTTGGTCTGCGCCCGCAGGTCCAGCTTGAAGGAGGCCCGGTCGGGAATGACATTGGACGTTTCTCCTCCGGCGGCGAGCTGGGTCATTTTGACGGAAAACGGACAGCCTGCTTCGAGGCGAATGGCCGTAAGCGAATGAACCAGCACGGCAGCGGTTTCAATGACGTTTTTGCCCCGCTCCGGCCGCGACGCGTGCGCCTGCAGACCGAAAATGTCGCCGTGGATGGAGGCGCTCGCTCCGTGCAAAATGGCGGGAGCGGCCGTTCCGTTGGGCAGTTCCATGACCGGGCGCAGGTGGACGCCAAACAGGAGGTCCACGCCGTCCAGCGAGCCATCCCGCATCATCTGCAGGGCTCCGCCCACCTTTTCCTCTGCCGGCTGAAACATGAAGCGAAGCGTGTATTCCGGCTGCACCTCACAGGCGGCCAGAGCCAGAGCGGCATACAGGACCATCGTGCTGTGGCCGTCGTGGCCGCAGGAGTGATTGGGCCGGAGGATGCCGTCCACCTCCTGTACCAGCGCGTCCATGTCGGCCCGAAGCGCCACGACCCGCTCCCGCCGCCCGGCCACGTCCACCGTCAGGCCGTAGTGGTCGGGGTACGTCCGCACGCGAAGGCCCGCCGCCCGCAGGCGGTCAGCCAGATACCGCGACGTTTTCTCCTCCTGCCAGCTAGGCTCGGCCAGCGCGTGCAGGTCGTGATACGTGGCAATGATCTCGTCCCGCCGCTCTTTCAGATAGCGGCAAACCGCTTGAACGCTGCTCATGGTCTTACCCTCTCTTCATCACGTTTACCGCCGTTGTGTACTTGTCCAGCAGGTCCGGCACCGGCGCAAATCCGATACCCGGCGCCTGGGGAACGGCGATCGTGCCGTCGGCGGCCACTTCCACCTCGGGGTCGATGATGTCTTCCTGCCAGTAGCGCGACGAGCCTGCGGTGTCGCCGGGCAGCGTGAAGTTGGGCAGGGTGGTCACGGCGATGTTGTGCGCCCGGCCGATGCCCGATTCCAGCATGCCCCCGCACCAGAGCGGAATCCCCTTTTCCACGCAGAGGTCGTGAATCCGCTTCGCCTCCGACAGTCCGCCGACGCGTCCCACCTTCATGTTGATGATCCGCGTGCTGCCCAGCTCGATCGCCTTGCGCGCATCCTCGTACGAGTGGATGCTTTCGTCCAGACAGATCGGCGTTTTCAGCTCCCGCTGCAGCTTGGCGTGGTCGATGATGTCGTCGTGGGCCAGCGGCTGTTCGATCATCATCAGGTCAAATTCGTCCAACTGCTTCAGCACGTCCACGTCTCGCAAGGTGTAGGCGGAGTTGGCGTCCGCCATCATCGGAATGCCGCCGAAGCGCTGGCGCAGCGCACGGATCACCTCCACGTCCTTGCCCGGCGCAATCTTGATTTTCATCCGGCGGTAGCCCAGCTCCAGGTATTTCTCCACGTTGCGGAACAGATCGTTGATGTCCGCCTCGATCCCCAGGCTGACGCCCACTTCGATCCTGTCCTTGGTGCCGCCCAGCGCTCGGGCAAGCGGAATGCCCTGCTGTTTGGCGTACAAGTCCCAGTACGCGCCTTCGAGG
This sequence comes from Brevibacillus sp. LEMMJ03, assembly GCF_007197875.1. NCBI lineage: Bacteria > Bacillati > Bacillota > Bacilli > Caryophanales > Paenibacillaceae > Brevibacillus > Brevibacillus sp. LEMMJ03. Next base: position 263,217 of record NZ_VKJN01000003.1, on the reverse strand, counting down.
GCGGATTTGGCCATGTTGTTGCGGCGAATCGGGGCAAACAGGCGCCCCACCTCGTCGGGATGGGCCAGCTCTCCGTATTCGAACAGCATCGGCACGAGGAAATCCTCCATGATGTGCCAGGCTGTTCCCACCGTCTCCTCGCTGTAGAGCGGCTCGCCGGAGACGACGCACTCCCCGTAGCCGACGAAATCCCTGGTGTGAACCTCCACCAGGATAAAATCGCGGACGGTCTGGGTGCCAAAGCTGGTTTGAAACGGTGATTTCAGTGTCATACGCATTTTTCGGAGAACGATCTTCTCGGCTTTCATGCAACAAGACTCCCTTTCCCTAACGTTTTTTGGGTCAGTCTACCTTGGGATCGAGCAGGTCGCGGATGCGGTCCCCGGCGAGGTTGATCCCCAGCACCGTAATCAGGATGGCGATGCCCGGCAGTGTCGCCAGCCACCACGCCGTGGCGATGTATGGGCGGCCCGTGCTCATCATGAACCCCCAGCTCGGCGTGGGTGAACTGACGCCCAGGCCGAGAAAGCTGAGGGACGACTCCATCAGGATCGCCCGCGCCATCGCCAAGGTTGCCAGCACAATCACGGAGGGCAGGCAGTTGGGCAAAAGGTGTTTCCAGATAATCCGCCAATGGCGGCTGCCCAGCGCGTAGCCGGCCTGGATGAATTCCTGCTCCCGCAGATTGATCACCTCGCTGCGAACCAGGCGGGCGTACTGCGTCCAGTCGGTCAGGCCGAGCACCAGAATCATGTTGAGCAGACTGGGCCCCATCACGGCGATTGTGGCCAGCGCCAGCAAAATAAACGGAAACGCCATCATGATGTCGATCACGGTGGAGATGGCAAAGTCGGTTTTGCCCCGAAAGTAGCCGGCAAGCATGCCCAACGCGGTTCCCAGAACAAGCGAGATGACGACGGCAAAAAAGCCGACCGCAAGCGAGATCCGCGATCCGTAAACGAGGCGCGCCCAGACGTCCCGTCCTACTTCGTCGGTGCCCAGCCAGTGCTCCCAACTTCCCCCCTCCTGCCAGACGGGCGGCTGCAGTTTCTTCTCCAGATGGACGTCAATCGGGTCGTGGCTGGTCAAGAGCGGAGCGGCGATGGACATAAGCGTGATCATGAGCACCATCGCCAGGCCGATTATGCCGACGGGATTTTTCACAAATTTGCGATACGTGCGCTTCCACTCGGAAACGGGCGGCTGTGCGGTTTCCGCAAGCGGTCGGTCGGCGGTTTGCACCCCCAAGTCGTTCATCGTGTTTCCTCCCCGTTAGCCGGATTTGATCTTCGGATTCAGATGGCGATACATGGCGTCAACGCTGAAGTTCATCGCGGCGACAATCAAGGCCAGGATGACGACGCACGCCTGCACCAGCGGGTAATCGGCGGTGTAGATGGCCTTGACGACGAGCTGGCCGACGCCGGGCCAGGCGAACACTGTCTCTGTCACAACCGCTCCGCCCAGCAGTTTGCCGATCTGAAACCCGATGACCGTAATAATGGGAATGGACGCGTTTTTCAGTGCGTGTTTATAGATCACCACCCGCTCCGCCAGGCCTTTCGACCGGGCCGTCCGGATGTAGTCCTGCTGCAGCACCTCCAGCATGCTGGAGCGGACGATCCGCAGCGTCGTCGGCGCCACCCAGACGGCCAGCGTAAAGGCGGGCATCAGCAGATGGGCCCAGGTGCCCCTGCCGGAGACGGGCAGCCAGTGAAGCTTGACCCCGAACAGCAGCATCAGCATAATCCCCGTCCAGAAGATGGGCATGGACTGGCCGAGAAAGACCGCCACGGTGACCAGGTTTTCCGACAGGGAGTTGCGGTTCACGGCGGAGTAGATGCCGAGCGGAACAGCGATCAGCACGCTCAGCAGCGTGGCGAACAGCGTCAGTTCCAGCGTGGCCGGCATGCGCTCCAGAACGACCTGAAGCGACGGTTGGTGAAACTTCAGCGACTCCCCGAAGTCTCCTCGCACCGCCTGAGACAAAAAGTTGATGTACTGTTCGGACAGCGGCCGGTCAAACCCCATCTGGCGACGAAACGCCTCGATTTCCTCCTGGGTGGCTTCCGGCGGCAGCATCAGCAGCACGGGGTCTCCCGACAAGTGAATGAGAAAGAAGGCGATTGTCGAAATGCCGAACAGCACAAGCACGATCCGCAGGCACTGCGTGGCCAAGGTCCCCATTCGATGTTTCCCTCCTTTCCGGTGAAACGGGGGGAGCGATCCCCCCGGCTATTGTTTGATGTCGATCTCGTACGCGAAAATCCGTTCATCGGCGCGTGCCTGGAAATCAAGTCTCGTGTTGTATGCCTGGTTGTCCATGGGCGAGAACAGGAAAATCCACGGCGCTTCCTTGTGCAGCAGCTGCTGCGCCTGGCTGTACAGCGCCTTGCGTTTTTCCTGATCGACTGACGAGCGGGCGTCCGTAATCAGTTGATCCAGCTCCGGCGTGTGGAAGTACGTGCCGTACACCCCTTCGCTGTGGAACATCGGCTGCAAAATCGCGTCCGCGTCGTACACGGAGTAGCTGCCCCAGTGGCCCAGACGAAACGGCAGGTCGCCGGCGCGCTGCTTCTCCACAAACGAACTGGATTCCGGATAAAATTTGGCCTTGGCCTTGATCCCCACCTTGCTGAGATCGGAAATGACCGCGTCGACAATCTGCTGGCCGATTCCCGGCGTGAAGTAGTGGATCTCCGTTTCAAAGCCGTCGGGGTACCCGGCCTCCTGCAGAAGCGCCTTGGCCTTGGCCGGATCGTACGGATACGGTTGAATCCCCGCATCGAAGCCGAAGTGGTTGGGGTTTACCCCCGCCGGTGTGCGCACGGCCTTGCCGCCCAGCACTTTTTTGACGATCGTGTCAATGTCGACGGCGTGGTTCATCGCCTGTCTCACGCGGACGTCGTCAAACGGTTTTTTCCGGGTGTCAAACGCCAGGTAGTAGACGCGCAGCAGCGGCGTCGAGGTGACGGCAAGCTGCGGGTTGCCTTCCAGTTGTGCCAGCATGTCGGGCGGAACCATGCGGATGATGTCCACGCCCCCGCTCTGCAGCTCGGCGATTTGCGTCGCCACCTCCGGAATGACGCGGAAGGTGACTTTGCCGATTTTCGGCGCTCCCTTAAAGTAGTTGGGGTTTGCCTCCAGCACGATTTTGTCCCCTTTGACCCACTCGACGAACTTGTACGGACCGGTTCCTACCGGTTTTTCCGCGAAGCCCTGGTCTCCCACCTCCTGCAGGTATTTCGGCGGGACGATGCTGAGGTAGAACAACCGGTGCGGCAGCAGGTTGTACGGCTCTTTCGTCTTGATTTCCACCGTATACGGGTCGATTGCGGTGACCGTGGAAATGGCGCTGATATTTCCGCGCTGCGGACTCTTCTGCTGTTCGTTCAGCACCCGCTCCAGCGAAAACTTGACGGCCTCTGCGTCAAGCGGTTCCCCGTTGTGGAACGTTACCCCCTTGCGCAGTTTGAACACCCAGGTCAAATCGTCCTTTCGCTCGTAGCTCTCCGCCAGCCCCGGTTCGATTTTCAGATCGCGGGAGAGGTACAGCAGCGAGTCGAAGATGTGCCAGTTGATGGTGATGGCGTTGGGTTCATTGTGCATGTGCGGATCCATGGTGGGGACGTCGGAATCAAAAGCCACGACCAGTTCCTTCTGCCCCTCCGAAGTGGACGACGACGAAGAACAGCCGGCCAAGGCGAAGCCAAGCAACATGATGGCAGCCAACAGACCGGGCAGTCTCGCTTGTTTCATTGATATACCTCCTTCACAAAACTTGTATTATTCATAATAAACTGAATATTTAACCCAAAAAGAAAACCCGCACAATCACCTCCCTTTCTGATCCGATCCGCTTATTCCACGAAAACGTCCCAACTGGAGTACAACTGCTCCAATTGTTTCATCCTCTTCTGGGGGCGCGTGTCCGTTTTGACTGTGATGGCGGCAAACAGCAGGTTGAGCAGGTTGATGACGGACGCGTTGGAGTATTGTCCCGATTCGATGTTGATGTCGGTGATAAACACCAGGTCGGATAGGCGCCCGACAGGCGAGAGGAGACGGTCGGTGGCGGCGATGAGCCGGGCCCCCATTCGCTTGCAGGCTTCCGCCACCCGGACGCTTTGCCTGGTATAGCGCGGAAACGAGATGATCAAGACGACGGAGCGTTCGGTTAAGCTGACGATCCTCTCCTCGGTCTCGCCGCTGAACGGAAGCAGCAGTACGTCCGGGCGGATCATGCGCAGCATGAAGGAAAACCAGTGCGCGGCCGCGTACGAAGCGCGGTAGCCGACGACCAGCACCCGATCCGCTTGCAGCAGCCAATCGACGGCTGTCCATACGTCCTGCTCATTGAGCTGGTGAAGGGTTTGGCGCAAGATGGCGATATCCCGCTCGATGACCCTGGCAAACAGGTTTTGCTCCTCTCCCGAGGGAGGGGACGAATCGGTCAGCCGGGCGGTATTCGTTTGCAGCACGTGCTGCTGGATGGCGGCCTGCATCTCGGAAAAACCGCCGAAGCCCAGGGCGTAGGCGAAGCGGATCACGGTGGTTTCGCTGACGTCCGCTTCCCGACCGATCTGTACCGCGGTGCTGAACGCGACCTTCTCAATGTTTTGCAGCAGATACTCCGCCACCTTTTTTTGCCCTGGTGACAGTTGGGCAAAGGACTCCTTGACAAGCTGATCAAACGACATGCGAACGTCTCCCACCCTCTTTTGCAGGATGAAATCCTTCATGTTTTGTTTATGATGCATGAAATCCTTCAGGAAGGTTACTCCTTTTATACCACACAAAATGTCGATAGAAAATAGCTTACATTTTCATTTTTCAGAAAATATTTTTTTCTCCATAAAAAAAGCCCCCTCCGCCGAAGGGGCTTTTGCACTTGCGGGATTGGGCTGGCGCGCCGCACCGCAATTGTCCGTTCAACTGGATACGTGCCACAAATTCGCGACTCGGTTGGTTACAGGACGCGGCGGGCCGTAACGAAGCGCTTCTCCCACGACGTGCCGCGGAAATCGGTAAACGTCACGCCCGGTTTGCCGTAGGTATGCAGCAGTTTGTTGTTGCCGGCGTAGATCGCCACGTGCGTGATGTATGTGGATGTTGATTTGCTGCCGGACGAGCGGAAAAAGACCAAATCGCCCTTCTTCAAGCTGTTTTTGGACACTTTCACCCCTACCTTGGCCTGTGAACGGGACGTGCGCGGCAGGTTGATTCCCACCGCTTCACGGTAGACGCGCTGAACGAACGACGAGCAGTCAAACGTGCGGGTCGTGCTGCTTTTCGAGCCGAATTTATACGGAGTGCCGAGATATTTGGTGCCCACATGAATGACCTGATCCGCCCGGGATTGGGTCCATTTCGCCTCAGCCACATCGTGATTGCCGGGAAGCGGAGCCACCACCCCGGTGACGCCGAGAGCTGTTCCCATCAAAATGGCGGCAAGCGTTTTGTGAAGTTTCATGCTGTTCCTCCTCCCTTGTTGCGAAATCGTATGGCTGACTTCACGCTCGTCCTCTACTCTACCATCGCGTCACCGGTTGATAATTCTCAAATTCCTACCAATTCCGCCTGTATCGCCTGGAGGACATTTCCGCTTGACAATGTCGTTCCCATAACGACGGGCGATCCCGCCCCTTTTCTGCATCGGCTTTTCCCATAAACTACCACGAGAATCTGCCAATTTTATCCGGCGTGATCCCGGCTTGTTCCGCCGTCATGCGGTTTTGGTCCGGGGAAACTTCCAACACATTCCGTTTCGCCCTTGGAACGGCTGGATCTTTTTGGCAGCGGCCCGTCTTCTGGATGAACGCTTGCAACCTGGGCCGACTCGTCGTACAGTAAATAGGAGCTTGTCATGGGCAGCGTGCTGAAAACGCACGCGTGTCGGGTAAAGAGGAGGTTCATGTTTTCATGCGACTGCGCAACATCCCAGGCGCCGAGGAGGCCCTGCGCGAATATCCCACGTTTGTGGACAACCCGGTCTCCTATCGCGGCAAATGGAGCGAGCGGTTTGGCAACGACCGTCCCATTCATGTGGAAATCGGCTGCGGCAAAGGGCGGTTCATCAACACGCTGGCCGAAAAGCATCCGGACATCAACTTCATCGCCGTGGAACTGAAGGCGGAGGTGATCCTGCGCGCCGCCCAGCGGACGGAGAAGCGGGCGATCCCCAATCTGGCCTTTGTCCAGTACAATGCGGCGATGCTGACCGACCTGTTTGTGCCGGGCGAAGTGTCCCGCATCTACCTCAACTTCAGCGATCCCTGGCCGAAGAAGCGGCACGCCAAACGGCGCCTCACCCACGCCAACTTCCTGATGGCGTACAAGCAGGTGCTGAAGCCGTACGGGGAGATTCACCTGAAGACGGACAACGAAAAGCTGTTCGAGTTCTCGCTCAACCAGTTCTCGGACCAGCGTTTTCAACTGCGCCACATCACGTTTGACCTGCACAACTCGCCGTTTGCCGCGGACAACGTGATGACCGAGTACGAGGAGCGCTTCTCCTCACGCGGACAGCGCATCTACCGGACGGAAGCCATTTTTTTGCCGGAGTAACACGCCCCGGCATCCGTCAACCAGAAACAAACGAAACAAGCGCGGGTCAGCGATGGCTTTCCCGCGCTTGTTGTTTTGGTTGGTGCTCAGACCGGGCCGATCGACGGCCAGGCCAGCTCGACGCCTTCCCGCACCAGGAGCCGCTGAAAATCGGCCAAATCCTCCGGCGTGTTGCGGACAGCGCGGGGGGAAATCCCCCGCTCGAGGCAGTAGCCGGCCAGAAAGCCGGCCGCTTCGCCGATATTCCACTCCACGGGGTGGAGCCGGAAGCAGCCGTTGGTAATGTGCGTGACCCCCGCATTCTTGCAGGCCGGCAGCAGATTCTCCATCCGGAGGGGAATCAGGCTGCCGAGCGGAATCTGGAACGGCAGGGAGGGAATGTACAGGTAGTTCCGGCCGCCCGTGCTGGGATGCAGGTCGATCCGGTAGCAGCCCACGCCGACGGAATCTTCGAACGTCTCCGCCCTGCCGTCTGGGCGGCACGCCGGACTGACGTGCTGTTCGAGCACGGTAAACTCCGCCCGGATCCGCCGGGATTCGCGGATGTAGGGGGACATGGCCAATCCGTCGTCCGTTCCAAGGACGTCCCGGCGCAGGCGCAGTCCGGGATATCCCTGTTTGCCGTCGGGCCTGGGCGCCTCCGTCTGCATCCAGTACAAGAGCGACAGGCTGAGCTGTTTCGCCTGATGCAGATGGTGCGTCCGCTCGTCCTCGCTGACGTCGATGATCGGGCCGAGCCAGTAGTCGTTTTGCGGCCAGTTGACCAGCGTGACGCTGCTCGGGTACAAACCGGCGGCGAAGTTGTCCTTGTCCGCGATCTGCCGGTAGAGAAACAGCGAGAAGCGGTCCGTCCCCGGAAACAGCTCGTATCGGACAGGTTCGTGGGTATCCGGCTTCACGCCTGTCCAGCTCAGCAGCTTGTCCGGCCAGAAATCGGGCTGGTAGTTCCGCCAGAACTCATAGCTGGCCGGTTTGTCGATCGTATGGTCTTCCCCTTCCAGATAGTCCATCGCAAACACGTACGTAAACGACTGCATGTCCATCGGCTGCGGGTCCCCTTCCAGCGCGTGGGGTTCTCCCGTTTCGCCGACGGATTCCGCCCCGGTCACGTACTCGACACCGGCCAGCGGAAGCAGGTCTCCGCATTCCGTCGCGTCGAGAAAATAAGGAGCCGCCAGTTCCACGCGATCCCCCGTTTCCAGATGGGTGACGGTCGCGGAGACGATCCGGTCTCCCTCGGTACGGGCCGCCAACAGCCTGTGCCGGACGAGTACGGTCACCCTGCCGCTGTTGACGTACGGAGCCAGCATCTGGTGCAGAACGGCCAGCGCCACTTTCGGTTCATGACAGAGGCGGCTGACCGATCCGTTTCCCGGGTCGAGGTACGGGACAGCTCTCGCCGCTTCCGTGAGCGGATAAACATCGCGGTAATAGCGGCGCACGCCGTCGCGAAACGCCCGGTAACTGCGGGTACAGCCGAACTGTTCGATCCAGGGGTGTTCATCCGGCGGAACGGCCTGGCTGGTGAGCTGCCCGCCGATCCAGGAGGTTTCTTCCGTCATGACGACGGTTCTGCCCAGTTTGGCGGCGGCCAAGGCAGCCGCACAGCCGCCGACGCCCCCGCCTATGACGACCAGGTCGGCATGAAGTTCCCGTATCATGTGCATGCACTCCTTCCGCTTCGTTCATTTAAAAATCCTTTTTATCCCATTTTTGCAAGTATTTGTTCTTTTCTATTGTATGAGATGGGCTGCCGGGTGGCAAGCAACCATTCAGGAACATGTCGCCAAACGGCCGTCTGTTCACGAATCTTTCACAATCGGACGCAGACGGGAAGTGTCACGGCTTCTTCTTTTTGCCGGCTGCATGAAGCCATGATAGAATAATCGTGTCGTGTATACCATTTTTTTCTAAGAAAGGAGAGATTCGCATGCTGAATTTTGGAAGGACTGCTCTTGATGTGGGGCCGTCTTTTTTCATGCTCGTTCCCCTGCTGCTGACGCTCGCCTTTTACGGGTTCATCGTGTACGTTCTCGTCAGTCTGCTCCGCTTCATGAAGCAAAAGACGGAAAGCGACCGGGAACGCAACGCCAAGCTGGGCGAGCTGATCCGCTTGATGCGTGAGACGACTGCCGGGAGCCTGCCGGACAACAAGGAGGAGAACCGATGAAACAAGAGATTCTGTCCTGGTTTCACGAGGCGGGGCTGTCCCGCTACGCGGAGCGTTTCGAACCGCTCATCCGCCCTTCTTTCCGAATTTTCACGCATCCGGTGGACGAGGAGGCGCTGTCCCCCGGCTCGTCCAAAATCGGCGGCTGCCCCGACCTGCCGGCGGGAACACCCTGGCCGTACTGGAAGTCGTATCCGCTGTCGTTCCTGGCGCAGATCAACCTGGCCGAGCTGCCCCCGTTTCCGGAGAACATACTGCCGGAGCGGGGATTGCTCCTCTTCTTTTTCGCCGCGGCGGCGATGTACGACGACAAGGATTTCTACGACAGCATGGAGACAGCCAGGGTCTTGTTTGTACCGGACCCGGACGGTGCCGGCTTGAAGCGGACCGCGCCGCCCGAGGAGCTGGACGATTACGATCCGCCCGCCCGCTTCTCTCCCTGCTCCCTCCGCTATCTTGTGGAGTGGACCGTGCCGCCGGGCGAGTCGTGCGACATCGAGCAGCTTGGCATGAGCTGGAACGAAAACCGGGACGATTTCGACCGGTACTGGGAGGTATTCGGCCAACGCGTTGAGGAGCGGTTTCTTCATCCGGACGACATGAAAAACCGCCTGCTCGGCTGTCCCGACCCGATACAGGGGGACATGCAGCGGGAATGTCAGCTTCTGGCCGATCCCTCCACGGACAGAAACGATCAGGCGGCGCTGCAGCGAGCGACCCGCTGGCGGCTGCTGTTCCAGGTGGATTCGGAAGAGGAAAAGACGGGGATGATGTGGGGAGACGTCGGCCGCCTTTACTTCTGGATCGAGCAGGAGGCGCTGGAGCGGGGCGACTTTTCCCGCGTCGTTTGCATCGAGCAGTGCGGCTGAGCAGGGCCGGAAAACATGCTGGCCCGCCAGCCTGGGGCCGGCTGTCGAACGGTCCTTCCCGCGAAAGCAGGCACCAGCGGCGCATTTGCTTCAGATGTCCCAAAAGGCCCGGGGATTCTCCAGAAAGCGGCGGGTCAGTTGGTAGTGCTCCGTCTCCTCGTAGCGGACCTCCGCCAGCGGCGACTCGTCAAAGCTGAGGATGCGGGCGCCCGGGAATCCCATCAGGATCGGCGAGTGGGTGGCTATGAGAAACTGGGCTCCTTCCTCCACCAACTCCCGCATCAGGTATAAAAACGCGATCTGCCGCATCGGCGAGAGGGCCGCCTCCGGTTCGTCCAGAAGGTAGATGCCTTTGCCGCGAAAGCGGTGGGCAAACAGCGAGAAAAACGACTCGCCGTGCGACTGCTCGTGCAGCGACCGCCCGCCGTAGCTGCGGTACCCGGTCGGACTGAGGCGCTCCGTCTCGTCGATGTGGCTGGCAAACTGGTAAAAGCTCTCCGCCCGAAGAAAAAAGCCGTTGGTCATCTTCGGGCGCCAGGAAAGGCGGACATATTCTCCCAGAGCCGCCTCCGCCCGGTCCACGTGGTAGAGGTTGTGACGGCCGCCGCCGGCGGTGTGAAAGCCGCACTGGTAGGCGACCGCCTCCAGCAGCGTCGACTTGCCGGAGCCGTTTTCGCCGACAAAAAAGGTGACGCTGCTGGTCAAGGGGATTTCGTCCACGCCCTGGTACGCAGGCAGGGAAAACGGGTAGCCCGCCTGCGTGGGAAACAGCTCCCTGCGCAAGATGATGGCATGCAGATACATCATGTCTCTCCTCCTCTCTCACGTTTTCCCTCTTCCCGGCCGATACTTCCAGTAAGGAGGGAGTGCGGTGAACAAGGCACAGTTTCTCCAGGAAAAAAGCGCGTTTCACATGACCTATCCGGACAAGAACGACCTCGCCTTTTACCGATGGTTCGTCGAACGGCATCCCGACCTGGCCATCGGCTGGTACCATCTCGGCCGCGAACGGGAAATGCGGAACGAAACGGAAGAGGCGCTGGCCGCGTACCGCCGGGCGCTGCACGCCAGGCACGGCCCGTTCTCGGAAGAGGCGGCCGCCGCCTATCAGGACCTGCTGCGCAGGCACAGGCGGCGGTTGTGGGCCGGCAGAATCCGCCTGCTGCTCGCCTCGCTTTTGTTTTTCCATGCCCAATTTGCCTTCTCGCCGGGGCTCTTGTCGGAGCCGGACCGGGCGGCTCCGACAGGCGCCGCTTCCCCCGATGGAAGGAACGCATCCGTCCTAGAGCGGCCGCACGTGGAAGTGATCGCCGTACCGGCCGGCATGGACGGCAAGCGGCTGCGCGATCACGTGTACGACTATGTGAGAGGGCGCCGTGCTGCGCTCACACAGCCGTACACGGTGCTGGCCGTCCCGGAAGTGACGGGGGCGCCGCTGTTTACGCCGCTGTTGTTTTACCGGCCGGGAGAACTGCGCGGTCTCCTGCGGTATGACCCCGTCAGCCGCACCGTCTTGAGCCAGCAGTGGTTTGACCGTCCCTGCGCCTGCGACCAGAATCCGGCGGTGCGGACGGCCAAGCTCCAGCTCGCGGAGGAACAGCGCACGCTGGAACACCTGCTGATCCTGCGCAGCGCCCTGTACCGCAGCTACCAGCAAAAAGGGAGCCTCCCCCGGCGCCTGAGCGACCTGGCCGGCGCCTATCCCGGCAACGCGCTGCCGGAGATTCCCCCGCCGCCTGCCTGGTACGGATCATCGGACTGGGCGTACCGGCCGGCGGCGTTTCGCCCGGAAGCCGCCTGGGAAAGCATGCGCCAGGTCGTCCCGCTGCGCGGCTATCCGGAGCCGTCGGTGCCGCTGGAGCCGCTGCAGATTCACGTCCACCTGGACTCGCACACGATGACGCTGACCAGCGGGCCACACCTCGTCCGGCGCTATCCGATCGCCATCGGCAAAAACGGCTCGACGCCGGAAGGCTACTTTTCCGTGCTGCAAAAAATCAGCCGTCCCCGCGGCCCCGGCGACATCTACGGAACGCGCGGCCTGATTTTTCAGCGCGACGGCTACGCCATCCACGGCACCAACCATCCCGCCAGCATCGGCCAGTCGGTCTCGCTTGGCTGCATCCGCCTGCACAACCGGGACGTCGAGGAACTGTACACGTTTGCCGCGCCGGGTACGGAAGTGATCATCTCCGCCCATGCCGCTCCCGTTCCCCGGTGGGCCAACCCGGCAGCGCTCGTCCTGCCGGCCGGTCGCGACGAGGAAACGCCCCGCGTCGTCTATCATTGGCTTCATTAACAGGAAGGACGAACAAGCCGCTGTCCGGGTCACATCCGGCATGCGGAGAGCGGCCCTCCTGCAACCGATGGACAGGCAAAGGCGGATCGACGGCAAAAAAGCGCGCTCCCGCTGCGGGAACGCGCTTTTCTTATTCTTCCATATGGCTCAGGGTTTCTTCTTCCTGTTCTTCTTCCGGATTCCACTGATCCAGCACCTTGCCCTGCAGGACTTTGCCTTTGATAAACTCCGCCTGCTGGTCGCTGAATTCTTCCGTCCACTCGATCCCCAACTCTTCCGCCAGGCGGACGACGGTCAGCAGTTCGGACCACGCCACGTAGCGTTTATACCAGAAGAACTGGGGCTGTTCGTTCATGTACGGATACAAATCGTCAAAATCGGTGTGTTTACAGTCGAGAGCACGTTCAAAATTCACCTTGGCCCGCCGCAACTGCTCTACAAAAAACGCCCGCAAATCCACTTGTGCGAAGTCAGTCATAGACCGTCCCTCCTGTCTCCCGATTTATGTGTATTGTACCACGCGGGAGAGGAAGTGCAAATACTCGAAAATGTGCTAACTGTGCAGCAGATTTCCACTGTTAGCCGTTGCGGCTGTTACCCGTTACGGCTGTTACCCGTTGCGGCCGTTCCCCGGCGACTGCCGGCCGCCTCCCGCGTCTGCGGGCGGAGGCGGCAGCTCAATGCCGTTCGGGGGCGATTGCTGGCCGTTGGCGGGCTGACCGTTGTTGGGCTGCTGGCCGTTCGGCGGGACGATATCCGGCGGAATCACCGGATTTTCGCCGCCGGGAGACTGACCGTCTGCAGGCTGCCCGGTTCCGTCCTGTCCCTCTGTTCCGGTGGACGGATCCTGGCCGTTTCCTCCCTCGACCGTGCCGTCGTCTCCTTGCGTGCTGCCGTCGTCGTGATGATCCCCTTCCTGCAGCAGTTTTTCCAACTGCTGCATGTTGATTTCGGCGATGTTGGACGGCTCTTGTTCCCTGCCCTCCGCATCGCGGGGAACGACGACGTACTTGTACATGACCGGACTGTCCAGCGTATCCACGTACACGGAATCCTTCACGCCGGCGGCGATCAGCTGGCGATCATCCGGATTGTCCGGAGAAATCCGGTACACGTCGTACGTGTAGTCGTCAGCCCCGCCGGACCAGCTCAATACCACTTTCAGCGAGTTGTTGTCCAGGGTCAGGTCGGCGGTGAGCCGCAGGGAAGCGGCCTCTTCTTTTTTCGGCTCTTCTTCCCGCTTCATGCCTGCCGGCGGTTCAAAATCCCGCACCGGTTCCCCTTTCAAGCCTTTTTTCAGAACGGTGGCGAACATTTTGGCCGTCAGGCTGCTGCCCTCGCGCATCAGGTGCTGGGCGTCTTCGTGGTCAAAGCCCATCCAGACCGCGCCTACGTACTCCGGCGTGTACCCGACGAACCAGGCGTCCTTGTTGACGCTGCTGTCCCCGATGAGGGATTGCGTCGTCCCCGTTTTCCCGGCGACGTGGCGGCCGGAAATCCGCGCGTTGCGCCCCGTCCCTTCTTTGACCGCACGCTCCAGCATGGTGTGTACCTTCCATGCCGTTTCCGGTTTGATCACCTGCTCCTGTTTCGGCTGGTAGACTTTCTCGACGCCGCCCTGTTCGTTCACGATTTTCTCGATCACGTGCGCTTCGGACACCACCCCGCTGTTGGGGAAGGCCGTGTACGCCTGCGCCATTTTCAGCGGCGACGTGCCCTTGTCCAGACCGCCCAGCGCGATCGCCAGGTTGCGGTCTTTCGGAGTCAGCTCGATGCCGAATTTCTTCAGGTACTGCAGCGAGGTATCGATGCCGATTTCGTTCAGCAGCCAGACCGCCGGCACGTTCAACGAATCGATCACGGCGCGGGTCATGCTGACGGAATCGCTGTACCTGCCGTTGTAGTTGCGCGGCTCGTAGCCGTTGAAGCTCTGCCGCTTGTTGGAGAGCGACGAATTGGGCTCCCATCTGGAGTCCGAATCGATCGCCGGCGCGTAAACAGCCAGCGGCTTGAACGCCGAACCGGGCTGACGCTGCATGTCGGTCGCCAGGTTGAAGCCTTTTGGCTTGTAATCGCGGCCGCCCATCATCGCGGCGATGCCGCCGGTTTTGGCGTCGACGACGATCATCGACGATTCCACGGCCCGCTGCGGCCCCGATTTCGGGAAGTTGTCCGGGTTCTCGTACGCCTCCACCATGGCGTCCTGCATTTTCGGGTTGAACGTGGTGTAAATCTTCCAGCCGCCGCGGTACAGATCTTCTTCCGTGACGCCGTACTTCGCCTCGGCCTCCCGGATCACGTAGTCGTAAAACGCCCGGTAGCCTTTTTTCAACCCGCCGCCTGCCTTCGCTTCTTCCGTCTCCTCCGGCAGCGGTTTGGCCTGCGCCGCCACCTTTTGCTCCTGGGTGATGAAGCCCTGCTCGCTCATCAGGCGCAGCACGGTGTCGCGGCGCAATTTCGCCTTTTCCGGATTGTTAAACGGCGAGTAGGTGGACGGCGCTTTCGGAATGGCCGCCAGCATGGCCGCCTCGTCCAGTTCGAGCTCGGATACCTTCTTGCCAAAGTAGCGCTCGGCGGCGTCGCCAACGCCGTAGGCGCCTTCCCCGAAGTAAATCTGGTTCAGGTACATCTCCAGAATCTGGTCCTTGGAATACCGGCGCTCCAGGGCCATGGCGATGCAGACTTCCTTCGTCTTGCGCCAAAACGTCTGTTCCAGGGAGAGGAATACTCGTCGTGCGAGCTGCTGCGTGATCGTACTGCCCCCTTCGGCGAGCGATCCCTTGCGGATGTCGTTGATGATCGCGCCGCCGATCCGAAACATGTCCACGCCTTTGTGCTCGAAGAAGCGCCGGTCTTCCGTAGCGATAAAGGCGTTGATCAAATGATCCGGCATCTCGGTGAGCGGTACGTACTTGGTGTTCTTTTCACGGAGCAGCTTCGTGATTTCGGTACCGTCTTTGTCATAGATCACCGTAGGCTCGGATTTCAGAGCCTCCAGTTTCTGTATCTGCGTGTCAATCATTTTTTCACCGGCGTACAGCAATGCAAAGTATCCGCCGATGACGCTCAAGATCAGAAAGACCGTAAAGGATACGGCAAACATCAGCAATTTCTTCTTTTTCTTCTTCCCTTGTTGCTTGGCCTTTGTTGCCATGAATGACCTCCTGGTTGCTTTCTCTCTCCCACACCATATAGACGGATCCTTTTCAAAAAAGTTTCTGTCCGCCCCCCAGTCTATGATTCCATATCTGCGCCCGTTTGTCACTGGAAAAAGCCTGTCTCCCCAAGGGAGAGCAGGCTTTTGCACGCAAAAAGGATATTTACTTGAGCAGCTTTTCCGCTTCCGCCACCACGTTGTCCACGGTGAAGCCGTACTCTTTCATGATTCGTTCGCCCGGAGCGGAAGCGCCGAACTGGTTGATGCCCAGCACCTTGCCGCCGTCGCCGACGTAGCGCTCCCAGCCCAGCGGAGAGGCCATTTCCACGGCCAGACGGGCTTTCACCGCCGGCGGGATCACGGCGTCGCGGTACTCCTGCGGCTGGCGTTCAAACAGCTCCCAGCTCGGCATGGAGACGACGCGCGCCTGGATGCCTTTCGCGGCCAGCGCTTCGCGAGCCTGCATGCAGAGGGAGACTTCGGAACCGGTGGCGATCAGGACGAGCTGCGGGTTGCCGTCCGGCGCGTCGGCCAGCACGTACGCCCCTCTGCTTACCCCTTCGGCCGCCTTCTCGATCGTTTCTGTAAGCACCGGCAGGTTTTGACGCGTCAGCACCAGGGCGACCGGCTCGTCCGTGCGGGAGACGGCGTACTTCCACGCTTCGTTGGTCTCCACGGCGTCGGCCGGACGCAGCACGGTCAGGCCCGGCATCGCCCGCAGCGAAGCGAGCTGTTCGATCGGCTCGTGCGTCGGACCGTCTTCGCCGACGGCAATCGAGTCGTGGGTGAAGACGTAGATCACCGGCTGCTTCATCAGCGCGGACAGGCGGATGGCCGGACGCAGGTAATCGGAAAAGACGAAGAACGTGCCGCCGTATACCTTCAGCCCGCCGTGCAGCGCCATCCCGTTGAGGGCGGCCCCCATCGCAAACTCGCGCACACCGAACCAGATGTTTCGTCCGTCGTAGCTGCCCGGCAGGAAGTTCCCCGCCTCTTTGATCACGGTGTTGTTGGAGTGAGCCAGGTCAGCGGAACCGCCGAACAGGAACGGAACCGTTTTGGCCAGCGCGTTGATCGCATGGCCGGACGCGGCGCGGGTGGCCAGCTTGGTTCCGGCTTCGTAGGTCGGCAGTTGGCTGTCCCAGCCGGCCGGCAGGTGACCGTCCGCCGCTGTCTGGAACTGACGGGCCAGCTCCGGATACGCCTTGGCGTATTCGGCAAAGCGTTCGCGCCATGCCGCTTCCGCCTGTTCGCCCGCTTCCGCCCGTTTGGCGTAGTAGTCGGCCACTTCCTGCGGGACGTGGAATTCGGCGTCATGCGGCCACTGGTAGTGGGCCTTGGTCAGCTTCACTTCTTCCTTGCCCAGCGGCGCGCCGTGGGCCGCGTTGGAGCCCCCTTTGTTCGGGCTGCCGTAACCGATCACCGTCTTTACCTCGATCAGGGTCGGGCGATCCAGATCCTGCTTCGCTTCGGCAATCGCCGCCTCGATCGCCGCCAGATCGTTGCCGTCCTCGACGCGCAGGTACTGCCAGCCGTACGCCTGGTAGCGCTGCGCCACATTTTCCGAGAAGGAACGGGACAGCTCGCCGTCAAGCGAAATGTCGTTGGAATCGTACAGCACGATCAGCTTGCCCAGCTTCAGGTGGCCGGCCAGCGAAGAGGCCTCGCCGGAGACGCCCTCCATCAGGTCGCCGTCGCCGCAAATGACGTAGGTGTAGTGGTTGACGATGTCAAAGCCGTCGCGGTTGTAGACAGCCGCCATGTGCTTCTCCGCCATCGCCATCCCGACGGCCATGGCAATCCCCTGACCCAGCGGACCGGTCGTGGCGTCCACGCCGGGAGTGTGGCCGTACTCCGGATGGCCCGGGGTCTTGCTGCCCCATTGGCGGAAGTTATGTATGTCTTCCAACGAAACATCGTATTTCATCAGGTGCAGCATGGCGTATAATAGCATTGAACCATGTCCCGCAGACAGCACGAAGCGGTCCCGGTCGATCCATTGCGGATTGCGCGGGTTTACCTTCATGAAACGGCTCCACAAAACATGCGCCATCGGTGCCGCTCCCATCGGCATGCCCGGATGGCCGGAGTTGGCTTTTTCGATAGCGTCAATGGCCAGCGTGCGGATCGTGTTGATCGCCAGTTGATCGACAGACGTGTGCTGAGTCATCAAGCAAATCCTCCCTGCGTTTTTTTACGGGTAAACGACGAACCAATTATAGCACAGTTCGGCAGTACAATCATGTCCGCGGCGGAAAAAGGAGGTGGTCCGGTTCATGTCGACCCTGTATCTGATCATCGGCATTGTGTTGGGACTGGCCGGTTTCGGCATGCTGTTTTACGCCATGGCCATCTCTCCGCTGCAGCGAAAACGGGATCAGGAACTGCGGAAAAAAAGCGCGGAGCACCACCGGGTTGCGGAAGAGGCGCCGCGGGAGTGACAGCGGTTTCGTCAACAGCTCGGCCGGATCCTGCAGCAAGCGATCCGGCCGCTTGCTGTTCGTTGACAGATGGGAAAACTTGGCGGAATAATAAGAATGTTTGCAACCATGTCGTATAAACGTTGGAGGTTTGCATGAGCACAGAACGGTTCACCATGCCCGCCGCCGTCCACCTGTTTCTCCGGCGGGGAAACGAGCTGCTGCTGCTGCGCCGCTTCAATACGGGCTACGAAGACGGCAGCTACAGCGTCCCGGCCGGCCATCTGGACGGCGGAGAAGAAGTGAAGGCAGCGGCCATTCGGGAAGCGAAAGAGGAATGCGGCATCGACATCGACCCGGCCGATCTGGAAGTGGTCGGCGTGATGCACCGAAAATCGACGGACGAGCGGATCGACTTCTTTCTCACCGCCCGCACGTGGACAGGTGAGATCGTCAACGCCGAACCGGAGAAATGCGACGAACTGCGCTGGTGCGACGTGGACGACCTGCCCGCCAACGTGATCCCGTACGTCCGTCAGGCGATTCACAACTACCGCTCGGGCAAGTGGTTCGACAGCTTCGGATGGGACAAGCGCGGCTGAGAGGGCGCTCCTGTCCGGGCCTTGCCCGTCATGAACGGGGGGCCGGCAGCCAGATGTGAAACGACAGAACGCCGTCGCGGTAGTCCGCCTGGATGCGGCCGCCGTGCAGTTCGACGATGCTCTTGACGATCGCCAGCCCCAGCCCGGAGCCGCCTGTCTTGCGCGAGCGGGACTGCTCCACCCGGTAAAAGCGTTCAAACAGTCGGTTCAGCGCCTCCGGGGCCATCTCGTCCGCCCTGTTGGCCACCGACAAGCGGATGCCGCCTGCCTCGCGGGCGAGCGTCACGTCGATGCTGCCCGGTTTTTTGCCGTACTTGATCGCGTTGCTGAACAGGTTCTCCAGCACGCGCACGAACTTTTCCGGGTCCACGCTGACGTACAGCCGTTCGTCGGGCAGCGATTTGCAAAAGCTGAGCTGCTGTTCTTCCGCCAGCGGCACGTACTCCTCCACCAACTGCTCCACCAGTTCGTTCATGCTGATGGTCTGCCGGTAGAGCTGGACTCCTTGGCCACTGAGCGTGGTGTATTCGAACAAATCCTCCACCAGCCGCTTCAGATGTTCCGCCTTCTCATAGGCGATCCGCGTGTACTCCTGCTGATCCGGTCCTCCGGCGGGATGGTCTTTCAGCAGCCGCAGGTAGCCGAGCACCGAGGTGAGCGGCGTGCGCAAATCGTGCGAGACGTTGGTGATCAGTTCGTTTTTGGTCTTCTCCGCCTGCCGCTCCCGTTCGATGTTCGCCTGCAGTTCCTCCGCCATCCGGTTGATGTTGCGGGCAAGCGAGCCCAGTTCGTCTTCGCCCCGCACCTCGACGCGGTGATCCAGCTTGCCCTGCGAGATGACGAGCAGGCTGTCGGCCAATTCCTCGATATAGCCTGTTTTCCGCTTGGTAAATCGGTAAAACAGATAAAATAAGACGATCAAAAACACGGGCAGAGCAATCATGTTGACGCCGGTGCTCTCATAGCGGATGCTCGCCTCCGGCATGCCGCGGGCGATCAGGTAGCCTTTTTGTCCGGCCAGCTCCACCGGGTAAAAGGCGACAAACTCTTGGGGACGGTACCGGTCGCGATCAAGGCGCAGCTCCATCGCCCTGCTGATGACGCTGTACAAATCGACCTGGCTCTCCGTCGCCTTGGCGGACTTGAGCACCACCTTGCCGTCCAGGTTGACCAAAAGCATCCGCAGCCCGACATCCTGCTCGAAGTTGTTCATCATCTGCTGCAGGGCCGCTTTGTCCGTTACCTTCTGCTCCCGGATTATGGAGGCCAGCCGCCTTGTATCCCAGTCCATCCGCTCCATGCTTTGGCTGTAGTCGACGTACGGCCGCAAATACAGCTTCTCGGTCATCTCGTGGGCGAGGCTCGCCGCCAGGAGGGCAGCCAGCAGGCAAAAAACGAAGGTGGTGATCAACTGCAGGCGCAGGCTCCGCCGAAAGTGTTCCACGGCGCGCCGAACGACTGTCATCGTCCAGCGGTACAGGCGGCGAGTCACGTAAAACGGCGACAGCCATCTAAACAACGCTCTCAATTTTATACCCCACTCCCCACACGGTCTTGATGTATCGCGGCTTGCGCGTGTCTTCCTCAATCTTTTCGCGAATTTTCCGGATGTGAACCATCACCGTGTTGTCCGACTGGCAAAACGGCTCCTTCCACACCCGCTCGTAGATCTGTTCCGTGCTGAATACGACGCCCCGATTGCGGGCCAAGAGCTCCAGAATGGCAAATTCGGTCGGCGTCAGCTTCACGTCCCGGCCGTTCACTTTCACCTCGCGCGTCGCCGTGTTGATCGTCAAATCGCCGATCTCGATCTCGTCTTCCCGGGCCGTGTATCCCTGATTGAGCCGCAGGTATCGCCGCAGCTGCGACTTGACGCGGGCCACCAGCTCCAACGGGTTGAACGGCTTGGTCATGTAGTCGTCCGCTCCGGTGCTGAGGCCGTAGATCTTGTCCATGTCCTGCGATTTGGCGGAGAGCATGATGATCGGCATGTGCTGTTCTTCGCGGATTTTCAGACAGGCCTGAATGCCGTCCAGCCGCGGCATCATGATGTCCAGGACGAGCAGGTGCACCTCGTTTTGCTTCAGGACCTCCAGCGCTTCCAAGCCGTCGGCCGCCTTCAGCACGCGGTACCCCTCGTTTTGCAGGTAAATGGCGATCAGGTTGCGGATCTCCTCGTCGTCATCCACGACCAGTACAGTGATTTCCTCCACTCTCATTTCCTCCCGTGGTTGCTTCTGTTTCGACGGACACGGCCCAGCGCCGCTGCCTGATCAGCCAGTACGCCGCACCGATGCACAAGAGCGCGGCCAAGGTAATCCGGCCGTACGTCTGCACGCCTTGGGCGATCGCGTCCAGGTGGCGGCCAAACAGGCGGCCGGCCCAAAAATAGTTGAAGGTCCAGACGAATCCGGTGGGCAGGGTGTACATCGCGTAGCGGCGCAGCGGCATGCGCTGGATGCCCACCAGATACGGCACCAGATGGCGCACGACCGGAAAGAAGTAGCTGAGGCAGAGCGCCCAACTGCCGTACCGCTCCATCAGCCGCTCCGCTTTGGCCAGATAGCGCCGGCCATTGCACTTGCGGACGACCCACTGCAGAATCGGCGCACCTACGCGATACCCCAGCACGTACCCGAGCGACAATCCGGAGACGACGCCCAGATAGACGGCTGCAAACGCCGGCAGCGGTTCCAGCCACCCTTGGGCGGTCAGGGCCCCAGCCGACATGACGATCATTTCGTCGGGAATCGGCATGCCGACAATGCCCAGCCACAAGGAGAAAAACAGCGCGAGATACCCGTATTGTTCCACCATCTGCGTCAGGAAGTCAGCCGGCATCGTGATTCCCCCGCTTCCTGCAGACGTAGACGAACGCAAACGGAACATTGAGCGGCACAAAGCGGATCTCCACGCGGCCAAACCGCGCCGCCAACTGCTTTCTCATCTGCAGCGAGTATTGGAAACAGACGAACACGCCCCCGGGCTTCAGCGCCGCTTCCACCTGGTCCATGATGGCGTCCCGCAGGTCCTGCGGAAAATTGGCAAACGGCAGCCCGCACACCACCGCGTCCAACTGTCTGATGCCGCATCTCTCCATGATCCGGGTCAGCTCCCGCGCATCCCCGCCGACATGCAGCTCCGGATAGCGCGCGGCCAACTGACAGCGCATCCCGTCGTCCTTCTCCAGAATCAGCGCCGTGCAGCCGGGTTGTTTCCGCTCGCGGATCATCCGGGTAAACACGCCCGTCCCCGCCCCCAACTCCGCCACCGCCGTCGCTGTCGTCCAGTCGATCGGCGCCAGCATCCGCCGGGCAAGCTGGCGGGAGCTGGGCATGATGCTGCCGACCGTCCGGGGCGAGCGCAAAAACTTGCCGGCAAACAGCAGCCCGTCCGCAATCGGCCCCCGGCCCGGCGTCGGCATGCCTATTCGTTCAGACGTGCCTTTCATCATTCCTGTCACTCCCTCTCTTTGTTGTCCCTATCCTATCGCGGAAACCTTAGCAAAAAGAGAGGGAAACGCTTAAGAATTTCTGAAGATTGCCGGGGGGATCGGACAGAGAGGCCCTTCCTTCAAGCGTGTGCCCTTTTCCATAAGAAAAAAACAGTCTGCACGAGACTGTTTTCTGAAGGATTCCCCTATGCCTTGCGCCGCTTGCGCAGGGCGGCCAGCGCCTGCACCATCTCTTCCTTGTCGATTACGCCGAGCTGGTACAGTTCACGGATTTCGTCTTCGATCAAAAGGAGGTCGCCCTCCGGATCGCCCGTGTAGATAAACAGACCGTATCGCTGCAAAAACGCGCTCAGGTCAAAGTCGCCCGGCTGTTCCTTCAACGCACTCCCTCCAAATCGGCCGCCATGCGGGAAAGCACGGCATCGTAGTCAAACTCGACGGCAAACCCGGTGATGACGACAATGTTCGCGTGCGGGTACGCTTCCTGCCAGGCGGCCTCCTCATCCGGTTTCAGCCCGACGATGTACAGCGGATCGCGGGACAATTGCTCGTCCTCCGCCAGCAGCCGTAAAAACTGATGGCACTTTTCCTGTTCGGCAGCAGCGTTGAGGACGATGACGCAGCGCTCCACTTCGCCCGTCCGGCGCAGCTCCTGTAT
This sequence comes from Brevibacillus sp. LEMMJ03, assembly GCF_007197875.1. Taxonomy (NCBI): domain Bacteria; kingdom Bacillati; phylum Bacillota; class Bacilli; order Caryophanales; family Paenibacillaceae; genus Brevibacillus; species Brevibacillus sp. LEMMJ03. Next base: position 241,021 of record NZ_VKJN01000003.1, on the reverse strand, counting down.
CATCTGAAACGTTTTGGCCGTAGGCACGAGCGCGTTCAGCTCGGGAAAGCGGTCTAGCAGTTCGTCAAGCCAGTCGTCTTCTTCCCAGGCCAGGTAGTAGATCATTGCAGTAGACATGATTGACAACCCCTCATGTGCGGATACATCGCGGATTTCAAAACGATGTGTGACTTCCTGTTATTATACCACGCCGGCGGGGCGGCGTCCCGGTGAATCGCTTGACTTCGACAAAACCATCCCGTAAGGTGGAAACAGCATGACAAACTGTGTGGAAAGAGGTATGGTTCGCGTGAAAAAGAAGTACCTTGCCCTCCTGTTCCTGGTCGCCTTCCTCACCATGTTGGGCTTTGGCATCATCATACCGATTCTCCCGTATTTCGCCGAAAACGTCGGCGCCTCTTCGCTGCAGATCGGCATTCTGTTTGCCAGCTACAACATCATGCAGCTCTTGTTCGCCCCCATCTGGGGCATGCTGTCCGACCGGATCGGCCGAAAACCGCTGATCGCCTTTGGCTTGTTCGGATTTTCCGTCACCTTTATCCTGTTTGGCCTGGCCGAGAGCTATGCCGCGATGCTGGCTTACCGCATCATCGGCGGGATTGTCTCCGCCGCCGCGATGCCGACGGTCACGGCGATGGTGGCCGACCTGTTTCCGCCCGAAGAACGGGCGAAGGGAATGGGCGTGATCGGCGCCGGAGTCGGCCTCAGCTTCGTGTTTGGTCCCGTCCTCGGCGGCCTGTTGAGCGGGTGGGGCTTTGCCGTTCCGTTTTTCGTCTCGGGCGGGGTGGCGCTGTTGACGTTTCTGATCATTCTGTTTGCGCTGCCGGAAAGCCTGCCGCGAGAGAAGCGGACGGGCAGTTCCCGGGACAAGCGGGGCAATCCGCTGGCCGCCCTGTTTGGACCGCTCTCGCTCCTGTACGGCATCATGTTCATCGTCTCGTTTGCCTTTTCCGGCCTGGAGACGACATTTGCCCTCTACATAAACGATTTGTACGGTTACTCATCGAAAGACCTCGGCTACATGTTTCTCGTCATGGGGATCATCTCCGCCTTCGTCCAAGGGGGACTGATCGGCAAAATGGTGAAGCGGATGGGCGAACCGCTCGTCCTGACCATCGGCCTGATCCTGTACGGCATCGGTTTCTTTGCCATCCCGCTGGCCGCCAATTTTTGGACGCTGGCGCTCACGCTCTCCCTGTTCGGAGCGGGGCAGGGCATGATCCGCGCCACCGGAACGGCGATGATTACGCAGCGGACCACCCAGGGCCAGGGCGTCACCAGCGGAACGATCAGCTCCATGGACAGCCTTGGACGCATCCTCGGTCCGCTGGCCGGCGGCGCCGTCTACGGATGGTACCAAAGCGGTCCGTTCATCGTCGGCGGCGTATTGATGGTCGTCATGCTGGTCTTGTTCCGCGCCCGCTACCGCAGGCTGCCGGAGCCCAGCGCCCAAGCGTAGGATGCCCACCATCCTTTCGTAATCGAACGCCCGGGGGAAAACGGGGAAGGCCCGGGCTTGACCGGGGCTTCCCCGCTCCATGACAAAAGGGAGTGCATCGATACGGGAATCGTAATCGACACACTCCCTTTCGTTTCAGGAAGAAAGCTACACTTTAAACCTGTTTACCGTTTCCATCAAGCCCGTGGCGATTTCACTTAATTGTTGAGCGGTGGACGCCACTTCTTCCGACGATGCGGTCAGTTCTTCGGAAGAGGCTGCGACTTCTTCCGTGGTCGCCGAGTTTTCCTCTGTAACGGCGCTTACCTGCTCCACCCGTTCCATCACGATATCCTTGAACTTCACGATCTCGTCCATGGCCATGTACGTCTTCTTCATCAGAGGGGCGATGTTTTCGACGGAAGCCAGGATATCCGCAAAGGATTTTACCGTATTTTCCACCGATGTCACCTGCTCCATGACGGAGGCTTCCACGTTCTGGGACGTTTTGATCACTTCATCCGTATCGTTGTGGATCGATTCGACCAACTGGAGAATGGTATTGGTATGCTGCCTGGACTCTTCCGCCAGTTTTCTGACTTCTTCCGCCACCACCGCAAACCCTCTGCCTGCTTCTCCCGCTCTTGCCGCTTCAATGGCCGCATTCAACGCCAGCAGGTTGGTCTGGTCCGATATGCCGGAAATGATATCGGTAATGCCGCTGATCTCCTTGACCGAGTCGGTCAGAATCCCCACTTTCTTGACAACGACTCCAATGGCTTGTTTGATCTCCTCCATGGAGGTGACCAGCTTATCCATTTCTTCTTTTCCGATATGGGCTTTGTTCTCAGCCGTTTCGGTTTCGTCCTTGACGTTTTGCAGTTCCTGATACACATGTTCGATGTTGCTGGTCAACTGCGACAGAGCCCCGACAATCTCGGACAAATCCTGGGCCTGAGTGGCCGCTCCCGCTGCTACGTGCTGCATGGTCGCAGCAAGCTCCTGATAGGATGCCGACATTTCCTCCGAAACAGCCGCCAGGTTTCGGGAATGATCCGTCACTTCATGCGAATTGCTCTTTACCTCTGTCAATGCTTTTTTCATGTTGTCGATGACCACTACCAACGACCTGTTCATCTGGGCAAATTCGTTTTTGCCTTCCGCTTCCAGCGAAACGGTGAAGTCATATGCCGAGAGCCTTGCCAGGACGCTGTTGATCTGAGCCATGGAGCCTTTCATCAGTGTTGTCAGGAGCAGCGTCAGGCCACCAACGATCACGGCGATTCCGACAGCAAATCCAATAAACAGGTTTTTCGCCTGCTGGTATTCCCCGTCGGCTTGATTCACCACTTGTTTCGCCTCATCCGCCTGCAAGGTCACCAGTTTGTTGATATTGGTTTGAACAGCGTCAGCATACTGGGTGAGTTGGGCTCTCTCTTCTTCCGTCGTTGCCACGTTGGACTTCAATCTGCCGATAAACGAGTCCACTGCTTCCAGATAACGGGTATAATTCCTGTCGATTTCGTCAATAATGGCCCTCTGTTCCTCGCTCATCTCATGATTCCGAACGTGGAGGATGCTGCCTGCGCTGGACTTTTGGGTTTCGATCGACTGTACCACATTTTGATCATAGCGATTGGCAAACAACAGTTTTGCGGATTCAAGCCTGATGCTGTAAAAGTCCGTTTCAAACTGCTTCAGTGCAAGGGATTTGAGCATGTTTTTCTCGTACAGATCGTCCATGTCCTGGCTGAACGCTGCCATGTTGTTCAAGGCGGTGAAGGAAAGATATCCGACGGAAACCAATGTGACGACAAATAATGTAAGCAATAATGTGGTGATTTTCACATTTTTGGCTACGTTCTTGTGTTTTACAACAATTGCATGATGAACTTGCTCATTGTCAACTGCATGTCTTGCTGCCACTTTTCAGACCTCCAGATTTCATGATTACGGTTGCCACTCATCCTTGACTCTCGTCAATCCCTGCCAAATTCGGGTCTCACCCCCTTTTTCTGCCAAAAAACAAAAAAGCCTTCCTGCTAAAAGGGCAAGAAGGCTTAAAAAAAACAGATTGGCAACCGGCTGCCATAGTAAACGAAGTTACCTTAGGCCCTTAGCTTTGCGTCCCTACTTTTCAATAGGTTTGCCTTTTTCCAAAATATATCAATTGTCGATATAATGGTAACTTATACCGTTGCGTCCCGTCAAGGGGGACACATTTTCTCCTGCCTGCTCTCCCGGCTAGCTCTCCTGCCGCTCCATCCACTCGCGGTACAGGGCGTCGATCTCCTCCGTCAACCGCTCCAGCTCCTGCTGCCAGCCGATCAGTTTCCGGTAGTCCGTCTCGCCGCCGGACAGCAGGGCCATCACCTCATCCCGCCGGGCTTCCCGCTCGGCGATCGCCCGCTCCAGTTCCGCCAGCTTGTACGGGTTGGGCCGCTTGCGGGAGCTGGCCGCATCCGGGCCGGAACCGGCCGGTTTCATCGTGTGCGGCATCGTTTCGGCATGCGGCCGCTTTTCGCTTTGCAGCGGCTCCCCCGCTTTCCGCGTGTTCTCCGCCGTCCGGCTGCCAGCCCCGCTGCGCCGCTGTCTTCGTTTTTCCCACGCCTCTTCAAAGGTTCCCTCGTCGTGGACCAGCCGGCCGTTTTCCACCCAGTAGACGCCGTCCACCATCTTTTGCAAAAAGTACCGGTCGTGGGAGACGATGAGCAGCGATCCCTGAAAGCCGGCCAGCGCCTCCTCCAGCGTTTCACGCGCCTCAATGTCCAGGTGGTTGGTCGGCTCGTCCAGCACCAGCAGGTTGACGTCCTGGTGCATCAACTGCGCCAGCCGCAGGCGCATCCGCTCCCCGCCGCTCAACTGGCCGATCCGCTTGAACACCTGTTCGCCGTAAAACAAAAACTTGGCCAGCCGGTGACGCGCTTCCGCCTCGGAGACGGCCGCCGTCTCCCGAAACACGTCGATCACCCGCCGCTCCTGGTCCCCCTCCAGCGCCCGCTGGGAGAGATAGCCGAGCTTGACTCTGCTTCCGATCCGCACCGCTCCCTCGTCAGGCGGAAGCTCACCCACCATCATCTTAATCCACGTCGACTTGCCGCAGCCGTTAGGGCCGAGGAGCGCTTTTCGCTCGCCGTAGCGCAGCAGAAGGGAGGCGCCGTCAAACAGCCGCTTCTCCCCGAACGACTTGCTCACGCCCTCCGCGACCAGCACCTCTTCGCCGCTCCGCTCCGCCTTATGAAACGCAAGGCCCATCCGCTCCGCTTCCAGACGGGGCCGTTCGATCCGCTCCAGACGGTCCAGCGCCTTTTCCATGCTTTTCGCCCGGCGGTGAAACGCCTCGTTGGGCGGATTGGAACGGTTGCCCCACTCCTTCAGCCGTTTGATCGCTTCCTGCATCTTTTTGATCTTTTTCTGCTGCTCCTGGTACTCGGCAAACTGGCGCAGCAGCCGCTCCTCCCGCTCTTTGACGAAAGCGCTGTAATTGCCGATGTAGTGTTCCGCCACGCCTCCGTCGAGGTGGTAGATGGAACTGACCACCGCGTCCAGAAAGCAGCGGTCGTGCGAGATCAACAGCACCGTTCCCGGATAGTCGCGCAAAAACCCCTCCAGCCACTCCATCGCCTCCAGGTCGAGATGGTTGGTCGGCTCATCCAGGAGAAGAACGTCACTCTGCTGGCAGAGCAGTTTGGCCAGTCCCGTCTTGGTCTGCTCCCCTCCGCTCAACCGCGCAAAGGGCGTGGACAGAAATCCCTCGGAGAGGCCCAGGCCGTCCGTCACCTGTGCCATGCGGGCTTCCCACTGATAGCCGTCCAGCCGCTCAAACTCGGACTGCAGCGCCTGGTAGCGCCCGATCAGCCGCTCCAGCTCTCGGTCCGCTTCACCGACGCAGCTCATCTCCCGCTCCAGTGAGCGCATCTCTTCCTGTATCGCCAGGACGTCGCCAAAGGCGCTGGCGATCACGTCCCGCGCCGTCCATTCCGGCGGGTACTGCGGCGTCTGCGGAAGGTAGGCCCAGCGGATGCCCTTCGCCCGGAACACCTCTCCCGTGTCGGGCTGCTCCAGACCGGCCAGCAGCTTGAACAGCGTGGTTTTGCCCGCGCCGTTCGGTCCGACGATGCCGACCCGCTCGCCCGCCTTGATCTCCAGCGTGACATCCCGCAGCACGGGGTCCGCTCCGTACGACTTTTGCACGTGTTGGGTCGCGATGATGATCATGGAAAAACGCCTCCTTGGGGTTGTGCCACCGCCCTGCCCGACAGACAGGTCCGGCCAAGCGGGCCCGCTCCCGCCCGGAAACGTTGGAAACGCCTCCTGCTCCAGGCAGCACGCTCTCCGGCCGGCCTTTTTTGGACGCAAAAAAGCCGCAGGCCTACACCTGCGGCATCGTCGCGCAATCGGACAGTCGATGGGTTATCGATGCATGGTACGCCTTGGTTGATTCCGCTCAATTGTATGACCAAAAAAGGGCAGACTACCCCCTTGGCGGATTCCCTCATGCGTCATGCTGGTAACTTCTACCACAAACCACGCTTGAACGGCACCAAACACGTACCTGCACCTCCTTCCCCAGGATGATCGTACCAATCTTTTCTATCTTATTACTTTACAGCATCCGGGTGGGAAAGGCAACAAAAAGCCAGGCCCTCATCGGCCCGGCTGGCTGTTCTTCTGCTGTTGAAACAGCGGCTGTTTCGTATCGGCATCGTAAAACTGGACGGTCGTGTTCGGCGGCAGTTTCGCCCGGGCGATCAGATACGGGTAGGTGATCACCTGGGCGTAGATCCTGCCCGGGTCCGGCTTGGTCTGCTTGACGTACACCTTGAGCTGTTCCAGGCTCCACTCCGTACCGGTCACCTTCAATCCGTAACCGGGATTGGGCGCCTGGCCGAGGGCGATCACGTACAGGCTGCCCAGCTTGTGTACGCCCCGCTGCTCCTTCACCTTCTGGACAAACGCTTTTTCCTCTGCGCTCAAAAGCGCGTTCTCGAGCACCTTGAACGCATCATCGTCTCCTTTCGGCTTCACGATATCCACCTCCTTCGTGCTTGGGTTCCAACGGATCGAAAGCCCCGCCTGTTCGATCACCCAGCGGAGCGGCAGATAGACGGTGCCGTTGTACTGCCGGGCTCCGTGCTCGATCGTGGTCCACTTCCCGTCGACGGCCGCCTCGTCGGTGTTCAGCTTGAAAGCAAGTGTCCTGTTCGACGGCAGCGTCAGCACCCCTGTATCGCCCTCCACCTGCCAGGCGGCTTGCAGAATCCCGCTCACATCCGCCGCGGCCGCGTAGGTCCGCTGGTTCACGGTAATGGCCTCGTGCTTCCACTGCGCGGCGTGCCCGTTCACCGTGATCTTGGCGTTCACGGCAGCCCCGGCCGGAATGGCGAGGAGCAGTTGCAGCCCGACGGCGCAGGCCACAGCCTTCTTCCATTTCATGCGCAATTCCTCCAATCTGTTACATCCTGTATTGCTGTTCACCTTGTATGACTGCATGGAGATGGGAAATGTTTCATGATAATCCAAAACCGATCCGACCGCGGTCAGCGGATCAACAAACTGCCCACCATCAGCACGGCGGGAATCGTCAAGAGCGCGAGCAGCGTGGAAAAGACCGTCGTCATTGCGCCCATCTCCTCATCGGCCGCGTACCGGGCGAACAGGATGGACGCCATCGCCACCGTCGGCATGGCCACCTGGACGACCGCGACGCGGGTAATCTCCGCGTCCACATGCAGCACGGACAACAGCAGCGCCGCCGAGAGCGGCAACACAAACAGCTTGAACGTGATCGGCACGCCCAACAGCGGCAGGGACACCTGCGGCTTGCTGCGCAAGAGGAGCGGCAGCAGCATGCCGATGTACAGCATCGCCAGCGGCGAAGCCAGCCGGGCCAGCGCGGCGGCCAACTGCTTCACCGGTTCCGGCGGCGTCAGGCCGGACATCGCGAAGCCGAGACCGGCGACGATGGCGATCATCGGAATGTTGACCATCGCTTTCAGTCCCTTTAGCGAGAAGGTCCCTTTCTCCTGCAGCATCATCACCGCCACGGTCCACATGACAAAATCAAGCCCGGCGTCAAAGACGGCGGCGAGCACCGCCCCTTTCGGCCCGAACAGGGCGGCGCACAGCGGAAGGCCGATAAATCCAGTATTGCCCAAGCCGGAGAGAATAGCCAGTTCACGCCGCTTTTTGGCAGACAGCGGCAGCGTCCGCGCCCCCAGCCAGCCGATCAGAATGCCGAGACAATTCAATAGCACGGAAACAGCGAATATTGCGAAAATTTGCAGCATGAGGCGGTCGTCAATCGGCGTTTGAAATACCCCGTCCAAAATGATGCAGGGCATCGCCACATTGACGATGATTGTGATCAGGAGCTGGCGGGAATCGGCCGCGAGCGGCTGTCGGCAGCCGATCGCCGCACCGATGCCGATGATCGCCGCCATCACCAGGATCGATTGGATGAGCGTGTTTATTTCCATCTTCGACGACCTCCGGTGCCTCTTCCCGGTTCTACATCTCCACCGGCTGCCAGGAGAGGCCGTTCGGTTCCCCTTTTTCGCAGGTGCGCAAAATGTCGCCGCAGACGGGAATCGCCTGTTCCAGCGGTACGCACCAGGCGGCGGGAAAAGCCACCTCGCTGCCCTCGATCGTCAGTGTCGTCATGACGGCCGGCGGCTTGTCCTGCGCCAGCACGTAATGGCGCTCGACCGGCTCGTGTTCTTTCCACTGGACCAGGACGAGTCCCTGATTCCCGCCGGCCACCACCAGATCCACGTGGTCGCCGTACGCGGCGTGCACCAGCGTCCGGGTCGTTCCGTCCAGTTGGGCGATCGCCTTCAGCACCTCGTGCCAGGCCGTGTGGTTTTGCTCCGTACCGGTTTCGTCCGTATACATGCGCCAGTCGTTCAGCATCGTGAAATCTCCTTTTTTCTCTCCGGCGCCATATCGCCACGAGCGCCGCCGGAGGTCCGTTTTTCGATGATGCGATGATGCCAGAAGAATCAGCCCCCGCTTTCCGGGAAAGGGGGGCTCTTTCAGCTTCGTTCCTATTGTACGCCTCTTCGTGTGCAGACTCAACCACGAACTTCACCGCCGGGCGGCGCCTGGCCGAGCCATTGTGGTCACACAGACATCACCCTTCATGCCTTTTGGTTATCCTAAAAAAAGAGAAGGGAGGCCGGATGTTTCTGGTCATTGACAAATCGGGCAAAGCCTTTTAGTATGAACCATGAAATTCATATCAACTTAGTGGGGGTTTCTCGATGAAAAAATGGGTTTGTGCAGCATTAATTTCTAGTTTGTTACTCGGAATTACCGGCTGCGGCACTTCCACAACGCCCGCCCATCCTGAACAATCCGGTTCTTCCGCCGGCCAGGCCGCCCCGCAAAACCTGCTGGAGAAAGTAAAGGCGGAAGGCAAACTGGTCATCGGCACGGAAGGCACCTATGCCCCGTTTACGTTCCACGATCAATCGGGGAAACTGACCGGCTACGACGTGGACGTCATCACCGAAGTGGCCAGACGGCTCGGCGTGGAGCCGGTCTTCCAGGAGACGCAGTGGGACGCCATGTTCGCCGGCCTCGACGCCAAGCGCTTTGACGTGATCGCCAACCAGGTGGGCATCAAGAAGGAGCGCCAGGAAAAATACGATTTTTCCAAGCCGTACTCCGTTTCCCGGGCCGTGCTGGTGACGCACAAGGACAACAAGACGGTGAAGGACTTTCCAGACATCAAAGGCTTGAAAGCCGGCCAGTCGATGACCAGCAACTACGCCGACATGGCGCGTGAACTGGGCGCCGAAATCGTCGCCGTCGACAATTTCAACAACGCCATCGACCTGATCGCCACCAAGCGCGTCGACGTCGTGATCAACGACAACCTGTCCGTCCTCGACTTCCTGAAACAGAAGCCGAACACCCCGATCAAGATCGTCAAGGTGAAAAAGGAAGGTGTCCCGTGCGCCTTCATGTTCCGCAAAGGCAGCGACGAATTGGTGCAGGAGATCGACAAGGTGCTGGAGAGCATGAAGCAGGACGGTACGCTGAAGCAGATTTCCCAAAAATGGTTTGGCGAAGACATCAGCCAATAACCCGGTTGCCTCTGCCAAGTGGCGCGGCCTCTGATTCCGGTCGGACGGAGGTCGGCCACTTTTCTTCTTACACCCAAGAAACGGCGAGGCTTTACCGGCCTCCATCCCGTTTGCGACAGAGCGGAATCCGGCACGTTGACAAAACGGCCAAACCCTTTTAGTATGGTCTCAACATCGCAACCCGTCACATCGTTTCAGGGGGATTTTTCACGAAAACACGATGGTTTTCCGCACTCATCTCCCCTGCTTTTGTGTGTATCCCCTTTTATGTTCCACGACCCGTCGGGCAAGCTGACCGGCTTTGACGTGGAAGGGGTGTCAGCTTCAACCGGCGATCGACCTGCTTGTCTCCAGGCGGGTGGGCGTCCTCATCACGACGGCCTGTCCCTCTTGGACTTTCGGAAGCACAAGCCGGACACGCCGATCACAATCGTCGTCAAGCATCCGGACAGCGCCAGGAACGGCTTCGTGTTCCGCAAAGGCGGCAGGGAGCTTGTGGACGCGTTCCACACGGCGCCGGACGACAGGATGAACGACGGCACGTATCAAAAAATCTCGGAGAAATGGTTTGGTGCAGATGTTTCCAAGTAGCTTGTTCGACAATCCCGAACGCCTGAACAGATGGATCGAGATCGCGCAGAGCTCGTTTCTTCCCCTGTTGAAAGGAGCGCTGACGTATACGCTGTCGCTGTCCATCATCTCGTTTGCCATCGGCCTGGTGATCGCCATCCTGACGGCGCTGGCCCGCATCTCCGGCAGCAAGCCGCTGGTGGCCGTCGCCCGCGCCTACGTCTCCATCATCCGCGGCACGCCGCTTTTGGTGCAGCTCTTCATTATCTTTTTCGGGCTGCCCAGCGTGGGTCTGACCATCGACCCGTTTCCGTCCGCGGTGATCGGCTTTTCCCTGAACGTCGGGGCGTACGCGTCGGAAGTGGTGCGGGCCGCGATTCTGTCCATCCCCAAGGGACAGTGGGAAGCCGCCTATTCGCTGGGGATGACCTACCGGCAGGCGCTGCAGCGCGTCATCCTGCCGCAGGCCGCCCGCGTCTCGGTGCCTCCGCTCTCCAACTCGTACATCAGCCTGGTGAAAGACACGTCGCTGGCCGCAGCCATTTTGGTGCCGGAGATGTTCCGCAAGGCGCAGGAGATCACCGCCACCACCTACGAACCGCTGCTGGTCTACTCGGAAGCCGCGTTCATCTACTGGCTGATCTGCCTGGTCCTCTCCTTCATTCAGGACCGGATCGAAAACAGGCTGGACCGCTACGTCGCCTAGAAGGGGAGAATGTTGGATGATCGTCATTTCGAATCTTCACAAACGCTTTGGAGACCTGCACGTGTTAAAAGGGGTCTCGCTGACGGTGGAAAAAGGCAAGGTGGTCGTCATCATCGGGCCATCCGGCTCAGGCAAAACCACCCTGCTGCGCTGCCTCAACGCGCTGGAGCTGCCGACCGAAGGCAGCGTCCAAATCGGCGAGGTAAAGCTGGACTTCTCCGCCCGGGGCAAGGTGGACAAGGCGGAGATTGCCCGGCTGCGCAGGCAAACCGGCATGGTGTTTCAAAGCTACAACCTGTTCCCGCACATGACCGCCCTGCAAAACGTGATGGAGGGGCCGGTCACGGTAAAGAAAGAAAATCCGGACAGCGCCAGGGCCAAGGCGGTCTCCCTGCTGACCAAGGTGGGGCTGGCGGACAAGCTGGACCACTACCCCGCCCAGCTCTCCGGCGGCCAGCAGCAGCGCGTCGGCATCGCCCGCGCGCTGGCGATGGACCCGCAGGTGATGCTGTTTGACGAACCGACGTCCGCCCTCGACCCGGAGCTCGTCGGCGAAGTGCTGAAGGTAATGAAGGAACTGGCCCTGGAAGGCATGACGATGGTCGTCGTCACCCATGAAATGGCGTTTGCCCGGGACGTGGCGGACGAGGTGATCTTCATGGACCAGGGCGTGATTGTGGAACACGGCACGCCGGAGCAGCTCTTCACCCGCCCGCGGGAAGAGCGTACGCGCCAGTTTTTGCAGCTCCTGCAGTGATCAGCCGGCGCTCCTGTACGGCAAAAAAGACTCTGTGTTTTCGCGGAACACAGAGTCTTTTGCGTGGAAGGCGTCAGCCGCCAGCAGGCTGAAAAACAGCAGGAGCCTTTTCACGTCTTCCGGAACTTTTACAAATTCTTTAAGGTTTCTCTATCTTCCCGCAACATCTGTGGCCTACCATTAGAAGTGTCAGACCCTACGATGGACATATCGTCCTCCATGTTTCCGCCCGTTTAGCCCCCTTCTAAGCCGGGCGGGCTTTTTTTGTGTGCGGATCGCCGACGGACGTGTTGGCGCTGGGCGGCTGTGGTACAATCGTCCGTAGATTATGACGAGGAGGAGATGGCGGTGGAGAGCAGACGACCATCCGTAATCAGGCCCGGACTGTTCAGCGTGGAGGCGGCGGCGGACCGGCGGCGCCGGGAATTTGACCACCATAACGAAGCGATTTTGCACAAGCAGGTGCCGGTCGACGTGGTCTTTTTCGGCGATTCGATCACCCACTGGTGGGACGTGTCCACCTATTTCGGCCGGGCCGGACGCGTCGTCGTCAACCGGGGCATTGGCGGAGACACGAGCGAATACGCCCGCAGGCGGTTTGCGGCCGACGTGCTGCAGCTCAAGCCCAAATACGCGGTCATCCTGATCGGGGTGAACAACACCTGGGCCCTGGACGCGTGGCACCCCGAAGAGCGCAGGACGGCGGAGCAGATCTGTGAGGAGGTTGTCGCCGACGTCGAAAGCATGCTGAAGGCGGCACAGGAACACGGCATCGTGCCGATCCTCTGCTCCATCCTGCCAACGCGGATCGACCGCTATGCGCGGAACGAAGAGCGCAACCGCCTGATTGTTCGCATCAACGGCGGACTGAAAGACCTGGCCGGACGCTTGAACGTCATCTACGTCGACTACCACACGGCGCTGGCCGATGCGGACGGCGTGACGCTGCGGGAGGGACTGGCCGACGACGGCCTGCACCCGCACGTGCTCGGATACGACATCATGGCCGCGGTATTGCGGGAGACGCTGGCCGGGCACGGGATTGACCTGTAAAAAGAAGGCGTCCCCCTGTGCCCGTCATGTGTTGCGGGCAGCGGCCGGCCCGATCAAACCGGCCGCCTGTCCTCCAGCCAATGACCGCCCGCCACCTTGCCGACCGACGCCATCAGGACGGAAAAGTGAGAGGTGCCGTCGATGCCCAGGTACTCGTTCATGTTTTTGTCGAACCAATGCCCGACGGTACATACCCCCAGCCCGATCGCATTGCCGGTAATGTGCAGATTCTGCGCGATGTGACCGGCGTCCCACCAGACGTAGCGGTAGGCCCGCTCCCTGTACTTGTCCCTGGTCCGCTCCACCACGGCTGTCCAGACGAAATTGACCGCGGCGCGGCGGGTCATCTCCTGCTCCTCCGTAAACAGGTAGGCCACCTCCGAGACATCCTCCCGCTTCAACAGCTCCAGGCACCAGTTCTGCACATCCAGGTGATACAGCCCTTTGTCAAGCGACTCCACGTTGTTGATCAATAGATACGTTTCGATCGGATACAGCGCCCCGGCGGAGGGCACCGTGCGCAGTTGGTAATCGCCCATGTCGGCGGTGATGCCCGTCGTCCCCCACAGCAGGAGGTTCAGCTCATGGAGCGTCAGCGGGGTCTTGGTGAAATTGCGCTTGGAGCGGCGCTCGCGCAGCAGCCGCCACAGGTCGGGAGAGGCGGGAAAGTCGGGCGTTCCCAACGGAATGCGGGCGAGGGCCTCCTCGTGGCGCAAATAGGTGGGCGGCCGTTTGGAAAAGTCGTAGCGCGACGCCCAGCCCTTTTCCAGATCGCCCAGGGCGTACGAGGTCGCTTCCAGGAATTCGCTGCAAATGCGCTGCCAATCGGGATGCATGTTACTCTCTCCTCCCATGGGTAGTCAGGTTGATCATGCTTGTATTCCTGAGTATACGAGCGCCTTTTGCATTAGTAAAATGATGCTTTATAATAGGGAACATAAGTTTTTTCTAATGAAACGGAGTGAACGCGATGACGCTTGCGCAGCTGCAGGTCTTTGTCGCCGCTGCCGAGTCCGGCAGTTTTACCCGTGCCGCCGACGCCCTCGGCTACACGCAGTCTGCCGTTTCCCAGATGATCAACAACCTGGAAAAGGAGCTCGGCGTCCAACTGTTTCACCGCAGCCGCAGCGGCATCACACCGACCGGCATCGGGGAGCGGATGCTTTCCCACGCGCGGCACATCCTGCAGATCACGTCCTGCATGCAGCAGGAAGCGGCGTCGGCCCGCGGACTGGAGGTAGGCGTGCTGCGGATCGGCTCCATTCCCAGCGTGGCCGCCAAAGTGCTGCCGGGCTTGATCGGCTCCTTTCGCAGGCGGTTTCCCCAGGTGGACATCGTCCTGTTCGAGGGGGAGCACGAAGAGATCCACAACTGGATCACCAGCTCCGTCGTGGACATCGGCTTTACCACCATGCCCGACAAGGACCTGCAGACCATTCCGCTCTTGTGCGACGAGATGAAAGTGATCCTGCCCGATCAGCATCCGCTCAAGGACGAGCCCTTTCTCACCTTTGCCCAGATCCGCGACCGGTGCTTCATCATGCCGAAGGACACCTGCATCAAACGGCTGCTGAGCGCACACGGCATCACGCCCAACGTCACCTTCGAAGTCAGGGACGCGACCACCATCCTGTCCATGGTGCAGGAGTGGATCGGCGTCACGATCCTGCCGGAGCTGTACCTGCCGGAAGTGATGCCGAAAGTGGTGGCCGTTCCGCTTCAGCCGGCGATCCGGCGGGAGCTGGTGCTGGCCGTCCGCAGCCTGCAGTGCGTCTCCCCCATCACCGCCGAATTTATCGTTCACAGCCAGCGTTTCGCCGCAGCGGCACACCCCTGTTCGACTTCGGCGTAGTCCCGCTTTCGTGCGGCGCGGGTTTGTTCCCCCGAAACACGACGGCTCGCAGCAGCGCTCCCGGGACATACGGCTGTAAGTTATGCATCACACGCAGCAGCGACCAACCCATGGATGAAAAGGATGAAGCACGGTGGCATTTGGAATCACCAGAGAAGAGCTGAACAACTGGAAAGAGGCGGTCGCCAGGGGAGAGATTGCGTTTTTGACGCACTACTGGCTCGATCCGCGTTTTCCGGACGTCAAAACGGTAACCAAGGTGGGATGCCGAAACCTGGAGGTCTTGTCCCAATGGTGCACCGCCCATGGACTTGACCCCCGATATATCCACAACCGTCCGCCGTTCCCCCACTACGACCTGATCGGTCCGAAGCAGAAGGAAATCCTGCAGAAGGAACGCCTGTGGGACCATTTGCGGCGGTTCAAGCTGCTTTGAGAATCGCGGAAGTGCCCGTCGCAGAAACGTGCCCGATGAAGAGAAGGCCAACCGGCTCTGCCCGGCTGGCCTCTTTTCTTCATGCAAAAAGAGGCATGTCACGTGTTTCCACGTGTGCCATGCCTCCAATGTCACCATCTTCTCACGCCATGCTATTCCATCATCTGCACCAGCTTGCGGGAGAGCAGCAGGAGCAAGAGCCCCATCACGATCGCCAGCAAACCGATCAGGCCAAACACTTCCAGATAGCCGAGCGACTGCGTATAGGACGCCAGTTCGCCCGCCAGGATGTTGGCTACGCCCGAGCTGGCCAGCCAGACGCCCATCAGCAGGGAGGCCAGCTTGACGGGAGCGATCTTGCTCACCATCGACAGCCCCACCGGCGAGAGGAACAGTTCCCCCAGCGTGTGCATGAAGTACGTCAGCACGATGAACATGACGTTGGCTTTGTTCAGAATGTGGTTCTCGTCGCTTCCGGTCTGCATGACCGCGAGGAGCAGCACCATGTACCCCAGGCCGAGCATGATCATGCCGAGACCCATTTTGGTCGGGATCTTCAGGTCGCCCCGTCTGCTGGACGCCAGCTTCACCCACAAACCGGACAGGATCGGCGCCAGCAGCACGATGAACAGCGGGTTCAGCGACTGGAACCAGGAAGTCGGCACCTCGTAGCCAAACACCTGCTTGTCCACAAACTTGTCGGTGTACAGCGTCAGCGAGCTGCCCGCCTGTTCAAATCCGGCCCAGAAGAAGACCACAAAGCAGGTGATGATGATAATGACTGCGGTCCGCTGTTTGTCCTTTTTGGTCAGCGGAGCGTTGGCCGCGGCGGCCTTGGCCTTATCCTCCGATTTGCCCACGGGCTTCTTGCCGATGTCGCCGAGATAGCGATTGCCAAACACGTTGAAAATGAGCTGGCCGATAATCATGCCGATCGAGGCGGCCAGGAAGCCGTATTTGAAGCCGTATTGAACCACGCCGTTCACCGTGGTCTTGAAGAGGTCTTCCGCCAGATATCCGCAGACGAGCGGCGCGAAAAAGGCCCCGATATTGATCCCCATGTAGAAAATGGTGAACGCAGAGTCACGTCTGTTGTCGTTTTCCGGATACAGTTCGCCGACCAGCGTGGAAATGTTCGGCTTGAAGAAACCGTTCCCAATAATCAACAGACCCAGACCGAGATACAAGCCCAACAGGCTGTGTTCCGCAAACAGCACGAAGTTGCCGACCGCCATCGTGATCCCGCCGATGGTGATGGCCAGCCTTCTGCCCAGGTAGCGGTCGGAGAGGTATCCGCCGATCAGCGGCGTGAAGTAAACCGCTCCGGTAAAAAATCCGTAGATGCTCATGGCGACGCTTTTTTCAAACCCGAGCCCCCCGCTGATCAGCGCGGTGGTGAGATACAGGGTCAACAGCGCTCGCATGCCGTAGTAGCTGAACCGCTCCCACAGCTCCGTGAAAAACAGCAAGTACAAGCCAGGAGGATGTTTTGGTTTGCCTTGCTGCGTGTTCAAAGCTGCCTCCATATAAGTCCCTCCTAGATGTCTGACAACTAACGTTTTGTATCATATCACAGTTTTTGTGAATCTCCCCATATTAAAAATATTTTTTATTTAATTAGTATTGATAAACTTATACAGTTCCAGCATAAAAAATCCGCGTCACATCAGCATTTTTATGTGCAAACAAACATATTCTTGCTATACTATCTGTAAAAAAGTGGAGGTTTATGCACGTGGAGAAAAGGCTGCTCAAGACGGCCGTCTACAGCTTTCTGATCGGATTTGCCTTGACGGTCATATTCGTGCCCATCGGCCAGGAGCGGATCGGCTGGCTGGGCGATGTCAGCACGGCTGTGAGTTACCCTGACTATTTTTACATGGTCTTCCGTTACGCGTTGATGTTTACCGCCGTTTGCGTCCTCGTCGCGTTTCTGCGGGTGGCCAACAGGCAGACGGACGGGAAAATTCCGCTGGCGCGCTTTGTCGTCGAGTGGATCATCGAACCGCTCAAGTCCCTCTTCATCGGCTTTGCCTCCGTGACCATGATCGGGATTGTCCTGGTGCTGGCCGTCGCCGCCTTTCTGATACTGTTTTAGCCCCCTGAAAAAAAGACGCGGGCCCCCTCAGGGTACCCGCGTTTTCTGTTCTTCATGCCCCGCCGCCTTCAGCTCATCCGCCAATACCAGGTACATCGCGTGCGACCACAGAAGCGGCACCGCCGGCATCCCGGCCTGCTCCACCCACGGCTGGTAGCGGTCAGGCGCGAGCAGATGCTCCTGCACCTGCTCCGGCAGGCCGTCCGTCGTCCGGGTCGATTCGATCCAGCGGCAAATTGCCGCGGCCTCGCCGTGTCGGCCGTTTCGCGCGTAATACCAGCCCAGCCAGGCGGACAAAAGCGGCCACTGCCCGCCGCCGTAATAGGTGTCGCCCCGGTAGCGGTGAACGCCGAAGCCGGCCAGAAGCTCCCGCTCGATCCGCGTCACGGTCCGGACCATCAACGGGTCGTCTGCGTCCACCAGCCCGAACGGCAGGGACAGCCACAGCAGGCTGGCGTCTGCCGACGGATCGCCCAGCGACTTCACAAACGCGCCGTTCTCCGTTCCCCGCTCCAGCACGAAGCGGCGGACGGCATCGGCCAAGCCGTTCAGCTCCTCCGCCCGTTCCGGCAGACAGTCCGCCATCGCCCGCACGCCGCCGTATACGGCCGCCAGTGTCGCCGGGTGGATGCGGTCGCCGTGCTCCTCCCAGCAGTCAAAGTTGGGCATCTGCCAGCACGCCCCGAGGTAGTCCAGCGTCAGGTCGACGGAGGCGCGAAACCGCTCGATCAGGCTCCGCTCCCCGCTGCGGCGGACATGCTCCGCCAGCCCCCAGAGCCACGTCCCGTACCCGTCCAACTGAAAGCTGCCCCATTCTCCCGCCACTTCGTCTCCGTCGACGGTGAAGCGGGCGTGCAGGAAGCGCCTGTTGGCCTCCGCCGCGCTGCCTGCCCACCCCGCGCGAACGGCGGCGATCGCCGCTTTGGCCTTGCCGGCGTGTTTGTTCACCACGGAATCACACCAGGCGTAAAAGCGGCGGGAGCTCTCATGGCGGCCGAAGCGGTCCAGCGCATAGGCGACAAACGCCCCGTCCCGCAGCCAGGCGTACCGGTAATGGACGAACGCGGGCGATGCCAGATAGGCGCCCGTCTCCGCCTGGTGGCGCAGGATGATGTCGATGCTGTGGTCGATCAAGGACCTCGTCGTCACGGCACTCCCCTCCCGTCGCTTCACCCTTTTGTCCCGCCGGAGGACAAGCCGGTAATCAGATAGCGCTGCGCCAGCAAAAAGACGATCAGCACGGGCAGCGTGACGATGATCGCCCCGGCCGCCATGTAATGCCAGTCGGAATTGAACTGGTTGACAAACTGCTGCAAGCCGATCGGCAGCGTGTACATTCGCTGTTCGGACATAAAGGTGAGGGCGATCAAAAACTCATTCCACGCCGTGATGAAGGCGAAGAAGCCGGTCACGGCGATACCCGGCAGCGACAGCGGCAGCACGATCCGGCAAAACGCGCCGAAGTGGGACAAGCCGTCCACCCGCGCCGCTTCCTCCAGCTCGTAGGGAATCGTGTCAAAGTAGTTTTTCAGCATCATCACGCAAAACGGCACCGCTACCGTAGCATATGCGAGCACCAGGCCGAGGTAGCTGTTCAACAGCCCCAGCGCGTTGACAATCCGGTACAGCGGCACGATCAACAGCGCCCCCGGGAACATCTGGGTGAAAAAAATGCTGAAGGAGATCGCCCGTTTGCCGGCAAAGCGGAAGCGGGACATGGCGTAGGCCGCCGTGGTGGACAATGACAGCGCCACAAGCGCGGTCAAGAGCGCGACGAGGAAGCTGTTGGCCATCCACTGCAAAAAGACGCCGTCGGCACGGGTCAGCACGTGAACGTAATTGTCCCAGGTAAACGTCTGCGGAACGATGGACAGCTCGGTCGAAAACACTTCCGCCCGCGGTTTGAAGCTGGTGGCGAGAATCCACAGCACGGGAAAGACGGCAATCGCGGATGCAGCGATCAAGAGAAGGTGCACCCACCAGTTGGACGTGCGCATCTCAGTAGTACACCCCCTCGCCGCTGTTGGCTTTGATCAGCCGCCGGTACAGCACCGTAAAGGCGAGCAGAAAGCTGAAAATCACCACGCCGTAGGTGGCGGCCATGCCGAAGTTCCAGTTCATGAACGCCTCCCGGTAGGCGTAGGTGACGAGAATTTCCGTGGAGCGGACCGGCCCGCCGCGCGTCACCAGGAAAATGATGGTGAACATGTTGAACGTCCAGATCACGCCGAGCACAGTCGCCGTCGCCGCCACCGGCCTCAGGAGCGGCAGCGTGATGTTCCAGAACTGGCTCCACGGCGAAGCCCCGTCCACGCGGGCCGCCTCGTAGAGGGATGGCGGGATGCTTTGCAGGCCGCCCAACAGCGTGATCATCATGAACGGCACGCCCACCCAGACGTTGACCATGATCACCGAGACCATCGCCCAAAAGCTGTCGCTCAGCCAGGGAATCGGCGCGAAGCCCAGCTTTTGCAGGACGATGTTGAACAAGCCGTACGTCTGGTTGTACATCCACGTCCAGGAAAAGGCGGAGACAAACGACGGCACCGCCCACGGAACCATCAGCAGCATCCGGTAGATGCCGCGCCCGCTGATGTTGCGGTTCAGCAGAAGCGCCAGCCCCAGCCCGATGACGAAATGGAAAAAGACATTGACAAACGTCCAGACCAGCGTCTGCGCAATCACGTCGCGAAACACCGAATCGGGCTTGGCCATCGACGCAAACAGCCCGGCGTAGTTGTTCAGGCCGACAAACTTCCAACTGGGCGGGGCAAATTTGCTGCCCATGTTGTACTGGTTCATGTCGGTAAAGCTGTAGACGAATCCCTGCACCAGCGGATAAAACACCAGCAGCGCCATCACCACAAGCACAGGCGTGAGAAACAGCCAGGCGATCCACTTGTTGCTGCGTATTGTCACGCATCACGCCCCCTTTTTCCAGCAGCGTCCTTCGACAGCGCGAAGGGAAGAAAAGCCATCGGCCTTCCTCCCTCTCCCGCGCCTTTGCATCGGCCATTCGTTTTCATCCGCACTATTGTCCCAACAGCGCCTTCCACGCGCCCGCGACCGCGTCCAGTCCTTCCTGCGGCTTTTTCTCGCCCTTGTAGATCGCCTGGATCTCCGGATCGAACGACGCGAAAATCTGTCCCCCTTCCGGAATCACCGGCCGGTTCTTGGCGCTTTCCATCACCGCCTTGAAGTCGGAGATCAGCCGGTTCTCCTTGATCTCCGGCATGTCGTACGCCGACCTGCGCGTCGGCAGCGTGCCGTTTTTGCTCGCCAGTTTGGCCTGGCTCTCCCTGCTGGTCAGAAAGGCGATCAGCTTGTAGGCGGCCTCTTTTGACTTGGAGCCGGCGTAGATGGCCAGGCTGTGCCCGCCCACGGGAGAACCGGTCTGCCCGTCCGGTCCGGCCGGAATGGGGGCGATCCCCAGGTTGTTCGGATCGCGGAACTGTTCCCCGGCGAGGATGTCGGAGGTGGCCCAGGGGCCGTTGAAGATCATCGCCGCGTTCCCCTTTTTAAAGGCTTCGTTCATGTTCTGGTAGCTGTTGGCCGCATCCAGATCCTTCGGGTACGCGTGATCCTGATCGCGCAGTTTCAGGGCGAACTCGATGCCCTTCACCGCCCCCGGCGTGTTGATCAACACCTGCAGGTTGTCGTCGATCAGCCCCCCGCCAAACGACCAGACGAACGGCAGCGAGAAGTAGGCTTCCGTCTGGCGGTGGTAAAAGCCCCACCTGTCTTTGCCGTTGGAAAGCGCCTTGGCGGCTGCGGCAAATTCGTCCATCGTCCGGGGCGGCTCGTTGAACCCGGCCTCTTTCAGCATCCGTTTGTTGTACAGCAGGGCCAGTGCGTCGGTCACCTCCGGTACGCTCCAGACGTGTCCGTTCCACTTGCTGTAGGAGAGCGGCGCCTCCAGGAAGTCGTCCTGGTCTTTGAAGTAGCTGTCCAGCGGCTCCAACAGCCCCATTTTGGCAAACTCCGGCGTCCAGGCCACTTCGGAGCGGATCACGTCCGGTCCGTTGCCGGCCTGCGCCGCAGTACGAAACTTGTTCTGCGCCTCGCCGAACGGGATCAGCTCCAGGTTTACCTTGATCTCTTTGTTTTCCTGTTCAAACTGGCTGATCAGTTCCTTGAGCGCCACCGTCTCCGTTTCTCGCATCGTCGTCCAGAATGTCAGCGTGACCGGCCCGCCCGTCTGCTGCGCCTGCCCTCCCTGCTGGCCGCCGTTTTGCAAGCCGCCCGCCTCGCTGGAGCCGCCGCAGCCGGCCAACAGCGAACCAACCAACGCCATCGCGGTAAAGATGCTGAAAAAGCGTTTCATCCACGTACCCCTCTCTCTTCCTGACATACAGGTTAATCTGCCGGACGTGTCGCCGCGGCCCCATTCCGGCGAAGCCCCCGTCGAGAGGGCGGCGCTTGGGGCACGGCCTGCGAACTGCCGCTGCTTTGACCAGCGTTGTGGGTCTGCGTACAAGCTGATGCAAACGATTGCACCAGACCGTGACAGAGACTGCCCCGAATGGAACACGCGGCAGAACCGCCTTGCGTGTACTACCATCCTACACGAAACAATCCGGCCGAGAAAACGCTTGCAAACAGCCAAATTTGGTCGTTTTCCCTTTTTATGTAAGAAAATCACCGCGATTCTGCCGATCTTTTTCGCATGCGCCGTTTTTCTGTCAATTCGATACATTCCCTATTTTCTCTCTTCGGTGGTTTACAAGCGGCTGCTTTTCCGGTACGATGATGAAAAACAAACGTTTGCACAAAAACCGGGAGGATTGTATGTCCGTTACGATCAAGGATGTGGCCCGCGCGGCGGGAGTCTCCCCTTCCACCGTGTCCCGGGTCCTGTCCCAGCATCCGAAAATCAGTCCGGCGACGGCGCGGAAAGTCCGGGAGGCGATGGAGGCGCTCGGCTACCACCCCAACATCATGGCCAAAAGCCTCGTTTCCAAAAGCACGCAAACGATCGGGCTCGTCCTGCCCCGTTCCGTCGAGGAGTTTGTCAATCCTTTTTTTTCCGAAGTGCTGCGCGGCATGCTGGCCTGCGCCCATTCAGCCCGTTACGACGTGCTGATGTCGTCGGCCAACAGCCGCCCGGAAGAGCTGGAGTCGGTCAACCGGATGATCCTCGGCCGCCGCGTGGACGGCATCATCCTGATGGCCCCCCGCAAGGCGGACCCGCTGGTGGATCTCTTGCTGGAGCACGACTTTCCCTTCGTCCTGCTGGGCCGCTCTCTGGAGCGGAGCGACCTCTTGTGCGTCAACAACAACAACGTGCAGGCCGCGTTTGACGCCACCCGCCACCTGATCGCCCAGGGGCACGAGCGGATCGGTTTTGTCAGCGGGCCGCCGGACATGGTCGTCTCGGAGGATCGGCTGGAGGGCTACAAGCGGGCGCTCGCGGAATCGAGGCTCCCGTTTCGCCAGGAGTGGGTGATGACGGCGGAAATGCTTCAGGCCGGCGGCTTTCACGCCACGTCCCTGATGATGAGCCAGCCGGAGCGGCCGACCGCTTTCGTCGTCATCGACGACGTGATCGCGTTCGGGTTTATCCGCCAACTGTACGAAGCGGGGCTGCGTGTCCCCGACGACGTCTCGGTGGTCAGCTTCAACAACATCATGCTGTCCGAACTGAGCAATCCGCCGATCAGCACCGTGGACATCGGCATCTATCACCTCGGCTACACGACGGTCCAACTGCTGATTCGCAAGCTGGCCGGCGAGACGATCGCCCAGCCGCAGATCGTGCTGCCCCACCGGCTGATCGTCCGCGGCTCATCGGCCAAACAGCCGGACGCGTAATCGGGGCAGACACCTCACGGGAAGGAGAACCGCACGATGAATCCTGTCACGGGAAAACCGTATGTCAACGACGCCGTCATCGGCAACGCGTCGATGCTGGCCGCTCTGGGGCGCAGCGGGGAGCTGTACCGCCTCTGGTGGCCGCATGTCGACTTCCCGCAGCACGTGGAGCGGATGCGCGCCGGCGTCTTTGTGGAGGAAGAAAGCGAGGAGACCGTCTGGACGGACGACCCGGCGGAGTGGCGGTGGGAGCAGGCGTACCTGCCGCGGACCAACGTGCTGCGCACGGAGGGGACGGCCCGCAGTCTGCCTCTGCGCTGGGAAACCGTCGATTTCGCCGTGCCCGGCGAGCCGCTGCTGGTTCGCTTGTACAAGTGGACCAACACGGGGCGCAAACCGATCCGGCTCCGCTTTTTCTGCGCCGCTTCGCTCACCATCGGGGAAAACCGCCTGTACAACTGCGTCACCTATGACCCCCACATCGACGGACTGGTGTACTTTCGTCATCAATACGCGTTTGCGCTGGCCAGTCCGCTGGGGTGCGCCCAGTACACCTGCGCCGACGCCTGGAAGCATGCGTCCCGGGGGTATTTGCCGGGCACCAGGGTGGCGATGGCGCCGGACGGGGCGCTCGGCTGGACGTTCCCGCTGGAACCGGGGGAGACGGCCGCCATTCCTGTCTATCTCACGGCGGGAAGTCGGGTGGACGAGGCGGTGAACGCCATGCGCCGGGCGTTTGTCGTTCCGGCCGAGGACCATCTGGAGCGGACCGTGCGCTACTGGCACGACTACCTGGACGTACAGCCCGCCCTCCCTGCCGGCTGCGACGAGCGGACTCGCCGCGTCTACGAGCGCTCCCTGCTCGTCTTCCGGCTGATGGCGGACAAACAGACAGGCTGCGTGATCGCCGCGCCGGAGTTTGACGAGGCCTTCACCCGCTGCGGCGGTTACGGCTACTGCTGGGGACGGGACGCGGCGTACATCACGACCGCCTTTGACCGGGCCGGTCTGAGCGGCATGTCCCGGATGTTCTACCGCTGGACGCTGACGGCCCAGGATCCGGACGGCTCGTTTCAGCAGCGCCACTATCACGACGGACGGCTGGCCCCTTCCTGGGGGCTGCAGATTGACGAGGGCGGTTCGATCCTCTGGGGGATGCACCAGCACTATGTGGCGACGCGGGACCGGGCATTTCTCGAAGAGGTGTGGCCGGCCGTGGAAAAAGGGACGGCCTTCCTGCTCTCCTACCTGGACCGCGACACCGGGCTGCCGCTGCCCAGCCGCGACCTCTGGGAGGAGCGCAGCGCGGAGCACACGTATTCCGCCGCCGCCGTACACGCCGGCGTAACCGCCGCGGCGGCAATGGCTCGGGAGCTGGGGAAAACCGGCCTGGCCCACCGCTGGGAGGAAGCCGCGAAGGCTTTGAAAGAGGCCATTTTGACGCGGGCCTACGACGAACGGCGGGGAACGTTTTACCGCGCGCTCAAGCTGCAGGTGGACCGCTCCGCCTACCAGCGCGCCGTTGAGTCCGGCCTCCCCGCTTTTGCGGAGACGGACGAGAAGGGATACGTCTCCTATTACGTCCAGCACGATCCGGTCTACGACATCAGTCTGCTCGGTCTCAGCGTGCCGTTTGGCCTGCTGGATGCGTCCGATCCGCGCATGGCCCGAACCGCCGACGCGATCGAACGCGCCTGCGCTGTCCCCGGCGTCGGCGGCATCCGCCGCTACGAAGACGACCGCTACATCGGCGGCAATCCGTGGATTCTCACCACCCTGTGGCTCGCCCAGTTCCGGATCGCCCAGGGCCGGTTTGACGAGGCCAAACGTCATCTGGCGTGGGCCGTCGCCCACGCCAGCCCGCTCGATCTGCTGCCGGAGCAGGTCGACAGGCAGACCGGCGAGCCCGCCTGGGTGGTGCCGCTCACCTGGTCCCATGCGATGTTTGTGCTGACGGTGCACATGCTGCTGGAGAAAGGACAGTTGTAGGAAACGTCACGATACGCTGTCCGGAAAAACCGAAAAACCACTGGACCGGTTTCCAGTGGTTTTTTGTCATGTCGCGCCATTGTCCGCCATATCGTTTTCCGTGAGGTTGAGGTAATGCTGCAGTTCTTCGTAAAACGCGGGATTGCAGGCCATCACGCTGCTTTTCCGGTCAAACGGCAGCGGGCTGCCGGTCATCGTCGTCACGCGTCCGCCCGCTTCTTCCACAATGATCCTGCCGGCGCCAAAATCCCAGGCGTTCAGCGACAGGCTGACGTATCCGTCCAGCCTTCCCGCGGCCACGTAGGCCATTTCCAGTGCCGCGCTGCCCAAGAGGCGCATCCCCCGCACCTTGCCGGCCAGTTTTTTCACGATCAGGTCAATGCCGATCTGCTCCGCCCGCTTGTTCCAGAAGACGCTCGTACACAGCAGCGCTTCTTCCAGCTTCACCTGCCGCTCCAGGCGCAGCGGCTGGTCGTTGAGGTACGCGCCTTCTCCTTTTGCCGCGTAAAACATCTCGTCGCGGGAAGGATCGTACACCACGCCGACCAGTCCCTCCCCCTTGTGGTAGACGGCGATGGAGACGGAAAAGTTGATCTGCTGGTGGACAAAGTTGGTGGTGCCGTCGATCGGATCGATCACCCACAGCGTGTCAAACTGGCGGGGATCGCCGGCAAACGTGCTCTCCTCCCCGAGAATGCCGTGGTCGGGAAAATGGCGCAAAATCGTCTCGACCACGTGTTTTTCCACTTCTTTGTCCACGGCGGTGACCAGGTCGGAGGCGGACGTCTTGTATTCGACGGTAAACGGCTGCTTCATTCGCGCGAGGCTCAGCTCACCCGCGCTTCGGGCGCAGTGAAGGGCCAGCTCTTTCAACGCCGTCAGAGTTGATGCTTGCACACGAATCGCCACCCACATCTTGACTTTGCCTATAGTGTACCATACTTTGCCTGCGGATACACCGTTCCGTCTGTCCCGGTTGTCGACGCGCCTGTCTGCCGCCGGACAGCCGGAAAGCGGCGGGAGGCCCGTCAGCCGGACCTCCCGTTTCCTCTTGTGTGCCAGCGGCCGCGCGCGTCTAACAGCAGCGCGTCACCCCGCCTTTTTCATACCGCTCCCGCAGCGCGTACATGTAGTACTCCCGCTCCGTCATCGGAAACATGCCCGGTTTGGCGTGGGTCGCGTACCAATGCTGCAGATAGCGGTCGTAGTCCGGCATGCCGAAGATGGTCTTGATGGTCGAACGTACCTTGCGCAGCGACTGGCGAATCGCTCTCCACCTGCGTCTCATGCCACGTGATGCCCTTTCCCGTCGTAGTAATTGTCCCCTTTGGACTGGACGTACGGAGACTCGTACAGCGGATACTGCCTGCCGCGCAGGATGTTGATCCACAGGCGAAGGCCGTCCAGAATGATGCCGATGGTGATCGCCATGAAGATGGCGCAGACAACGGCGTCAATCTGGTCGTTGAAAATCATCTTTTGCGCGGCTTCCACCGACTTGACGCCTTTGGGCAGGGTGCCGGCGTCAAGCGCCTTCTGGAACGCTTCGGCATGGGAGAGGAAGCCGATTTTCGGGTCGCTGTGGAACAGCTTTTGCCAGCCGGCCGTCAGCGTTGCGGCGGTCAGCCAGGCCATCGGCAACAGCGTGACCCAGGAGTACCGGGCCTTGCCCATCTTGAAGATGAGCGTCGTCCCGACGACAAAGGCGATCGCGGCCAGCATCTGGTTGGCGATGCCGAACAGCGGCCACAGCGTATAGATGCCGCCCAGGGGGTCCATCACGCCCTGCAGCAGGAAGTACCCCCATCCGGCCGAAATCAGGGCGGACCCGATCAGGTTGCCGGGCATCCAATCCACCCGCTTCATTTTCGGAAACACGTTGCCCAGGAGATCCTGCACCATGAAGCGGCCGACGCGGGTGCCGGCGTCAATCGTGGTCAGAATGAAAACGGCTTCAAACAGGATCGCAAAGTGGTACCAGAAGGCCATCAACGCCTTGCCGCCGAGGATGCCGGAGAAGATGGTCGCCATCCCGATCGCCAGCGACGGCGCTCCGCCGGTCCGGGAGAGGATCGTGTTCTCCTTGATGTCGTTCGCCATCGCGGTAATCTGGTCCGGTGTAATGGTAAAGCCCCAACTGTTGATCGTCTGCGCCGCGGCGGCGGCGTCGACGCCGATCACGGCAGCCGGCGAGTTGATCGCAAAGTACATGCCCGGTGTCAGCACGCAGGCGGCGATCATCGCCATGATGGCGACGGCCGACTCCATCAGCATCCCGCCGTAGCCGATCAGCGGCGCGTGCGATTCCTTGGCGATCATCTTCGGCGTCGTCCCTGACGACACCAGCGCGTGGAAGCCGGAGACCGCGCCGCAGGCGATGGTGATGAACAGGAACGGGAACAGATTGCCCGCAAACACGGGGCCCGTGCCGTCGATAAACTTGGTCAGCGCCGGCATCTGCAGCGGCGGCAGCGTCAGCAGGATGCCGACCGCCAGCACGGCAATCGTGCCGACTTTCAAAAACGAGCTCAGGTAGTCACGCGGCGCCAGCAGCAGCCAGACCGGCAGGACGGACGCGATGAACCCGTAGATGATGATCATCCAGGCGAGCTGCACCTTGCTGAACGTAAAGGCCGGTCCCCAGGTGGGCGAAGCGGCCACCGCCTGCCCCCACCAGAGCGACAGGAACAAGAGCGCCAGACCGATCAGCGAGCCTTCCAGCACCCGTCCCGGACGGATGTAGCGCATGTACAGGCCCATCAGCAGGGCAATCGGCAGCGTCATGAAAATGGTGAACGTCGCCCACGGCGATTCCGCGAGAGCGTTTACAACAACCATCGCCAAAACGGCAATCAGGATCACCATGATCGCCAGGATGCCCACCAGCGCCAGCGCGCCGCCGAAGGGCCCGATCTCTTCCTTGGCGATCTGGCCGAGCGTCTTGCCGTTGCGGCGCATCGACCCGAACAGGATGACGAAGTCCTGGACGGCGCCGCCCAGCACCACCCCGACGATAATCCAGATGGTCCCCGGCAGGTAGCCCATCTGCGCGGCCAGCGTCGGACCGACGAGCGGGCCGGCCCCGGCGATCGCCGCAAAGTGGTGGCCGAACAGCACCCATTTGTTCGTAGGCACAAAGTCCTTGCCGTCGTTGTTCACTTCCGCCGGCGTGGCCCGGTTGTCGTCCAGGCCCATGATTTTTTTCGCGATGAAGCGGCTGTAGAACCGGTACGCGACGGCATACGTACAGATCGCGGCCGTCAGAAGCCAGAACGAGTTGACGTGTTCGCCCCGGGAGAGCGCCAAAAAGCCGAATCCGATCGCGCCCAAGGCGGCAATCCCGCCCCAGATCAGGGCTGAGAGCAGCCATTTTTTCATTGGTCCTTCCCCCTTGCCTATGAATAAAGACATAAAACCTAACCATACCGTATCACGGAAGGGGGAGCGCGAAGAATGGAAATTGTCTGAACAGTACAAATGAAGACATGAACGGCGATAACGGCGCATGAACGAGCGGTACTTCCATTAGAACCCCAGCCGCTTTTTCAGTTCCTTCACCACGTTTCGGCTGACCGGCACTTCCGTCCGGCGCGCGTCCTGCATCACCAGGTGGACCGCTCCCTTGAACCATGGCACCAGTTCCGCCGTCTTCGACAGATTGACGATGTAGGCCCGGTGGGTGCGGAAAAACTGGTGCGGGGACAGCCTGCTCTCCAGCTCCTGCAGGGTAAACGAGGTGGCGTACTGGTCCGCTTCGGTGTAAATGGTGGCGTACCGGCCGTCCAGCGTGGCGAAGACGATGTCGTTCGGATCAATCAGCATGATCTTGCCGCTTTTCTCCACGGGGATGCGGCGCGGCTGCTGGTGGGCCAGGACGGACTGGAGCAGGGTGTTCAGCCGCTCCTCCAGATGGGGGGCGTGGGCCTGTGCCGCTTCGCTTTGCCGGCGCAGCCGGCGGACCCGGTTGATCGTCTTTTCCAGGCGGTGTTCGCTGAACGGCTTGACGATGTAGTCCACCGCGTCCGTCTCGAAGGCGCGCACGGCGTGAATCTCGTACGCGCTGGCAAAGATGATGACGGGCGGCTTCCCCATCGACTCGTACAGTTCCTGGCCGACATCCACGCCGTCACGGTCGTGCAGGTGGATGTCCAGAAAGACGGCGTCCGGTTCCGCCCCGGGGATGGATTCGATCGCTTCCTCGCCGCTCGCCGCCTCCCCGATCACCGTCACGTCCGGAAATTGTTCCAGCAGATAGCGAAGCTCGGCGCGGGCGGGCGCTTCGTCATCCACGATGAACGCTTTCAGCATGCGCTTTCACTCCTATCGGCAGTTGTATGACGCAGGTCGTTCCCTTCCCCTTTTCACTCTCGATCGCGATTCCGTACGGCTCGCCGTAGATCGACTGCAGCCGGCTGCGGACGTTGGACAGCCCGATCCCGGAGAGGCGGCGCTTGCCGTCCGGATGCGGCGGCGGCACGAACGGATCGCCGTCGATCCCGACGCCATTGTCCGCCACCGACAGCTCCAGCGTCTGCCGGTCCCGGCGGCGGGCGGCGATCCGCACGACGCCCCCTTCCCGCTTGGGCAGCAGGCCGTGCTTGACGGCGTTTTCCACCAGCGGCTGCAGCACCAGACCGGGCACCAGATAGCGGTCCACCCCCGGTTCGATGTCGTACTCCACCCGCAGTTTTTCCCCGAAGCGGGCCCGCTCGATCGCCAGGTAGGCCTCGATGTGCTCCAGCTCTTCCGCCAGCGTCACAAAGCCGCCGGAGTCGTGCAGGTTGCGGCGGAAGTATTCGCCCAGATGGATCAGCAGCTCCCGCGCCTGCTCCGGGCGAAAGCGGATAAACGACACGATCGTGTTGAGCGCGTTGAACAAAAAGTGCGGGTTGATCTGCGCGTGCAGGGCCTTGATCTCCGCATCGGCCAGAAGGCGCGCCTGCCGCTCCAGATCGGCCAGTTCCAGTTGGGTGGAGATCAGGTTGCCCAGTCCCCGCACCAGTTCCAGGTCGACCGCCGACAGCTTGCGGGAGCGGTCCTGGTAGAGCTTCAGCACGCCGGCCATCTCCCCCCGCTTCCGCATCAGCGGCACGAGAATGGCGCAGCGCAGCGAACAGTTGGGCTCCCGGCAGCCGATTTCCTCCTTGGTGCGGGCGATCTTCACCTCTTTGGTGGCCAGCACCTCGCGGGTCGCCTTGGTCGAAATCGCCTGGCCGACGACGTGATGGGACGAGCCCGCACCGACGTGGGCCAGCACCGTTTTCGTGTCGGTGATCGCCACCGCCGCCACCCGGGTCGTGCGCAAAATCTCTTCCGCCACCTTTTTCGCCGACTCGTAGGTCAGGCCCTGCCGCAGGTAGGAGAGCGTCTTGTCCGCCACCTGCAGCGTCCGCTGGGCCTGCAGGGCGCCGATCCGGTCTTCTTCCGTCTTGACGAGGTCGATGATGATGATCAGGATCGCGATGCCCAGCGCGTTGACCACCGACATCGGCACGCTGATCGCCTTGATCAGCGCCAGCGCGTCCGCGTACGGTCTGGCCACCAGCAGGATGATGCCCATCTGCATCCATTCGGCGATGAACCCCACGGCCAGCGCCGTCGTCCAGCGAATCTCCCGGGAGCGGCGGAACTGGTAGACGAGACCGGCCAGCAGCCCTTCGCTGATCGTGGAGATCGCGCAGGCGAGGTCGGTAAAGCCGCCGAGCGTGTACCGGTGGATGCCGGCCACCAGCCCGGTCAGCAGCCCCACCCACGGCCCGGCCAAAAGGCCCGCCACCACCGTGCCGATCACGCGCGAGTTGGCAATCGCGTCCAGGTACCAGATGCCGTTGTAGGTTCCGAGAATGGAGATGGCGGAAAAGATCAGCACCATCACCGCTTTATCCTTGAAAGTCGCCCGTTGGTTCAGCAAACTGCGGAACGCCTTGACGCGGGTAAACAGCAGCGCGGCCACCACCAGCACGGCGGTCCGCTCCGCCAGCGGCACCATCAGGGACAAATTCATCGGCGCCCCTCCTTTTTTCGGTCAAACTGATGCTTTCATTATCGCCAGCGGGCAGCCGCCCGGTCAATAGAATCGTCGCGCAAGACTGAAAATACCAAAAGCCCCCGGGAAGGTCCGGGGGCATGGCGTCAGGTCCATGCGGCTTACAGGTTGCCGCGCCGTTCCTGCTCGCGCTCCAGCGCCTCAAACAGCGCCTTGAAGTTGCCGTTGCCGAAGCCGCGCGCCCCTTTGCGCTGAATGATTTCCACAAACAGCGTCGGGCGGTCGACGATCGGCTTGCTGAAGAGCTGCAGCAGGTAGCCTTCGTCGTCGCGGTCCACCAGGATGCGAAGCTGGCGCAGCGTATCGACGTCCTCCTCGATTTCCCCGACCCGGTCTTTCAGCTCGTCGTAATACGTGTCGGGCACGTGGAGGAAGTCGACGCCGTTGGCCCGCAGCCTGGAAACCGTGTCGACGATGTCGTTGGTCAAGAGGGCGATGTGCTGCACGCCCGGTCCCCTGTAGAAGTCCAGGAATTCCTGAATCTGCGACTTGCGGCGCCCTTCCGCCGGTTCGTTGATGGGAAACTTGATCCGTCCGGTGCCGCTCTGCATCACTTTGGACATCAGCGCGGAGTACTCGGTGGAGATGTCTTCGTCACTGAAGTTTTGAACGGCGGTGAAGCCCATCACTTTCTGGTAGTACTGCACCCACTCGTCCATCACTTCCACGTTGCCGACGATGTGGTCGATGCCGATCAGGCCGGTGCCTTCCGCCTCCACCGGGGATTCGTAGGCGACGTAGCCGGGGAAGAACGGCCCGCTGTACTGTTTTCGCTCGATGAAGGAGTGGACGTTGTCCCCGTAAGTGGCGATGACCGCCTTTTTGATCGTGCCGTGCTCATCGCTGAACACCGTCGGCTCCATCACCGGCACGGCGCCGCGGGAGACGGCTTCACGAAACGCCTGCTCGCAGTCCTCGACGCGCAGCGCCACGTCCTTCACCCCGTCGCCGTGCAATTTCACAAACTCGCTGATCGGTCCGTCGGGAGTGAGGGCCCCCGTCACGACAAAGGTGAGGTGGTTTTGCTTCAGCACGTAGGACACCTTGTCGCGCAAACCCGTCTCCAGTCCGGCATACGCGCAGGCCCGAAAACCGAACGCCTTGGTCAAGTAGTGCATGGCCTGCTTGGCGTTGCCCACGTAAAACTCCACGTAGTCCCAGTCTTGAATCGGAAAGAAATCGGTGCTGCTCATCGCTTCCGCCCTCCTGTTTTTTCAAAATGTTACATCAATTGAGATGATTTTGTCGTTATCATGAGCGTACATGGAAAGCGTTTTCTCCCGCAAGAACACCGGATAACGCGCAGACGCGCGAACGCTTTCATTCAATAAAGTACGCGGCTGCAGCCGCTCCTGGTACAATGAAGAAGAAAGTTTGCCCGAAGTGAAGTTTTTCCGAAAAGCGATGGGAGACACGTCGATTGCGAAAGGGGTTGGAGATTGTCATGAGTCAATGGAGCGTCGAGGCGGCAAAACAGTGGAATCAATTTGCCGCCGACTGGCATGCGCGCAGCGGAGCCATGTGGGAAACGGGCAGCCGCCGCACCGTTTTGCCGATGTTTATGCGGCATGTCCGGCCGGAAGCGGGACCGATACTGGATGCCGGCTGCGGGGACGGCTACGCCAGCTTCAAACTGGCCGCAAACGGCTATCGGGTGGAAGGCGTGGACATTGCCGAGGAAATGATCCGGTTGGCAAACGAACGGGTACGCGGAAAGGATTGGCCCGTCCGGTTTCAGACCGGCGACGTCTCGTCGCTGCCGTTTGCCGACGCCAGCTTTGGCGGCATTCTCTGCATCAACGTGACCGAGTTCACGCCATCGCCGCTGGCCGCCCTGCGCGAGCTGCACCGTCTGCTCACCCCCGGCGGCGTGCTGCTCCTGGGCATACTCGGCCCCACGGCCGGCCCGCGGGCCCACAGCTACCGGCGCCTGTACGGCGAAGAGACGATCCAGAACACGATGATGCCGTGGGAAGCCAGGCAGTTGGCCGCCGAAAACGGCTTTCGGCTTCTGGAAGAGGTGCCGGTCTACAAGGACGGCGTGCCCGCCGAGCTGGCCGGCCGTCTTTCGGCGGAACTGCGGGAAGCCCTCAGTTTCATGACCCTGTTTGCGCTGGAGAAAACCCCTTGCTGAAAGAAAAACAAACAGAGGTGCCCGCGCGGCACCTCGCTGTCGCTCGCCTACTCCGGAAACGGATTGACCACCCCGTTGGCGTCCATCCACGCCCGCTTGCTGCGTATCAGCCGGTCGAGCTCCGGCTCTTCCCGGCCGTACACGGTCCAATACAGCCTCTGCGTCTCCCGCAGGTCATTGTAGGTCAGATAGGGATAGTCGGTACGGCCGAACGATCCGTCGGGGAATCGCGCATAGTAGAGGTCTCCGTTCGGCGCCACCCACTTGGGGCCCAGATTGACGACGCCGTTCAGCATGATCGCCGCCAGTTCCCTGTCGGTCGGATTGCCAAACTGCACGTACATGTTCAGCAGGAAGTTGATCTCCGCCAACTGGTGATTGAGCGAAACGTGGGTCTTTCGGTTCCCGCCGGGGTGGGCGTAATCGGCCACCAGCCACCCGACATTCACGCCGTCGACGACGAAGTGGTGGCGGGCCGCATAATCGCGGAAAAAGGCCGCGTACTTTTGCGCCGCCTGACAAAAGCGGGTGTCCCTGTACTGCCTGCAGCCCTCCAGCATCAGTTCGGCCGCGCCCGTGTTGAACCGGGTGTCAAAAAACCCGTCCGGGATGCCGTACTCCTGCCACAGCCATTCCGACAGCGGAAGCGTCTTCCAGTACCCCTCCGCTTCCTGATTCTGCACCGATGTATCCAGCATGACGTACGCCACGTCCTCGGCCGCCCGGCTTTGACCGGTGAACAGCAGGGAGCGCAGCACGTAGTTTTCGGGAATGCGCCAGTACGCGTCCGGGGAAGAGGGAACATAGGTGCTCGGCGATTGGTAGTAGTACCCGTCGTACAGCCACTTTGCCTTGCGCTGCAGATCGAGCGCCAGCCAGATGGAGGCGAACTGCTCCCTTTCCCAGGGAACCAGCGGATGGCTGGATTCCAGCGCCCACATCTCGCTGACCAATCCGGCTTGGACCGGCATCCGGATCTCCAGCGCAAAACCACCCGCCTGTTTGTGCACGGCTATCGGCAAAAAATGATCCCGCTTCTCTTCGATCGTCCCCCTGCCCAACGGCCGGTAGACGATCGGCGCACCAATCCAGACGTGACGGTCGGCCGTTTCGAGAAAGCCGGGCGCGTTGGGCAGTTGGGCCGTCTCCTCCAGGTTGACGACGCTCCAGACGGGCTTTTGCGGGTCGCCGTCCGCGTACCGGATGTACCGGAACGTCCCCGTCCGGCCCGGCAGGAACAGGGAAAACGTGTACGGCTGGTCGTGTGTGCCCGCTTCCAACCGTTTGACCCAGTAGCGGTCGCCGTTGGGAAACGCGTAGGTTTTTTCGTGCAGCGTCCCCCATGCCCGGGCCAGATTCGCCTCCGTCACCACCGGGATCCCCGGCTGGGGAGCGGAGGCCGCACGGGGAAGCAATGAGGTGATCAGCATGGTCGCCAACAACATCGCGAACAAAGAAAAGGACCTGATCATCGAATCCTCCTCGCGTCAGAAGTGGGGTAACCTGCCTTCATACTGCCGTCGGATGGCAGCAGCCGATGTACAAGCGAGACTGTTTCACCGTTTCCGCCGCCCTGGCGCTGGAGCCGGGGGCGGCGGAGAGCGGCGTGACGCTTCCGTACCCCCGGCCGAAGCGGGGGGTGAGGCGCCCGGCCCCCGGTACATGCCGGAACAGCCGCTCTCCACGGGATCACGCATCCTTCTGTTTGACGCAAAACGTCCCTTCCCCGTTTCGGCTTCCCGGGAAAGGGACGTTTCATCTGGGCAGGCGGCGAGGCTGCTCAGCCGTTTTCGTTTGCTTCCACTTCCAGGGCTCCTCCCGCCGGGAAGAAGCCGTTTTGCAGGCAACAGCCCATGCGAAAAAACGCTCTCCCGGTTCGGGAGAGCGTGTACTCGTTTGCTCTCTATGCTGGTTTCTCATCAGTTTCTCCGCCGCCGACCGCTACAGCGGATGAGCGTCGTCGCGGTGCGCAAACACGCGGGACTCCATCACACCGGGATGCTGTTTGGCCAGGACGAGCAGGTTTTCCAGGTAGTAGTAGTGGCTTTCCAACAGCTCCACGTCCTTGCGGGTAATCGTCTTGGCCTGCAGGTACTGCTGCATCTCCAGAACGCAGCGCTCCATCTTGTCGGCGAAGTCGTTCGCCCTCAGCATCT
Source organism: Brevibacillus sp. LEMMJ03 (assembly GCF_007197875.1). Lineage (NCBI taxonomy): Bacteria > Bacillati > Bacillota > Bacilli > Caryophanales > Paenibacillaceae > Brevibacillus > Brevibacillus sp. LEMMJ03. Next base: position 205,885 of record NZ_VKJN01000003.1, on the reverse strand, counting down.
GCTCCACCTCGGGGTAGGCGGACTTCAGGCGGTTGATCTCCCCGTGCACCTTGGTCCCCTCCAGAATGATCTGGTACGCCGCCCGTTCGTGGGAGGCCGCGGTGGCCAGTTCTTCCTCCCGACGAGCCGCGCGCAAAGCGGACAAGTACGTGATAAAATGGTACACAGTTAAAAATAATGGCCCCAAAAATAAAATGATCCCCGCTTTGTAGACGTGTTGGTTGGACATGTTGCTGATCAGCAGGAACAGGTGAAACAAAATCGCTCCCAGCCACGCGTAAATGATGACCTGATGATTCACCTTGCCCGCTTCCTGCTGGCGGGAAAAGACGAACGTCAGGCCCAGCAGGTAAAAGGCGAGCAGCGTAAAACTGGCGCTAAACAGCGCCATCTCCATATCCTGCAGCCAGGCTGCATCGGCGGGAATGTCGATCAGAAACTCAAAGGCGAGCACCAGCAGTGAGAAGAGCAGGCCCATGATCCAGAACCGGCTCACTTCCGAGTCGTTGCGCCGGCGCGAGCGGTGCCGTTCCGCGCGGGATTCTCTCAATTGTTCTCACCTCACATCCTGAAATGATTCGCCACGATTCTCCCTTTTCCTCTCGGGGCCCGTCGAAATCTGACATCGGAGGCTGACCATGAGATCACTGCCCACCGCTTTTGTCGAGCGGATGAAAACGCTGTTGAAAGACGAGTACGACGCTTTTGCCGCCGGCTTTGACCGGCCGCCCAGCCAAGGGCTGCGGATCAATCCGCTGAAAATCGACAGGGAGCGCTTTTTGCAGCTCTCCCCGTTTGCCCTCGAACCGGTTCCCTGGTGTCCGGAGGGCTTTCGCTATGCCGAAGGGGAACGCCCCGGCAAACACCCGTACCACGCTGCAGGCCTGTACTACCTGCAGGAGCCCAGCGCCATGTCGCCGGCCGAAGCGCTGCAGGTGAAGCCGGGCGAGACCGTGCTCGACCTGTGCGCCGCACCAGGCGGAAAAACGACCCAACTCGCCGCCGCGCTGCGCGGTCAGGGGCTGTTGGTCGCCAATGAAATTCATCCCGTCCGGGCCAAGGCGCTCTCGGAAAACGTGGAGCGGCTCGGCATCGCCAACGCCATTGTCACCAACGAGACGCCGGAACGGTTGGCCGAGCGGTTTCCCCGCTTCTTTGACCGCATCCTGGTAGACGCTCCCTGCTCCGGCGAAGGAATGTTTCGCAAGCTGCCGGAAGCGATTGACGACTGGTCGCCGGAAAAGGTGGCGGAGTGTCACCGCATCCAGCAGGAGATTCTGGACGCCGCGGCGGCCATGCTGAAACCGGGCGGGACGCTGGTCTATTCCACCTGCACGTTCGCACCGCTGGAAAACGAACAGTCGATCGCGTCCTTTCTCGCCCGCAACCCGGGGTTTGCCCTGACCTCTCTGCCCCACCCCGAGTGGTTCGCGCCCGGTGTACCCGAGTGGGCGGAGCCGCCGCTGCCGGAACTTGCCCGCTCGGCGCGGCTCTGGCCGCACCGCCTCGACGGGGAAGGCCACTACCTGGCCAAACTATGCAAAGAGACGGACGACGAGGGGGACGCCCCCTCCAGGCGGCGCAGGGAAAAGCGCGGGAAAACGGCGGCAGCCGGACGGAAGGAAGCGATTGCCGCGTGGCGCACGTTCGCGGCCCAGTCCCTGCCCGGCGTGGCGGAACGATTTGCCGACGACGCCGCCTTCCTGCTGTTTGGCGACCAGTTGTATGTCACCCCGGCGCCTGACCTTGATCTGGACGGTTTGAAAGTGGTGCGGGCTGGTCTTCACCTCGGCACCGTGAAAAAGAACCGGCTGGAACCGGCCCACGCGCTGGCGCTGGCCGTCCCCCAAGTGGCCGCCGTACGTACGGCTGCGTTTGCGGCGGATGACCCCGAGCTGCTGCGCTACTTGAAGGGAGAGGCGTTGGCCCGCGACGGCGAAAACGGCTGGACGCTGGTCACCGTGGACGGGTTTCCGCTCGGCTGGGGCAAGCAGGCGGACGGACAGTTGAAAAACCATTATCCCAAAGGGCTGCGCTGGCTGTGATCCCACAGATGCCCGTCGGGAGGACGAAGACGGCCCGCAAACGGAAAACGGCCCACCGCTGGCGAGCAGGCACTCGCGCGGTGGGCTGCCGCTTTTTTTGCCGCTTACCGGCCCGGCCGGCGGCGGTCGTTGTCCACCATCGTCAGCGAGCCGCTTTTGATGTAGCGCAAAATGTTGGAGATGGAGATGCCGGTCGCGTTGGCAATCTGCATGGCGTTGGAGTTGGGGTGGCTGCGCAGGTAGTTCCGTACGATCCGGTATTCGTCGAGCTCGCACTGCATGCAGGTTGGACCGGACGATTCGTGAAGCGGTATCGGATGGCCGCATTGGCTGCAAATTTGACTCATCGTGTTTCTCCTCACACCTTGTGTTGACCCGTCTTGGGCTGGCAGGCCCGGGCCACATCCCTCCCGTTTATTGTACCTGTTTCAAGCCGTCAGGAAAAGCTTGGGCGAAAAGGCTGCCTCCTCCTGCGGACATTTGGCCGGCCCACGCAAAAAAGCAGTCCATCCCAAATGGACTGCTTTCCTCGCGGTGGTTTCCCGCCTGCGGTTATCCCCTGCCGCGCGTTTTTTTGCCGGCCGCCTTCCCCGCCTTGCGGGCTGCCTTTGCCTCTTGGCGACGGCGGTTTTTCTCGTACAGGGTCTTCAGCTCTTCCAGTTCCCGCGCCAGCTTTTTCTTGTAGCCCGGCTTCACCTTGAGCTTCTTTTTCAGGGCCTCGCGGACGGGGGCAAGCTGCTTTTCCTTTTCCTTCAACTGCTCTTTGGCTTTTTGCTCGCGCAGTTGGGCAAAGTACGCTTCCCGCTCCTCGGCCCGCTTGCGGCGGCCGGCGTCCAGATGGCGGCCCGCCACCAGCAGTTTTTCTTCGATCGGCGCCTTGGTCGCCTTGGCGAAGCGGGTCATGATGCCCTTTTGGCGGGGGGAGACGAGGGAGATGGCCGTTCCCTTCTGCCCCGCCCGTCCGGTGCGGCCGACGCGGTGGATGTAGCTCTCCACGTCATTGGGGACGTCGTAGTTGACGACGTGCGTCACCCCTTCCACGTCCAGACCGCGGGCGGCGATGTCGGTTGCCACCAGATACTGAAACTTGATTTCGCGGAACTGCTTCATCAGTTGTTCCCGCTTGTTCTGCGACAGGTCGCCGTACAGCGCTTCCGCCGCGAAGCCGTTCTCCTGCAGGCGGGCCGTCAACTGCTGGACGCGCGCCTGGGTGTTGGCAAAGACGATGCAGAGATACGGGTTCTCCCGCTCCAACAGGTCCACCAGCGCATCCATCTTGTCGCTCTGATTGACCACGTAGTAGATCTGCTCGATGCTCTCCACCGTCTTCTGCTTCGCCTCGATCCGGATGTGGGGCGGCTGCTTCATGAAGTACTGCGCCAGCTTTTTCACCGAATCCGGCATGGTGGCGGAAAACAGCAGCATTTGCCGCTGCTGCGGCGTCCCCTCGATGATCTCATGGACCTCCTCGAGAAAGCCCATCTCCATCATCTTGTCCGCCTCGTCCAGCACCAGCGTGGAGATGCGGCCGAAGTGAAGGGAGCCCCGCCTCATGTGGTCCAGCACCCGCCCCGGGGTGCCGACGACGATGTGGACGGTCTGCTTGAGCTTGCTCAACTGCCGCTCAATATCCGTCCCGCCGTGCAGCGACAGCACGTTGACGTCCAGGTATTTGCCCAGCTTCTCCACATCTTCGGCAATCTGGATCGACAGCTCGCGGGTCGGCGTGAGAATCAGCGCCTGAATGTCCCGTTTGCCCGGCTGCAGCCGCTCCAGGATCGGCAGCACAAACGCGGCGGTCTTGCCCGTCCCCGTCTGCGCCTGACCGATCACGTCCTTTCCTTCCAGGATGAGGGGGATCGCCTCCGCCTGAATCGGCGTCGGCTCTTTATAAAACAGGTCGTGAATGCCCTGCATCAGCTCCGGTCGAAAGCCAAACATCGCAAACGTTTTCGCCATGGTGATCACTTCCTTTCACATCCTTTAATAGTATGACAGTCTTGCCAAAAAAACAACAAAAGGCGGCCGGCTGCGGAATTTCCGCAACGTGCCGCCTGCGTAATCATTTCGCCAGTTCGTAAATGGCCTGGGCGTAGATCGCCGTCGCCTTGATCAGATCGTCCACCCGAATGTGCTCGTCCCGCTGGTGGGCGCTGTCCGGCCGGCCCGGGAACAGCGGCCCGAACGCCACCCCTACCTCCAGCGAACGGCCGTACGTAGCCCCGCCGATGGCGATGATCTCGGCCTCCTGCCCGGTCTGCTCCGTGTACACCCGCTGCAGCGTGGTGACCAGCGGATGCTGCGGGTCAACCCGATGAGGCTTCAGGTGCTCCACCACCTCCAGCGAAAAAGCCGCTTCCGCCAGCCGCTCCTCCAGAATCGCCCTCCACCGTTCAAACGGCTGGGAATGCGGATAGCGAATATTGACGCCAAACACGGCATCCCCGTCCGCTTCGTAGCGGATCACGCCGGTGTTGAGGGTGAGCGGTCCCATCTCCTCGTCGTCGTGGGCGATGCCGATCGCTTCCCCGTAGTGCTGCCGATGGAGATAGCGATCCGTAAAACGGGCGAACTGCCTGCCCCGTTCGTCCAGTGTCAGGCCGGCCAAAAAGTGAAGCAGTTCCGTGCCCGCGTTTACCCCCTTGCTCGGATCCATGGCGTGAACGGAAACGCCCTCCATGCGCAATAGCACCTGACCGCCGCGCACGTCCGCCTCTCCGCTCAGACCGGTATCCCGCAGGTACGCGCGATAGCGCTCCGCCAGTTCCTCGCCCGTCATGGCGAGCGGCTCCAGCGTCGCCTCCGCCTTGTCCGGCACCATGTTCATGCGAAGGCCGGCCGACAGCGCCAGCAGTTTGGCGTCCGGCCGGGCAGCGGGCGGACGCTGCTGCGCCGCATACGCGTCCGCAGTCTGCGTCAGCGTCAGGTCGGTCAGCCCTTTTTCCGCGTAGATCAGCGGAAAGTCGGCGTCCGGCGTAAAGCCCATCGTCGGCATTTCTTCCGTTTGGAAATAGGTTTTTACGCACTGCCAGTTGGACTCCTCATCCGTGCCGAAGATGAGCCGCACCCGTTTGGACAGCGGCAGCCCCAGTTCCTTGACGATTTTGGCGGCAAAGATGGCGGCCATGGCCGGCCCCTTGTCGTCGATCGCGCCGCGGGCCACGATCTTGCCGTCCACGATTTCGGCCGCATAGGGCGGCGAGCTCCAGCCGTCCCCTTCCGGCACCACGTCGACGTGACTGAGGATGCCGATCAGTTCCTCGCCCTCGCCAAACTCGGCATGGGCGGCGTATCCCCCGACATCCTTGACCGTCATGCCGGCGTCGGCGCACACCTTGAGCGCGTAGTCAAGCGCCCGGCGGATGCCTTCGCCGAACGGCGCGCCGTCCCGGGCGGTCGCCGGATCGAGCACGCTTTTGATTTGCAGAAATTCCCGCACGGCGGCAAGCAGTTCGTCTTTCCGCTTTTCCGTCTCTTCCAGCCAATTAACGCTCGTCATCCTTCGTTTTCGTCCCTTCTGTCGTCGTACTGTCGTCTTCTGCCGCCTGTGCCGCGTCCAGATCCAAATCCAGCTCCACCAGCGAAATGAGCGACTCCATCGGCACCTCCTGCGCGGTGAACTCCACCTGCGCCTCCTTGATCTCTTCGCGGATGTTGTTCATTTCGCTGTCCAGCTTGTAGGACGCTTTGGCCGCCTCGATCAGGCGCTGCCGGATGGCGGACGGGATGAGCCCCTCGTATTTGTAGTTGAGAGAGTGCTCGATGGTCGCCCAAAAGTTCATGCCCAGCGTACGGATCTGGATTTCCACCGGAATGGTGACCTGTCCGCGCGCCGTCATCAACGGATATTCCACAGCCAGGTGATACCCTCTGTACCCGCTTTCCTTCGGTTTGGAGACGTAATCTTTCTCCAGGTAGATGCGCATGTCGCTTCGCTGTCGTATCATTTCCACGACGGCCGGAATGTCATCGATAAACTGGCAGATGATCCGGATCCCCGCAATGTCCCTGAGCTCCCAGCAGATGTTCTCGTCGATGGGAAACTGCAGGCGGTTCGCCTTGTTGTAAATGCTCGGGATGGACTTGACCCGTCCCGTGACGAACTCGATGGGGGAGTGTTCCTTGCGTTTGCGCAGCTCGTTGCGGATGTTTTTCAGCTTGACCTTGATTTCTTCCACGGCTTGTTCGAACGGTAGCAGATATAGTTCCCAATCTAGTTTGTGCACGCTAGTTCCCTCCGGCCCGAAACTCCATCGTCCTTATGATTCAACATTTTGGGGGAGATATCCTCCCATAAAGAGAAAAGAGACCGCATCTCGGGTCTCTCAATCCAGGCACGGCGCGATTTTTGGGAAAGCGGCGAAGGAACCGGGGCCGTCCCTTCGCCAACCCGTTGCGGCCGTTCCCGCTATTCTTTTATGTCGTCCAGACGGAACGCCGTCAGCGAGCTGCTCAGCCGCTCCGCCAGCACGGCCAGTTGATCCGCGGAGGCCACGATCAACTCCATCGCCGCGTTCTGCTCCTCGACGGCGGCGGAGATGCCCTGCACCCCGGCGGCCGCCTCCCGGGAAGCGGCCGACACTTCCTGGGCGACCGCCACCACCTGCTGCGCGTCCGGAGCCATCCGGGCAAACGCCTGGCTGACGCCTTCCATTTCCGCGGAGACACGGCGGATATTTTGTTCGATCCGGCGAAACATCTCGTCCGACTGTCCGGCGGTCCGCCTGCCTTCCGCCACCGTGCGGGTGCCGTCGTCCATCTGCTCCACGATGGCGGCCGTACTTCTCTGGATCTCGTTGATCATCGCCACGATCTGCTGCGCCGCCGCGTTCGTCCCTTCGGCCAGCTTGCGCACTTCCCCCGCGACTACCGCAAACCCCTTGCCGTGTTCGCCGGCGCGTGCCGCCTCGATGCCCGCGTTGAGCGCGAGCAGGTTGGTCTGCCGGGCGATCTCCGTGATCACGGCGATAATCTGCGAGATGTCACGCGATCGCTGCTCCAGCCGGTGTACCGTCTGCGTGGTGGCCGTCACCGCCCGGTCGATCTCCTCCATGCTGGCGATGACCGCTTCCACCGCCTGCCGCCCCGCTTCGGCGTCGCCCTTCATCTCGCGCGACGAAAGCGTGACCTGCTCCACGTGGCTGGTCACGCTGTTGACGCTCGCGGTCAGCGCCTCCGCCAAATGCAGCGTATGCCCCATTTTGTCCACCTGCCTGTCAGCCGACGTCGACACGTCCTCCACGACCCGGGTGATCTGCTCGCTGGAGGAGGCGATTTCCGCGGTATTGCCGTGAATCTCGCGGACAGATTCCGTCACCGAAGCAGCCGCCTGCCGCACCTGCCGCAAAATGTCATGAAGCTGTTCCCGCATGGCGAGCAGGGAACGGGCCAGCTCCCCCAGTTCGTCCGAGCGCTTCAGGAGCTTCGCGGGAAAGGGAGCGGTAAAATCCCCCCGGCCGATCTGCCCGGCGATGGACAGCATGCCGGCGAACGAGCGGCGCAGACCGGCAGCAGCCCCCCAGGCGATGGCCGCCACCAGCACAAGCACAATGCCGTTAAACGCCACAATGGCGTTCCGAATCTGATTGGGCCCGGCCATGATCTCCGTCATGTCCATCTCCGCCAGGATGGCCCAGTTGAGCTTGCCCACCTGCACCCGGTCGTAGGCGACCAGCACCTCCTCCCCGCGATAGTCGACGGCTTGGGCCGTGCCCGCGGTACTGCCGGAAGACAGCGCCTGTTCGGCAATCGGCGTCTCCACTTTCTGGCGCAGCATCGTCTCCTGCCCGTTCCCCAATTCGGTTCGCATCAGCTTGTCCGCCCCGATCAGGTAGATTTTGCCCGTGTCACCCAACCCCTCGCGCCGGTTCAACTGGCGGGAGACATACTCCAGGGAGACCTCCGCCGCGAGCTGTCCGATCACCGTCCCGTGATCAAAGATCGGCGCGGCCATGAAGACGGCGGGCACGCCGCCGGACGGTTCGTAACGGCTGACGTCCGACAGTTCCAGACTGAGTCCCTTGGCCGCTTGTTTTACGGTCTGGCCCAGAGGGGTGCCGCTGTACGGGCCGCTGTACAGGTTGGTGCCGAAGTCGGCCTGCGGCTTCGTCTGGTACACCACGTCGCCGTTCTCGTTGAGCAGGTACGCGTTGGCAAATCCGTAGCGGGACACCTCCATCTTCAGTTCCTTGCCCCACGTCTGCTCCGCCTCCTGGTAGGCGGGAGCCTCCCTTCCCAGCTTCCACACGCCATCGAAGGCCGCCAGCGACTGCGCCACCGAACCGGACGCCGCCAGCGTCTCCAGGTTTTTGGATCGTTCGCGGAAGTAGTTTTCCACCTGCTCCTTGTTGCTGTTGCGGAGTGCCTCCAGCGTCGCCGCGCTGCCCTCCAGCAGTTCCCGCTTGGTCTCCGTGTAGGCAAACACCCCCGCCGCCGTCAGCGGCACAATGCCGGTCAGCAGCAGAGCGATCAATACCCGCGCCCCCAGTTTCATAACATGAGCCCCCTTGCAACGACCTGTTTCTTTTTTCAAAATTCTATGAATGGTACAAATATATTACCATAGACCTAGCAAAAAATATCCATTTTTGTCCGCTCGCGTCAGAAAAAAGGGCAAAAAAAAGACGCGCCCGCACGACGGCCGATACAGCCTGCCGCACACACGCGTCTTTTCTTGCCGGTCGGGGGGCGGTGCCCGCCTACGCCGTCGCCGTCTCCACGATCATCGCGATCTCGTCGCACATCGGCAGCTTGGAGCAGTTGATGCAGTCCTTCCATACCTTTTGCGGCAGCGTCTCCTTGGCCACCACGCGGAATCCGCACTTTTCAAAGAACGCCTTTTGGTAGGTGAGCGCCAGCACCCGATTGATTCCCAGCAGGCGGCACTGCTCCACGAGATGCAGCACCAACTGCTTGCCGACGCCCATGCCTTTGGCTTTCTCGGCGATGGCGAGCGAACGGATTTCCGCCAAATCTTCCCAGAGAATATGCAGGCCGGCCACTCCGATGACGCTTTCCCCGTCGTGGGCGACGATGAACGACTGCAGGTGTTCGCAGACGGAGAGTTTGGTCCGCGGCAGCATCAGCCCCTGCTGTGCATATTGATTAATAATGTCAAGCATCTGGTCGACGTCCCTCATGGTTGCCTGGCGCACGGTCAACGTCTTTGTGACACTCATTCTACACTCCCCCACTCCATCTCCTCAAAGCCTCGGTCCGAATAATAATTATTCATGATAATATATAAATATACATCCAGTCGAAAGAGAAGTCTATCCTTTTTTCCGTCATCCGGCTTGGACGGACAAACGCATTTCTTTTGAATGGAACAATTGTGCTATAATCACTGTAACAGAACGGAGGTGTTTCCCTTTGACGACACGCAGGGAGCGAAAAAAGCGGGAAACGCGCGACAAGATTTTCAACGCCGCGATCAAGCTGTTCAAGCAGTACGGCTTTGAAAACACGACGATTGACATGATTTCCGAAGAAGCGGACGTCGCCCGCGGCACCATCTTTCTTCACTTCACGTCAAAGGAAGCGATTCTCGCCAACTGGGGATACGAGCGGCTGCAGGAAATCGAGGAACGGCGGGAAGAGTGGGACTACGGAGACAGTTGCAAGCAGAAGGTCTTGCGGATCTATAAAATCATGAACGAGGTCAACATCCAGAATTACGATTTCATCAAGGTGCTGATCGAGTCCTCGATGAAGCACCGCAAGATCCTGGAAAACGAAAAGAACGTCTACTACGAGCTGCGGCAGCTGTTTGCGGACCTGATCGAAGAAGCGCAGGAAAAAGGGCGGCTGAAGGCGAAGTTCAATCCGCTCGTCGCTGCCAACATGCTGGAAAACATCTACTACAACGCCCTGTACGACTGGGTGCGCAGCGAAGGAGCCTGGGCCTTGGAGGAAATCATGGAGGAAAAGGTCTCCATCGTGTTTGAAGGGCTGGACGCATGAGCTCATCATGTGACCGGCCCTTCTGGCGTTTTGGATGCACTGATCGCTGGAAGATTTGCCTGCCCGCCTGCGGCCGATGTTTTCCTTGCGGAGACGGTGACATTTCCCTATGATGATGGAGAAGAGCTGTTCAACACGTTGGAGGTATTCACATACACATGCGAAACGGTATCAAGCGTGAAGATATTGAGCTTCTGGCTCCCGCCGGCAACTGGGAGTGTCTGCGCGCGGCCGTCGCCAACGGGGCAAACGCCGTCTACTTCGGCGTGGAAAAATTCAACGCCCGGGCCCGCGCCGAAAACTTCCAGATGTCCGAACTGCCGGACATCATGTCATTTTTGCACATGTACGGAGTCAAAGGGTTTCTTACCTTTAATATCCTCGTCTTTGAAAATGAATTGAAGGAAGCGCAGGAGCTGATCGAAGCCTGTATCGACGCCGGGGTGGATGCGGTCATCGTGCAGGACCTCGGCCTCGTCAAGCTGATCCGCGAAATTTCCCCCGACTTTCCCATTCACGGATCGACCCAGATGACGATCACCTCGCCGGAAGCGGTGGAGTTTACCAAGCCGTTTGCCCTGGAGCGGGTGGTGCTGGGGCGTGAAAACTCGCTGAAGGAAATCAAGGTAATCGGCGAAAAGGCCAAGCTGCCGATGGAGGTGTTCGTGCACGGCGCACTGTGCGTCTCCTACTCCGGCCAGTGCCTCACTTCGGAAATGTGGGGCGGCCGCTCGGCCAACCGCGGCGAATGCGCCCAGGCCTGCCGCCTCCCCTACGACCTGATCGTGGACGGGGTGCAGAAGGAGATGGGCAACGTCGCCTACCTGCTGTCGCCCAAAGACCTGGCGGCGATCGACCTGGTGCCGGAACTGATCGAGGCGGGCGTCACCTCCTTCAAGATCGAAGGCCGCCTGAAGTCGCCGGAGTACGTGGCCAACGTGGTCAGCAAATACCGCGCGGCGATCGACCGCTACTTCGCCGGCCAGGACGCGGCGCCGAGCGAGCAGGACATCCGCGAGCTGCAGCAGAGCTTTTCCCGCGGCTTTACGCACGGGTTCTTGAAAGGCACCAACAACAAGACGCTTCTGGACGGTACCTTCCCGAAAAGCCGCGGCGTCTTTCTCGGCACCGTGAAAAAGGTGCTGAAGCACGCGGTGCTGGTGGAGCTGAACGCTCCCCTGAAACGGGGCGACGGCATCGTCTTTGACGCCGGCGATCCGACGCAAAAAGAGGAAGGCGGGCGCGTCTACGACATCCTCACCCGCGGCAAAAAGGTGGAGGGCGAAGTCGAGAAGGGACTCTACGAAATCGTCATGGGGCGAAACGACGTCAACCTGCAGCGGGTCAACGTCGGCGACCGCGTCTGGAAGACGAACGACCCCGAGCTGGACAAACGGCTGCGCAAAACGTTTGAGACGGAAAAGCCGTACCGCACCTTCCCGCTCGCGGTGCACGTCGTCGGCCGGCTGGGCGAAAAGCTGTCCGTCACCTGGGTGGACAAAACGGCCGACCACGCGGTGACCGTCAAGTCCGAAATTCCCCTGGAAGCCGCGCTGAAACGGCCGCTGACTCCGGAGCTGCTGTACGAGCAGTTGAGCCGTCTGGGGGGCACCCTGTTTTATCTGAATGCACAGGACCTGACGACGGATCTGGACGGCGACCTGATCCTGCCCGTGAGCGAACTGAACCGGATGCGGCGGGAAGCGGTGGAGCAGCTTCTCTTCCTGCGGACGAAACCGCCGGTGTACCAGAAGCGGCGCGTGGACGTCTACGCCGATGTGCCTGCCAAGCAGCCGGTGGACAAACCGCTTTTGACAGCGCTCTGCCGCTCGCTGGAGCAGGTGGAGGCGGCCGCCCAGACGGACGTCGACTTTCTGTACGCCGATTTCGAGTTTGTCAAACAGTATCCGGATGCGGTCAAGCTGGCCCACCGGTACGGCAAACCCATCGGCATCGCCACGATGCGCATCCACATGCCGGATGAAAACGGCGTGCTGGCGCTGATCGCCAGAAGCAGGCCGGACGCCATCCTCGTCCGCAACACGGGCGCGCTGTACTACTACATGTCCCGCCGCGGCGAGCTGAACATTCCGCTGATCGGCGATTTCTCGCTCAACGCGGCCAACCACAAGGCCGTCGAGCTTTTCCTGGACTGCGGCCTGCAGCGGGTGACCGCCTCGTACGATCTGAACATCCAGCAAATGGTGGACCTGCTCGGCAGGACGGACGCGTCCAAAATCGAAGTGGTGATTCACCAGCACCTGCCGATGTTCCATACGGAGCACTGCGTCTACTGCACGTTTCTCAGCCCCGGAACGGACCATACCAACTGCGGCCAGCCGTGCGAAACGCACCGCGTCTCGCTGCGCGACCGCGTCGGATTCTCCCATCCGGTCCGCGTCGATACCGGCTGCCGCAACACGGTGTACAACGCCATCGACCAGTCGGGAGCGGAGTACCTGGCCGAATTTATCCAGTTGGGCGTGGGCAGCTACCGCGTCGAGTTTTTGGAGGAAGAGCCGGAGCGTGTCAAAGAGGTGATCGACCTCTACCGCCGGGCGCTGCGCGGCGAAGTGAGCGGCACCCATGTCTGGCGGACGCTGAAAGCGACCAACCAGTTGGGCGTCACCCGCGGCCAGCTCACCAAGTAGCCTGCCGCCGGACGACACAGTCCCGGCCTTACCCATACCCTGTGAGGAGGAGATTGAACATGGCGGACCTTTCCCAGCCCACGCCGGAAAACCTGGCGACGATTATCGAAGGCATCAAGTCCAAGCTGAACATGGCCAACACCGCCGTCATGCGGCCGGAGGATTTTGACCTGGTCCATTACGAAGACCTGCTGTACCTGTACAACATGGTGCAGAAAAAAGCGACCTTCAGCATCAACGAAATGACCGCCATCGTCGAAGAACTGGGCGGCATGCGGAAGCAGTCCTGACCTGGGAAAACCGCCCCGGCTGTCACTGACGCCGCGCCGGGCGGGCCCCAACGCTCTCACGCCGCTTCCTTGATTGAAAACACGCCGTACCCGCAGAGCGGTACGGCGTGTTCGTTTTGTATCCACAGGCACTCTTCACTCTGCCTTCTCATCTGTCGCCTCGCGGTGCCCCTTGTGCTTGTCCCCCCACTCCTTCATCATGCGAATGATCGGAACAAGCGTCATGCCCAATTCCGTCAACGAATACTCCACCTTGGGCGGCACCTGCTGATAAACCTTTCGGTGAATGATGCCGTCCCGCTCCAGTTCACGCAACTGCAGCGTCAGCATTCGATGGGTAATGTTGGGACACAATTTGCGAAACTCGTTGAAACGCTTCGTGCCCTCGATCAGATGATAGAGGAGCACGCCTTTCCACTTGCCGCCAATGACGTCCAGCGCATATTCGACAGGACACGCCTGGTCATCGGGACGAAGCCGTAGCAAAAACAAAGGAGGGAACCAACCTGTGACGAACGAACAACGGAAAGAACGCATTTTGGAGGCCTACCGCTTCAGACACGCATGCAAGGAGTTTGACGCGACCAAGTCCATTTCGAAGGAAGACTTCGACTTCATCCTGGAAACCGGCCGCCTGTCTCTGAGCTCGTTCGGCTTCGAGCCGTGGAAGTTCCTCGTCGTGCAAAACATGGACCTGCGCACCAAGCTGCTGCCCGTCACATGGGGGGCGCAGAAGCAGCTTCCAACCGCCAGCCATTTCGTCATCATTCTGGCTCGAACAAAGCCGAGCATGGTCGCCGATTCCGCATATATTCAGTACATGATGAAAGACGTCAGAAGCTCCCCACGGAGGTCGTGCAGAAAAAAGGAGAGGTGTACCACCGCTTCCTGGAATCCGATTTTGGCCTGCTGCACGACGAACGGGTGATGTTTGAATGGGCGTGCAGGCAAACGTACATCGCGCTCGGAAACATGATGACGGCCGCGGCGCAAATCGGCATTGATTCGTGTACGATCGAGGGATTCGACAAAGAAAAGGTGGAGGGGATCCTGAGAGATCCCCCAACACGTTCTCAGACCGTGCGGCACGGACCGGGTCCCCGGTTACCGACCGGATCGGGCCGCGCGTTTTTTCTCGCCGAGCAGGATCTGGTACTGCACGATGTACGTGTCCAGCTCCTGGCTTAACGCAAGAACGGAAGGGTGTGACAAGCCGTTCTCTTTGACCCGCTCGTGCAGCTTCCCGGTCAGCTCATCGATGATGCCTGCCAGCACGGCAATTGTGGAGGATGCGGCCGTCCTCCTGGTGCATGGCAGCATCGGCTTTCCCTTGGCAGCCGCCGCGAGAACCGTCTTGCACGGGGACTGCTGCCGCGAGAGGACCGGACCGGGGATCGCGTTCATCTTGGTGCCCCCCTTCTCACAGCGATATGTCTCTTTACTTTATCGGCTGTTTCCCTTTTTTTGAAACATGGAAATTTTGGGAAACAGCGCGTCCCTCCCGCTGAATTTGGGCGAACATCCCGATCCTTCGTGACATACGCATATCTTGTAGTCAAATTCCAATGGAAACGGGATGGAATGCACCATGACTTTGTATATGGATTACACGTCTCCTTCTGCTCAGTTCTTTGATGACGTCAACAATAACCTGCTCGTCCAAAAGGATCCCCGAAACTACATCAACGTCCTCTCCACCCAACAGTTGAATACGCTGGACAACGTGTCCCTGCTGGACATCTTCCTCAGTGCTGGCAACATCGTGGAGCCTCATTACCATCAAAATGCTGCGGAGCTGGTGTACTGCATTTCCGGAGCGGCGAATGTTTCCTTCATCAATCCATTTACGAATTGCGTTTTTCATTATCAGATTACGCCAGGCCAAGTCGTCAACGTCCCTCAGGCCTGGTGGCACTGGGAAATCGCAACCGCCGACAACACGCATCTGCTCGCCATCTTCAATGCCCCCATCCCCGAAGTCATCCTGGGATCCGATATCCTGAGATTGACGCCCAGTGAAATATGGGCGTACACATACTGCCTGAATGAGTCCAACGTCAGAAATACGCTGGCCCCCATACAGCGTTCGACCTTCATCGGCCCTCCCTTAGGCTGTCATCAAGGTCAGGGGCAGGGCTATCAACCGTATGCCCAGCCTCCCCATCCCTATCAGCAGCATTATTGGTAACTCGTCAGCGCTGTACCGGTCATGCGCATCGCTCGATCACGGGCGATTTTTTTGCATTCATGGCTATCCCCCGTTACCGCGTACTGTCAATGGATGGAATTTTTTCTTGACAAATGCACGAGATGCGCTATTTTACATACAGCGGATGATTTACTGCGAGAGCCGGCAAGAAAGATGATCTCATCCGTCTTCGTTTGATAAATTCAGACAGGAAGTGAGTGTGTCTTGAAGGGCCTGCCGCTCTCCCGCTTCACCGGAATGCTCGCGACCAACTCCTCATTGCGCAGCCTCTGGCTTGCCCGTGCCGTTTCCGCACTGGGCGATTATGGATACAGCGTCGCATTGATGTGGTTCGTCTACGAGCAGACACATTCCGCTCTGCAAACGGGTCTGCTGTTTATTCTCAAGTTTTTGCCCGAGCCTTTCGTGGGGCTCTATTTCGGCGTGTTGGCGGATCGCCTGAACCGAAAACGTCTCATGCAGATCGCCGACCTCATCCAGACGCTTGCCATGCTGCTGTTGGGCGTGCTGATCGCAAGCGGCTCGTTTCACATGTGGCATCTGTACGTCGTCACGATCTGCGCGTCGATGGCCGGAACGCTCTTTCGCATCGCGCAAACATCCCTGATTCCCGACCTGGTCGGCAGACATGAGCTGGTGAGCGCCAACGCCCTCCTGTCCGCAACCATGCAGGTGATGCGGATGGTCGGGGCGACGCTGGGCGGTATCCTGGTCGCGTTCGTCGGCGTGGCCGGGACCATCGAAATCAATGCGGCCTCCTTTCTGGTGTCGCTGGTTTTTGTTCAGCGGATTCGCAGCGCCCCGGCCCGGCCTGCGGCTTCTCCCACGTCCGGAACGAGCGTGATCAGCGAGATCAAGGAGGGGCTGGACTGGCTGGCGACCAACAAGATCGTGCTGCTTCTCCTGCTGTTGGGAACGCTCGCCAATGTTGCCCTCGCTCCTACCAATGTCCTGCCTTCCATGCTGATTCAACGCGATTTTCACGGAGACGCCCGGATGTTGGGCTGGTTTGAAACGTCCATTGCATTGGGGCTCTTGCTGGGCGGCGTGCTGGTCGGGACGCTCTCCCCCAAAAAAGTGGGGCGGTGGTTTATCGCCGGTTTGGGACTGGAAGCTGTCGGCATGCTGATCGTCGCCGTCACCCCGTTCGCATGGATGGCGTATGGGGGCAATTTTCTTCTGGGGATCGGGGTCATGGTCTGCAACATTCCGTTGAGCACGCTGATGCAGACGCTGATTCCCGACAGGATGCGGGGGCGGGTGAACAGCATGACGTCGATCTCGTTCAACATCTCGATCCCGATCACCTACGGCGGCATCGGCGCCCTGGCCGACGTGATCGGCGCGAAACCCAGCTATGGCTTGGGAGCGCTGCTGCTGTGCCTGTGTTCGGCAATGGGAGGAATGAATGCGGCGCTGCGATCGATCGACCTCGGTCAGGGGCAGGGAGCCGCTGAGGAAAAAGAGGACGCGGGACAGGCGGTTTGACGCAGGCACATGTGCAGCGCACGGGTCTATCCCTGCAAGCCGGTGTCCATGACCGAACCGCGCTTCGCGGCACGCTCCCCCGAGCAAACGGCATCGTCACCGATCATCTGTATCTTCATCAACGGATAATTGTCCTGCAGAGCCAGGCGCATGTCGTCCAGCAGGGAGCACAACACCGCTTCCTGAATCCGCTGGTCAAAGGTAACACGAATGTCGATGCTGTACGGCTGGTCGTTCGGCTGCTGTTTGGCGTCGGCGCTTCGCAAAGGCGTTCCCTCCCGCATGGTTTTTCTTAGCATACCATCCCTCTCTGTCCTTCATTCCGGCGGGATGTCCCCGCACCTGAATCCACTTCATGAGCACCATCCCGGTATCATGGCGGCAACTTCCCGTCACCGGCACTGAAAAAGCGCCGTCCACACGAACAAACGGGCCCTCCTGTTGGCATTGCCGCAAGGAGGACCCGTTTTTCAATCGCTTCCATCAGTGATTGACGATGCCCACACGCGCTTCCGTCTGCTCCGGCCGTTCCGCCTCCACGCAGCCTTCCTTCCAGAGCAGGTAGCGGATGCTGTCCACCAGCGCTTCCCAGCTCGCTTCGATCACATTGGTGGAGACTCCGACGGTGCTCCACTTTTCTCCGTCGCGGGCGGATTCGATCAGGACGCGCACTTTGGCCGCCGTCGCCCCGCTCTCGTCCAGCACCCGCACCTTGTAGTCGGTCAGGTGCATCTCCGCCAGACAGGGGAAGTGGTTCTCCAGCGCCTTGCGCAGCGCGTTGTCCAGCGCGTTGACGGGACCGTTGCCGTCCGCGGCGGTGTGGACGACTTGGCCGTTGACATTCAGCTTGACCATCGCTTCCGAGGAGATCGACTGGTCCGCTGTCTTTTCCATCAAAATCTTGAACGAGTCGAGCGTAAACAGTTGGCGCAGCTTGCCCGCCGCCTCCAGCAGCATGAGCGAGAGCGACGCCTCCGCTCCTTCGTATTGGTAGCCCTGGAATTCGCGCTCCTTGATCCGTTTGACGATCTCCCGCGCTTCCTGTCTGTCCAGCGCCACGTCGATCTCCAGCTCCTCCGCCTTGGCCAGCAGGTTGCTTTGGCCGGCCAGCTCGGAGACCAGCACGCGCCGTTTGTTGCCGATCAGCTCCGGCTCGATGTGTTCGTAGGTCTTGGGGTCTTTCAGCACGGCGCTGACGTGGATGCCGCCTTTGTGGGCAAACGCGCTGTTGCCGACAAACGGCTGGTTGTTGGGCATCGCCATGTTGGCGATCTCCGCCACGAAACGCGACAGTTTGGTCAACTGCTGCAGCTGCTCCGGCGCGACACAGGCGTATCCCAGTTTCAACTGCAGATTGGGAATGACCGAGACCAGGTTGACGTTGCCGCACCGTTCGCCGATCCCGTTGATCGTCCCCTGCACCTGCTGCGCGCCCGCCTGTACCGCCGCCAGCGCATTGGCCACGGCCAGTTCGCCGTCGTTGTGGGGATGGATGCCCAGCGGTGTCTGCACACTCGCCTTTACCGTGCGGACGGTCTCGAAAATCTCGTGCGGCAGGCTGCCGCCGTTGGTGTCGCAGAGAACGATCCAGTCGGCGCCGGCCTCCTCCGCCGCTTCCAGCACGCGCAGCGCGTAGACCGGATTGTGCTTGTAGCCGTCGAAAAAGTGTTCGGCCAAGAACAGGACGGTCAGCCCCCGCGATTTGAGAAAAGCGACGGAGTCGGCCACCATCCGCAGATTTTCGTCCAAGGTGGTTTTGAGCGCGTCGGTGACGTGCAGATCCCACGACTTGCCGAAAATGGCCGCCGCCTTGACGCCGCTCTCCAGCAGCGCCCGCAGGTTGTCGTCCTCCTCCGCTGCCACGTTGGGCCGACAGGTGCTGCCAAACGCGGTCACCACGGCGTGTTTCAGCGGAATCTCCCGCATCCGCTCAAAGAAGGCCATGTCCTTGGGATTGCTGCCGGGCCAGCCGCCTTCGATAAAGTCGATGCCAAACTGATCCAGCTTCAAGGCGATCTTCACCTTGTCCTCCACCGACAGGCTGACGCCCTCTCCCTGCGTGCCGTCCCGCAGCGTCGTATCGTACAGATACACCTTTTCTTTCATCTTCTCTCCACCCCATGTGCCTCTGTTATTTTCTGAATACTTTGTATTATTAATCTTATGACGCTATTCAGTATACCACAGCCCATGGGGAAAGAAAACGCGCGATTTCGCCGCTTTTGCTCATGTGCACCGGGCGTGGACAAAGGCGGCTGTCCGTTCGATCGCCTCTTCCAGTTGAGGGGAAGTGCCGGCGAACGGATGGCGGGTGTTGAAGGTGTGGTCGCCCGCTTCGATCCAGTGCAGTTCGCTCTCCCGCGCCGCCTCGTGCAGGCGCTCCGCTCCCTTCACCAGCCGGACGTAGTCCTCCCGCCCCTGGATGATGCAGAGCGGCTGCGGCATGCTCGCCACTTTTGCCAGGAGGTCGTACTTGTCCCGGTTCCGGTCCACGTCGTCGATGACCGCCTGGGTGATCGGCATCTGCTGTCCGGTCCGGGCATTGGCGATGTAGCCGACGCCCTGCTCCGCGATTTGACGGCGCAGCTTCTCGTCAAACAGATTGACGTCGGCCACCCCGTTCCAGGTGATGATCCCCTTGACGAGCGGGTTGCCCGCCCCGAACAGGATCGCGTCCGCCCCGCCTTTGCTGTGGCCCAGCACAAACAGCTTTTCCTTGTCAAACCGGGCGGAGAACACTCCGCCATCTTCCAGCAGCCACCTCGTCAGGATGGTCAAATCGTCCACTTCGCGCGCGTATGTATTGCGCCCGAACTTTTCCAGCTCGTCAAATTCCGTCAGGCTTTCCCCGACCCCGTTGCAGGAAAAATTGAAGCGGACGACGGCGATACCCCGCTCGGCCAACTGCTCGGCGACGTAGGGAAAGCTGCCCCAGTCCTTAAACCCTTTGAACCCGTGGCAGAAGATCACGAGCGGCTGGTCCGGCGACGCGCTCTTCGCGTGAAAATCGCCGCGGATCGTCAAATCCTCGCCGGCGGCAATGCGAAACGACTCCATCATGTCTCTTCACCTCTTTGGGGGTTTCTTCTTATCTTATTATGAAGGCAGCGGAGCCCAAAGGAAACCCGTCGGATCGGAGCCGGTGTTCACCGCTTCCTCGAGTGCGGACCCCGTACGGCAAAAGACCTCCCGCCGGCAGGAGGCCTCATCCGGTCCGGGAGGCGATGCGGTCGTTCGCCGCCAGATACAGGGCGTACTCCAGCGGTCTTCGCACGGCGAGGCGGTAGCGGTCCCACTGGCCCAGCTTGCGGAAAATGTCACGTCCCGGCTTGGGATTGATTTCGATGATCCACACCCGGCCGTTCGCATCGATGCCCAAATCAAAACCAAACTCCATCATCGATCCGAAATGTTTCTCGATCTTTTCCACCGTTTTCAGCGCCAGCTCCCGGCACTCGCGGAGGATCCGCTCCGCCTCCTGCACGCCGAAGCGGAAGGCCAGAAAACGGCCGGCCGGCACCGCGGTGCCGCCGCCGTGCAGATTGGACGTGGACGATCGCTTGGGACCGATCCGCATCCCCACGCCGGTCAGCCTCCACTTGCCGCTTCCATCCTTCTGGATCAACAGGCGCGCGTCCACCGTCCGCCCCGGCAGCAGGGCCAAATCCAGCCCCTGCTGCAGGAAGAACTGCTCCTCCCCGTATTTTTCCCGATTCGTCCAGCGCTCGATTTCGGTGGTGAGCGCCGACAGCGTCGGCAGGACGGCGTTCTTCCTCCCTTGATTCTTGGTCCGTCCGCGCAGCAGGTAGACCTTCCCTCTCCGCTCCACCCGCAGGATGCTGCGTCCGCCCGATCCATTGGTCGGCTTGACGTAGACGACGCCGTGCCGCTTCAGCATGTCTGCCAGCTCCTCCCGCCTGTAGAGCCGGGTCTCCGGCAGCCAGCGCTGCAGTTCTTCTTCCTGCATCAGCACCTGATGGACGCGAAACTTGTTGGCAAAGCGGCTGTTGGCGTAGCGGAACCAGTTCTTTTTGCGGAACGGCAGGTAGCTCTTGTGCTTTTCTATCGGATAGTAGCGGTACCGGTCGATCACGATGTCCGGCCAGGCGTACCAGCCGCTTTTCCAGCCGTCCGCTCCCGGCGTAAACCCCTTGATCCGGCGGGAGGCGGCGTTCACATCCTGCGGCGAAAAGACAAACACTTCCGCGCCCATTTCCTTTCCCTCCCGCACAAGCCGGCGCAAAAATCCTTGTTCGTTAAAACCCTTTTCCCCCCGATAGGTCAGAATGCCGATCCGTTTTTTCACGTGTCGTCCTCCCTCTCTGTGGATGACTTCTCCCCATCAGCTTATGGCCGAACGTGAAAAAAAGCGCCAGGGCCCACAAGGGTTAGGCGCTTCGTGGACGCTTTAGCGTCCGTGTTTGTCCAGATAGTCGAGAGCGGCGCGGCCAAGCACCTCGGCGGCGATCAGCATGGCGCTCTCGTCAATGTCAAAGCGCGGATGGTGGTGCGGATACCCGGCCCCTTTTTGCGGGTTGCCGGCGCCGACAAAGAGGAACGAGCCCGGCACTTTTTCCAGATAGTAGGCGAAGTCCTCCGCTCCCATCGTCGGCTCCATCCGTTCCACGTTGTCCCAGCCGACCGCCGCCGCGGCCGCCTGGCGGGCGATCTCCGTCTCTGCCTCGCTGTTGATGACGGCCGGATAGCCGCGCATGTAGGTCACCTCCGCGCTGCCTCCCATCAGCTCCGCCGTCCCCTTCGCGATCTCGATCAGCCGCTGTTCCGCCTTGTCCCGCACGTGCGGCAGGAACGAGCGGACCGTGCCCGTCAGGCGGCAGCGGTCGGCGATCACGTTGTAGTTGTCCCCGGCGTGAAAGGTTCCCACCGTGACGACCACGCTCTCCAGCGGACTGATGTTGCGGCTGGCGATCGTCTGCAGCGCCCCCACGATCTGGGAGCCGATCACGATGGCGTCGACGGTCTCCTGCGGGACGGCGCCGTGCCCCCCTTTTCCCTTGATCTCGATGATGAAGTCGTCGCAATTGGCCATCACCGGACCGGCGCTCACCCAGACCGTGCCGACCGGACACATCGACCAGAGGTGCGCGCCGAAAATGGCATCGACCCCCTGCAGCGCGCCGTCTTCCACCATCTGAATCGCGCCGCCCGGATTTTCCTCCTCGGCATGCTGGAACAGGAACGTGATCGTGCCCGGGATCTCGTCGCGGTGGCGGGCCAGCACCGTCGCCAGCCCCAGCAGCCCGGACGTATGGGCATCGTGGCCGCAGGCGTGCATCACGCCCGGCACTTTGGACTTGTACGCCACCTCTTTTTCGTCCTGGATCGGCAGGGCGTCAAAATCGGCGCGCAGGGCGACGGTGGCCCCAGGCTTTCCGCCATGCAGCACGCCGACGACGCCGCGTCCGCCCACGCCGGTCCGCACCTCGTCAAACTGCAGCTCGCGCAGGATGTCCGCAATCATGGCGGGCGTCTTCTCCTCCTGGAACGACAGCTCCGGATACTGGTGCAGATGGCGGCGCCACGCGACCATCTGCGGTTCCATCTCTTTCAGCAGCTCTTTCAGCTTCTCCTGCAACATGTCCATCCTCCCGCTTTTACTTCTGCTCTTTTTTCTCCATCATAGCAAAAGTGATACTTTATTCATAGATTTGCATAAATATCAAAACAGATCGACCTGCTCCCGCCGCCTCCGGTCAAACACGGCGATCGTGCGAAACCCGGCCCGCTTCAACAGTTCCCGCGCCTCGTCGAGGTGATGGCCGACCTGATCGGGAAAATGGGCGTCGGACGAGGTGGTGACGGCAACGCCGTGCTGGGCCAGTATCTCCAAAAAGCGCAGGCTGGGACACATCTCCCTGACCGGATAGCGGTACAGAAGACCCGTGTTGATCTCCGTGGCCGTGCCGGTCTCCTTCAGCGCCCGGGCAATCCGCTGGTAGTACGAGAGCAGCGCCGCCTCGTCCGGCCGGTAGCCGAACGCTTTCAGGCTGTCCGGGTGGGCGACGACGTCAAATAGGCGGCTGGATACGGCCTGCTCCACAAGCGAAAAAAAGCGGCCGTACAGCATGTACAGATCGGTCTGCTGAAAGCGCTCCCGCGTGTCGGGATTGTCAAACCCCCATCCCTGCAGGAAGTGAACGGAGCCGATGCAGTAGTCCCAGGGGTACGCGCCGGTCACGTCGGCCAGCACCGCCTCTCCGCCGGGAAAATAGTCCAGTTCGATGCCTACTTTCAGCTCGATCCCGTCCTCTGCCCAGCGCTGCTTCTGCCCCTCGACGAACGTCACGAAATCGTCCAGCGACGTCACGCACACCTGTTCCAGCCAGCGGCGCTGCAGTCCTCCCAACTGGTCGCCGGCGAGGTGCAGATGCGCCTCGTAATAGGCCTTGTACTCGCGGAACCGGTACAGGTGATCGACGACCCCGACTGCCGCAAGGCCCACCTGCTTGGCCCGCAGCCGGTACAAATCAAGCCACTCCGCCGAAAACGCCCCGTTCCGCAAGCGCTCCGCCAACTGCGAAAAAAAGGCGTCCAGCCACTCGCGGCTGTGCGTCTGTTTGGCCGTGCAAAAAAACGGACGCAGCGCTTCCGCCGTCCGGTTCAGCCAGCCAAGCGAATACGGCCCTTCCTCCAGATGTACGTGATAGTCCACTTTCACACCGATCGCCTCCCGCAGCCAGTGGGCTGCCAACCTGTCACTTTCGGCACGTGATCCGGGAAAACGGGCATGTTGGCCCCCGACCGCTGTGCTCCCCCGCGTCCGTCTGCCTGCTGCCTCAACGACTGCGCTCCAGCTGCGGCAGGTCCACACCCGCCGCTGGAAGGGCGGCGATCATTTTCCGGGAAATGATCGTGGATACGGCTCCCGTTTCCCGAATGTTCGCAATTGTCATCCTGTGCCTCTACTTTCTTTCTGTATGTAGGATTGTCTGAGGATATGTCCGTGCCATGACCAGGAACCCCACCCGTTTTCTGTCTGGCTTGCCGGTTCCTCCGCATACGGAAACAGCCGGACGGCCGCGATCCGCGCGGTGCCGCGCGTCGGGCGTCCGGCTTTGCCGTGTGGGCAGGGGGCAGGCTCATGCGCCGCTCCTGTTTTTTCGTTCATACAGATAAAACGTATGCGGGACCGGGTTTCGTTCGTCGACCGTTCCCTCCCGCTTCCACACCAGGGTAAACGCGTCCCGGTCCCACTCGGGGAAAAACGTGTCTCCCTCCGCCTCCATGTCGATTTCCGTAATGTACAGCCGATCGGCCACATCCATGAACTGGCGGTACAGTTCGGCGCCGCCGAAGATGATCACGTCGCCCAGCGCCAGCACCTCTTCCACGCTGTGCACGACGTCGACGCCCGGCGGGGCAAAGTCGCGGCGGCGGGTCAGCACCACGTTGCGCCGGTTGGGCAGCGGCCGACCCAGCGACTCAAACGTCTTGCGCCCCATGACGATCGTCTGGCCGGTGGTCACTTCCTTGACGTACTTCAAGTCGTTGGGCAGATGCCACGGCATCGCGCCGTCCCTGCCGATCACGCGGTTGCGGGCGTACGCCGCGATCATGCTGATCATACCGACACCTCCCCCTTGATGTGGGGATGGGCCTCGTAGCCCACGATCTCGATGTCGTCAAAGGTAAAGTCAAAGATGGACGTGACGGCCGGGTTCAGCCTGAGCTGCGGCAGCGGCAGCGGCTCCCGGGTCAACTGCAGTTTCACCTGCTCCACGTGGTTGAGGTAGAGGTGGGCGTCGCCGAGCGTATGCACGAATTCGCCCGGCTCAAGTCCGGTCACGTGGGCCACCATGTGCGTCAGAAGCGCGTAGCTGGCGATGTTGAACGGCACGCCGAGAAACGTGTCGCCGCTGCGCTGGTACAACTGGCAGGAGAGCCTGCCGTCCGCGACGTAAAACTGGAACAGCACGTGGCACGGCGGCAGCGCCATCTTGTCCAGCTCGGCCGGGTTCCAGGCGCTCACCACCAGCCGGCGCGAATCGGGGTTGCGCTTGATCTCGTCCACCACCCACTGGATTTGGTCCACCGTCTTCCCGTCCGGACCGGCAAACGAACGCCACTGCTTGCCGTACACCGGCCCCAGCTCGCCGTTTTCGTCCGCCCACTCGTTCCAGATCCGCACGCCGTTCTCCTGCAGATAGCGGACGTTGGTATCGCCTTTCAAAAACCACAGCAGTTCGTGGATGATCGATTTGGTATGCAGCTTTTTCGTCGTCAGCAGGGGAAAGCCTTCGCGCAGGTCAAACCGCATCTGGTGGCCAAAGACGCTGATCGTGCCCGTTCCCGTCCGGTCCTGTTTGACGGTCCCCTCCGCCAGAATCCGGCGGCACAGGTCCAGGTATTGTTTCATCATTCATCGCTCCCTTGCGTGCAGCAGTTGTCCCATCCTTTAATAGTAACCCAAACGGGACGGAAATGGGACAAGGCTTTTGACCGTTTTTCCGCTCACGCACTCACCCACTCGCTTTTGACCAGTTCCCGCTGAATCCGTTCAAAATCGGACGCACCGCCGCCGTACGTCCAGCGCCGGATGTGCCGCAAGCGGTCCACGAACAGGACGGAGCAGTCGGTGACGTCCCTGACCCCCGCCACTTCCGGGAGGAGAATCCCGAGCGACCGGCTTACTTCCCGGTTGGCGTCGCTGTGCAGGTGATACGGCAGGTGCAGCTTTTCCCGCAGCGCCTTCAGCGTAAACACGTTTTCCACGCTGAGCCCGACGACGCGGTAGTTCTTTTCCGCAAACTGGCTGTAGTGATCGCGGAACCAGGCCAGTGCCTGTTCGCTGGTCTCGGTGAAGGCAAACGGAAACGAGACGAGCACAAGGCCGTTCGCGTCCCGCAGCAGTTCGCCGCAGGAGACGCGGACGCCGTCGGTGGATGGCAGCGCGTACTTGTACAAGGCTTGAATGACCCGCATACTATCCCTCCTCACACGGAAGATCAGGGTGGATCAGAGGCCGGCTCAGCGCCGCCGGCCCGGATTCGCTCAGGGGGTTACTCGCCCGACGGCTGCGGGATATACCCGCTGATGTCGATGCCCAACCCCTCCGCTACGCGCATGCCGTACTCGGCGTCGGCGCGGAAGAAGTTGCAGATGGCCCGCAGTTGGATCTCCCGGTCGACCGATTTCAGGTCGTTCACCAGGTTTTTGATCAGGTTGTCCCGCTCCGTCTGGCTGAAAGAGCGGTAGCGTTCACCCGCCTGGGTAAAGTCATCGGTTTTTGCGATGCGCTGGCGGGTCGTGACCCCGTGCAGCGGCGCTTGGCTCTCCGCGTACTCAGGGGCCTGTTTCGGCGTTTCCGTGTAGCTGTTCGGCTCGTAGTTGATCCGCGATGCGTCCTGCTTGATGCGCATCGCCCCGTCCCGCTGGTAGTTGCGCACCGGCGCGTACGGGCAGTTGATCGGGATCTGCAGGTAGTTGGGCCCGAGACGGTGACGTTGGGTGTCCGGATAGGAAAACAGACGGCCCTGGAGCAGTTTGTCTTCGGACGGCTCAATGCCCGGCACCAGTGCGCTGGGGGCGAAGGCGGACTGCTCCACTTCGGCAAAGTAATTCTCCGGGTTGCGGTTGAGCGTCATGGTGCCCACCTTGACGAGCGGCAGCACGTCCTCCGGCCATACCTTCGTGGGATCGAGCGGGTCAAAGGAAAACGCGTCCATGTCTTTCGGATCGAGAATTTGCACGTACAGATCCCACTGCGGAAAGTTGCCGGCTTCGATCGCCTCGTACAAATCCCGGGTCGCGTGGTTGAAGTCGCGGCCGCCGATTTCCCGCGCCTCTTCCGCCGTCAGGTTTTTGACGCCCTGCAGCGGCTTCCAGTGGTATTTCACGTATACGACCTGGCCGTCCTTGTTCCCCCATTTGAAGGCGTGAACCCCGAACCCTTCCATCTGGCGGTAGTTGGCCGGCGTCCCGTAATCGGAGAACAGCCAGGTGAGCATGTGCGTGGGTTCAGGACTCAGCGTCATGAAATCCCAGTAGTGGTTGGGCGTCTGAATGTTGTTGTGCGGCGCCGGCTTCAGCGAGTGCACCATGTCGGGAAACTTGATCGCGTCGCGGATAAAGAAGACGGGCAGGTGGTTGCCCACCAGGTCGTAGTTGCCTTCGGCGGTGTAGAACTTGACGGCAAAACCGCGCGGATCGCGCAGCGTCTCCGGCGATGTGCCGCCGTGAATCACCGTGGAGAAGCGGACGAACACCGGCGTTTCCGTACCCGCTTCCTGCAAAAAGGCGGCCCGGGTGTATTCCGCCATGCTGGCCGTCGTCACAAACACGCCGTGCGCTCCCGCCCCCCGGGCGTGAACGACGCGCTCCGGAATCCGTTCGCGGTCGAAGTGCGCCAGCTTCTCAATCAGGTGGTAGTCTTCCAGCAGTGTCGGTCCGCGCTGACCGGCCGTTTTCGAGTTTTGGTTGTCCGCCACCGGCGCTCCCTGATTGGTCGTCAAAACATTACGGTTCTCCATGATCATGCCTCCCATGTAATTAGAATAACTATTATTTGAAAACCATTATCATTGTCACGCATTAACCATAACACAAGAACGATTATCTTTCAATAATTATTATTAAAAAGAAATATATATTATCATCTGAATCATGCGCGGAGCGGCAGCGATCCGTATTTTCGCGGTCACCGGACGGGCTGTGCTATAATAACGGCGACATGAAAGTATTGTGAGAAAGCCGGGGATGCTAAGGTGGATTGGAAACCGATCCGTCAGGGACATACACCTGTCTACAAACAAATTGCCGAATGGATGGAACAGCGGATCGCCAGCGGAGAGTTTCCGCCCGGGAGCCGTCTGCCGTCCGAACGTCTGCTCGCCAAGGAACTCCAGGTCAACCGTTCGACCGTCGTGACCGCCTTCGAGGAATTGCGGGCGGCCGGCTTGGTGGAGCGGAGACACGGCAGCGGAACCATTGTGAGCCGGGACATCTGGGGCTTGGCCCGGAATCGTACGCCCGACTGGAAGCGGATGGCAGAGGCGGGGTTGTTCCGTCCCAACCTGCCGCTGATCCGCCAGATACGCCGCGACACGCAGGACAGCGACATGCTTGACCTGGCGAGCGGCGAATTGTCTCCCGAACTGGTCCCGCACGAGCAGTTTCGGCGGCTGCTGGCTGCGGACGACTTCCCCTGTCACTTTGGCTACGAGCATCCGCAAGGAAACCCGGAACTGAGAGACACGCTGGTTGCCCACATGAAGACGTGGAAGGGCATCGATGCCGCTCCCTCGTCCATCCTGGTGACGGCGGGCGCCCAACAGGCCCTGCATCTCGTGGTCCAGTGCCTGCTCCAGCCGGGCGACGCCGTGGCGATCGAAGACCCGTCGTACTGCTACTCGCTGCCGCTGTTCCGGTCGGCGGGCGTGCGGCTTTTTCCGCTCCCTGTGGACAGCGAAGGCATCGATCCGGACGAACTGCTGGCGCTGCACGGCAAGCATCGGATCAAAATGGTCTTTCTCAACCCCAACTTTCAGAATCCGACGGGAACGTTCCTCTCCCTGCCCCGGCGGAAACGGCTGTTGGAGATTTCGGCTGAACACGGAATTCCCATCGTGGAGGACGACCCGTACAGCCTGACCGCCTTTTCGGGCGAACATGTTCCTACGTTGAAGTCCCTGGATCGACACGGCACCGTGCTGTACATCAGCTCGCTGACCAAGATTGTCGCCTCCGGGTTGAGGATCGGATGGGTTGTCGGGCCCCGAACGGTCATTGAGCGGCTGGCCGACGCCAAGCAGCAGATCGATTTTGGGCACAGCATTTTTCCCCAGTGGTTGGCGAACCGCTTTTTGTCCTCGGAGTGGTTTCCCGCCCATCTGGACATGCTGCGCAGGGAGCTGGCCGGCCGCAGCGAGCGGCTTGTTTGTTCGCTGCGCGAGTCGTTTGGCGGCAGCGCAGAGTTTGTGACGCCCGCAGGAGGAATCCATTTATGGTGCCGGTTGACGGGCGAGTGGAGCGAGAACCGGATGCTGGCCGAATCGGTCAAGCGCGGCGTCATCTTTGTCCCGGGCATGGTCTTCGGATCAAAAAAAGGGTTCGTCCGCTTCACCTTCGGACGCCCCCCAAAAGAGCGGATTCAGGACGCGATCAGCCGGCTGGCGGAGGCGTATCGCGCCGTTTGTCGCCAATGACCGCCCGCCGCTTTCTTCCTCCAGGGTCACGGCACCCGGGGAACGACGGTCGTTCAAGTGGATGGGCAAAAAAGTGGGCAAGTGGATGGTCCATTTCGGCGAACAACGGGATATGATCGTGTGGGACAAGCATGTGGCCCCATGTGTTCAGCTCCTCGCTGACGCATGGCAAAGACCGAAAGGAGTGTACCGATGTGAGCGTTTATCCCTTTATCATAGCCGTCTTCGTTCTATCCCTTGTCGGACTTGTCTGCACCATCCTGATCGGCCGCAACCCGGAAGAAAAGACGAACAGAAGTTTTGCGAAGCGGTCGAAAAACCTGCTCTCGATCTATCTGTTCCTCACGATTGTTTTGTTGATCGCCTTTTTCGTATTTTTGTCCCGTCAGTAAGACATGCGCAAAAAGACGCCGGCTGCTCCCGCGGGAGCAACGGCGTCTTGAACGTCTGCAGGACTGTTTGTCGAGGGGCATCCGGCTGGCGTCTGCTGCTCCGCCGGGCTGCCGGGCTGCCGGCCGGGTAAGCTGTCAGCCGTCGCTGTTCTTGCGGACCACGTTTGCCGCCTGCAGGCCGCGCTGGCCGTTGACGATGTCAAACGTGACCGGTTCTCCTTCCTCCAGATTGCGGTACCCCGTTCCGGTGATGGCCGAATAGTGGACAAACACGTCGGGGCCGCCCTCCCGTTCAATAAAGCCGTACCCTTTTTCCTTGCTGAACCATTTCACTTTCCCTTGAATCATTGCCCTTCCTCCCTGTCGTCAGTGCAGCTCGCTGGCTTATCACATCATATGCGGCTGCGGAGAAAGTGGAAACGCATCACAAAAGAATGTCGTACGCCGGCAGCGCGGCCGCGAACGCGTTTTGTCCGCTGCTGACGCAGTCGCCGTCCCCGCTCGTATGGTACAATACAGGGAGGCGTATTTCTCCATGCAGACAGAAGGGATAACCTGCGCCGAGAACCGTAACCGGGAGAAAGGAGAGAATCGATCATGCGCCAGGTACTTGTGATCGGCTGCGCGCTGCTCCTGGCTGCCTGCTCCGACGTGTCGGAAGGCGTGCAGACGGCGCAGCAGGCCGTGGAAGCGGGCAAGCAGGCGATCGAAACCGGTAAACAAGTGGTGGAAACGGGCAAACAGATTGCCGAATCGGAAATCGCCCAGCAGTTGAAAACCTACCTGCAGCAAAAATACGAGTCTTCGGAGCCGCTGCGCAAGGCGATGTTCAGCGGTGACGGCCAGTTGTTGACGGCGGAACTGCAGAAGACCGAGCTGGCCAACTTCAGCTTCTACAAATCCGACCTGTTGGGCGTCGAATTTACCGGCCAACTGACCGGGGACGGCACGTTCCGCGTGATGCGGCACAATCTGAACAACCCCGGGGAAGAGCCGACCGTCGTCAAGGAATTCAAGGTAACCCTCGACAGCAGCGGACAGATCCAGGTGCAGTAGGAGGCGCGGATGAACATCCCGATCGCGCCCTCCGCCCTGCAGCGGCATGTCCGTGCCAGCGTTTTTCCGGCCCTGTGGATCAACCGGAAAAAGTACCGCACGCAAGCCTGCACAGCCCGTGCAGGCTTTTTCGCTTGTTGTGCCGGACGTCTTTCCGGCATGCAACCCCTTACATGTTTTATTGTTCTGATTTTACCAGTAGATTTTAAAGCGCTTTCATGGTAGACTAGTTATCGTCACAATATGTTCAATATTGATAAAATTGTAAAGGAGAATAAAACGCTCATGGATATGCAACTGGCTGCTTCCATCACCGCCTATATGGTCGGCATGCTGCTGATCGGGTACTACGCGTACAAGCGCACTTCCAATCTCTCTGACTACATGCTGGGCGGGCGGACGCTCGGGCCGGCCGTGACGGCGCTCAGCGCAGGTGCCTCCGACATGAGCGGCTGGCTCATGATGGGACTGCCCGGCGCGATGTTTGCCCAAGGGCTCAGCGCCTCGTGGATTGCCATCGGCCTGACGCTCGGGGCGTACGCCAACTGGTTGTACGTGGCGCCGCGTTTGCGCACCTATACGGAAGTAGCCGACAACTCCATCACCATTCCCGCGTTTCTGGAAAACCGCTTCGGCGACACCAGCCGCTTGCTGCGCCTGGTTTCCGGCCTTGTCATCATGATCTTCTTTACGTTCTACGTCTCCTCCGGGATGGTGTCCGGCGGCGTGCTGTTCGAAAACACGTTTGGCCTCGACTACCACACCGGGCTGTGGATCGTGGCCGGAGTCACCATCGCTTACACGCTGTTCGGCGGTTTTCTCGCCGTGAGCTGGACCGACTTTGTGCAGGGGCTGATCATGTTTATCGCGCTGGTAATGGTGCCGCTGGTCACCATCCTGACCGTCGGCGGAATCGGGCCGACCTTCACGGAAATCCGGGCCGTCGATCCCACCCTGCTTGACATTTTCAAAGGCACCAGCCTGTTGGGCATCATCTCGCTGTTTGCCTGGGGGCTCGGCTACTTCGGCCAGCCGCACATCATCGTCCGCTTCATGGCCATCTCCTCCGTCAAGGAGATGAAAAAGGCACGCCGCATCGGCATGGGCTGGATGATCTTCTCCGTCGCCGGCGCAATGCTGACCGGCCTGATCGGCATCGCCTTGTACTCCAAACAGGGCTGGTCGATTGCCGATCCGGAGACGATCTTTATCGAACTGGGCAAAATTCTGTTCCACCCGCTGATCACCGGCTTCCTCCTGGCAGCCATTATGGCGGCGATCATGAGCACGATTTCCTCCCAACTGCTCGTCACCTCCAGCTCGCTGACCGAAGACGTCTACAAGACGTTCTTCCGCCGCTCGGCCACGGACAAGGAGCTGGTCCTGATCGGCCGGCTGTCCGTCCTGCTGGTGTCGCTGATCGCCGTGGTGCTCGCCTACAGCAAGAACGACACGATCCTGAGTCTGGTTGGCTACGCCTGGGCCGGGTTTGGCGCATCGTTTGGCCCCGTGGTGCTGCTGAGCCTCTACTGGAAACGGATGAACAAATGGGGCGCCCTCGCCGGGATGGTCGCCGGCGCCGCCACCGTCATCATCTGGACCCAGTTCGACGTGCTCAAGAATTTCCTCTACGAAATGGTGCCGGGCTTTGCCGCCAGCCTGCTGGCCATCGTGATCGTCAGCCTGCTGACGCAAAAGCCGTCGCAGCAGCTGCAGGAGCAATTTGACCGATACGAGCGATTGAGCAAGCAGTAAGCATTTGTGCCGCTCTTCCTGCTCCACGCATACACCCTGGCGCCCAATCGCCAGCCTGCTTCCGCAGTCACAGGGCAGACCGCCAATGCATAGGCGTTGGCGGTCTGCCCTTTTCACGCATGAGGGATGCCCGAACCCCCGCAAAAATCACGCACGGTTCCGTTCTCGCGGGGCCCTCCTCACGACGCGTTCTGCTCTCATCAATCGACAAAACGCCCCCTATCACCGGCAATCAGATGTCCGGCCGTCGTTACCAGCGCCCCCCGCCAAGAGATTCGACGAGGGATTTTGTGCGCCAGCACGTCCCCTTTCAAGCGGGTGACCTTCGTCCCTCTGCACGACAGATCCAGACAGAAACGCTCAGCATCGCCCAAACCACGCGTCGGCCAGCAGGCGGATGCCCTCCGGAATGTCTTCTTCCCTCACGCCGCCAAAGCCAACGATGATGCGCGGCCGCTCCTGTCCGCTGCGCGGCTCCAGCCAGTTGCGGCCGACCGGGTAGACGCGCACCCCCGCCTCTGCGGCCGTACGGATCAGCTCTTCTTCGCTGCGGTCGGTATTCACTTCCAACAGGATGTGCAGTCCCACGGAATGGCCCAGCACGGTCACGCACGGCGGCATGTGGTCGGCGATCGCCTGCAGCAGGATCGCATGCTTTTTCTGGTAGATCGTCCGCATCTTGCGGACGTGCTTTTCCCAGTACCCTTTTTGCATAAAGAGCTGCATCGCCCGCTGCTCAAGGCGCGGAACGGGCGACGGATACGCCTGGAAGCCCTCCAGATAGCGGCGCAATAGGACCGGCGGCAGCACCGTGTAATCCATCCGCAGCGCGGGGGAAAAGGCCTTGGAGAAATTGCCGATGTACACTACCGTTCCCGCCTGGTCCATGCCCTGCAGGGAGGGCGTCGGTTTGACGTTGTAGCGGAACTCGCCGTCGTAGTCGTTTTCGATGATGATCCCCCCGCACGCCTTGGCCCACTGCAGCAGGCGGAGCCGTTTGGCCACCGGCATGACCATGCCGTGCGGGTACTGGTGGGCGGGCGTCACGTAGACGACGGTGGCGCCGCTCTGCTCCAGCGCGTCCACGGACAGGCCGTCCTCCTCCAGCGGCACCGGCACGACGCGAAAGCCGTGATGTTCAAACACGACGCGGGCATCGGCGTAGCCCGGTTCCTCCATCGCCACGACCCGGTGATCGTCCCGCAGCATCAGGCAGAGAAAACTGAGCGCCTGCTGCAGCCCCGTGCCGATGACGATCTGCTCCGGCTCGCACACCAGCGTCCGCGCCCGTCTGAGGTAGCGGGCCAGCTCCACCCGCAGCTCCCACTCCCCCTGGTCGTCCCCGTAAAAGGCAAAATCGGCGGCGTACCGGTCCATCGCCTCCGTCAGACAGGCACGCCACAGCGCATACGGGAAGTGACGGGTGTCCACCACCGAGCCGTGAAAGTTGTACCGGTAGGAGAGATGCTCTCCTTTCCGCTTTTTCCATTCGGTGGGCAGCGGAGGCCGCTCGTCCGTGCGGCTGTCCGCCCAGGCCTCGATGTCGGCGGCAAAATACCCGCTGCGCTCCCGGCTGACGATGTAGCCTTCCGCCAGAAGCTGCTGATAGGCCGCTTCCACCGTGATCTTGCCCACCCCGGCGGACCGGGCGAGCTGGCGGATCGACGGAAGCCGGCTTCCCGCCGGTATGCGTCCGGCGGCAATCTCCCGGCTGATGGCGTGATACAGCTGAACGTACAGCGGTTCATCGCTGTCGGCGTGCAAGATCGGCGTCAGGTCCATTGGTCTCCCCTCTCTGTCCTTGTCAAATCTTTGCAAACTGTCACTGTCTACAGGTGCAGATGACATGTAGACTAAGTGTAACAGAAAAGCTCGAACCGCGATACGTGCGTACAAAGCCGGCCGGCCGCCAGCGGGAGCTTTTCCTGTCACCTGCCATGATCACAACATTACGACGCATAACCGGGAGGAACACGCATGAACATCTGTCTCAAAGGGGAAAAAGTGGTACTGCGCGACATCCGTCCGGAGGATCTGGACACGCTCTACTATTGGCATTACGAGGCGGAGGACCGGGAGCATCTCAACTGGAACGGCCCCTACAAGCCGTTGGAGCCGATGACGCTGGAAGAGTACCGGCAGCTTCCCAAACACCGGGAGGCGCTGGCTCTCGCAGGCACGGACAAGCCCCGCACGGAGCTGATCATCGAAATCGACGGAGAGCTGAAAGGAAGTGTGGGGCGCTACTGGGTGTCGGAGGTGACCAACTGGTTTGAGATCGGCATCGTCATCTACGATTCGCGCTACTGGTCCAACGGTTACGGCAGCGAAGCGTTTCAGATGTGGATCGACTATCTGTTTACCCACATGGACACGGTCCGGCTGGGAATCGGCACCTGGTCCGGCAACGAGCGGATGATCCGGCTGGCCGCCCGCTGCGGCATGATCGAAGAAGCGCGGGTGCGCAAGGCGCGCATCGTGCGCGGCGAATACTACGACGCGATCAAGATGGGAATTCTGCGCGAAGAGTGGGAGGCGCGCCGGGCCGTCAAACAAGGGGGATGAGTCCCCCTTGCGTTCCTTGCGGCCAGTGGCGCCGGCAAACGCAGAAAAGCGGCCCCGTGACGGGGCCGCTTTGTTCGTTTTGCTGCGCCGGTTC
This sequence comes from Brevibacillus sp. LEMMJ03, assembly GCF_007197875.1. Lineage (NCBI taxonomy): Bacteria > Bacillati > Bacillota > Bacilli > Caryophanales > Paenibacillaceae > Brevibacillus > Brevibacillus sp. LEMMJ03. The sequence continues at coordinate 171,214 of NZ_VKJN01000003.1, read as the reverse complement.
TCGTCTCGCCCGGTGTCGCTCAAGCCAGTTCGGCAGCCACGCGCTGCAGCTTGCCGGCCAGTTCGTCCAGATCCAGATTCATGTCCAGCGCGGCAAACACGCCAGTAAAGTACGATTCCACCTGCTCCGCCGCACGGTTCCGCTCGTCCGCCGCCACGGCCGCAAACAGGGCGGAAAACTGCTCGCCCAACTGCTCGCTGCCGGCCGCGACGTAAGCGGCGACAGGTTCCTGCAGCAGCTTTTCCAGTTGGTCGCGCAGTTTTGCCTTGCCGTCCTGTTCAAAAAAGTCCTTCGTGTTTTTGAACAGGGAAAGCGCCGGCTGCAGGGCTGACGCTTCCACCGGAAGCTCTTCGGCAAACGGAAGCGTCTCCGTCTGGCGCGGCTGGTACGGAGCCAGCGTCAGCCCGGCGGCGTGCCGCTGCACGTCCCGCTGCCACTGCTCCACCAGGGAGGCCCCCAGTTTGTTGACGAACTTTTCCAGCCGCAGCGTCGTGGCCCTCATCTCCTGCGCCAGGTCGTAGCTGATCGACCGCAGCAGGTCGGCCAGACAGCCCTGCAGCGCCTGCTTCATGTTCCGCCCGTCTTCTTTCAGCACGGCCGGGTTGAACGCGGCGTTGAACAGCTCGTTGAACCGGAAGAAGAGGCGCTGTTTCACATAGTACAGCAGTTCCTCCCGCTCCTTGGCCAGATCCCGTTCCGCCGATGCGGTCGACAGCTCGGCCACCGCCGCCAGCGCCGCACGTTTCGCCTCTTCGGCGGCCTGGCGCCGCGCGAGCCGCTCGCTTTCGTCCGCCTGCGCCATCCGGATGAACTCGGCCAGCGTGTCGTGTGCCCGGCGGATTTCCCCCATCGCCGCATTGACGGCAATGGTCGTCAGCTCTTCCAGGGTAAAGCGGAGGAAATCCCGCTCAAACCCGGCCATGCCGGACAGTTGAAATGCCTGTTCCGCCGAAGGCAGCGGTTCGCCCTCCGCCGTGCCGGTGCGCTGGCGGTACACTTTTTCCGCCGAGGCGGTCAGCTTGCCCGCCTCGTGCATCCGGGCCAGCAGCGCCGTCTGGCTGGAGACGGGATAGATCCGCGGATGGCGGATGCCGCAGGCGAGCAGGTTTTTCTCCACGTGCGCCACCACGCCGTCCAGTTCTTCCCGGGAGGAGGCGAGGTCGGCGGCGTTGACGATGAAGAACATTTTGTCCATCTCGAAGGTGTCCTTCACGCGGCCCATCTGCAGCAAAAACTCCCGGTCCGCCTGGGAAAAGGCGTGGTTGTAGTAGGTGACGAACAGCACCGCGTCGGCGTTTTTCATGTACTCAAAGGCGACGCCGGTATGGCGGGCGTTGATCGAGTCCGCTCCGGGCGTATCGACCAGCACGATGCCCTGCTCGGTCAAGGGACACGCGTAAAAGAGCTCGATGTACTCGGCAAAGCAGGCTTTCTCCTCTTTGGCCACAAAGCCTTTGAACGCCTGCATGTCGACGATCAGCTCGCCCCCCAAATGGGGAGCCATGTCGCCCAGCCCCTTGGTCACCGCTTTCAAAAAGGTGAAATGCGGTTTGGCTGTCGGCGGAATGTGCGCCACGTCGATCTTGTCCAGTTCGGCCAAGGCCTGCTCCAGCCCGTCGGCCGACAGGCCAAAGACGGCCAGCGAGCGCAGCACGTCCTGCTCCACCGCTTCCCGGCTCTTCAGGACCACCCGCACCGTCCCGTGCGGATGGCGGTCGGTCGGCGGCATGATTTTGTTGATCGCCGCCGTCGTCGGATTGGGGGACACCGGCAGAACCAGATCCCCCATCAGCGCGTTGGCAAACGACGACTTGCCGGCGCTGAACGCCCCGAACAAGGCGACCGTAAAGCGGTTGGCGGTCAGCCGGTCGGCACGCTCCCGCATCGCCTCGGCCTGCGCCTGCATCCCCGGCACCGCCGCAATTTCATGGCTTGCCCGCCGCAAGCGCTCCGCCGCGGCGAACAGTTTCTCCCTCAGTTGGTTCATTGTCTCCGTTACGCTCCTTCACGCAAAATCGCTCGCAGCCGCTCTTTGGCCGTCCGCTCGCTCTCTGCCAGCGCGGCCAGCCCGGCGTGGATCTCCACCAGGTCGCGCAGTACGCCCAGCCGCGCTTGCAGCGCTTCGGCCTCCGCCTCCGCCTGCTGCCGCAGCCGCGCCGTCACCTGCTCGATGAACGCCAGTCCTGCGCGGTGGTACTCCGCCTTGATCGCGTTGGAAATGTCGGAACAGTAGTTCATCACGTATTCGCGCGTGCCCGCTCCGTCCTTCACAAGGGCGGCGAGGAACTCGGCCGTCACCTCGATCCGCGTGGCGTGCACGGCGGCGTGGTAGTCTTCGTCGCGGATGCCGTACGACTCCGGCAGCTTGCTCATCAGGTCCTTGAAGTGGAAGTCGAGATTGCCGGCCACCTTTTCGCGGACATCAGCCAAGAGGGCGTCCAGCCGCTTGGCCCGCTCCTCCTCCGTTTTTCTGGCGGCAAAGAACAGGCCCACCTTGAATCCCGGCTTGCGGCTTTCCAGATAGCGCTCCGCCGCTTCGTTGGTGCTGTAGTACGTCAGCCGCGCGTTGTCGAGCAGGGCGGTCAGCTCTTTTTCCATCTGCTTGCGCGCCTCCTCCGCCCGGCTGGCCAGCGCGGACTGTGCCGCTTCCGCCTCCCGGAGCGCCGCTTCCGCCTGGGCGGCGTCGCTCTTGTCCACGCCGTCCACCGCCAGTGCCTCCAGCCTATTTTCCAGCGCTTCGCGAGCCGCCGCGCTGCGCTGCGCGATCCCTTTCATGTGCTCTTCGATCAGGTGCTCCGCCGAGTGGACGACGCTCTCCCCGATCAGCCTCTCCCGCTCGCCGATCAGCGCCAGCAGCTTCTCCCGAAACGCCTCGTACTGGTTTTCCGGGTGGTCCGGCTCCGCCAGCGACGTGTAGAAAATGCCGTCCGGCCGGATGTTCCACGTGGCGAACGCCTCTTCCACGCTCTCCTTGTAGCTGTCGAAATCAAGCTCGAAGTCGATGTGCTTGTCGATCATGTTGACGACCAGGTAGACCGGTTTTCCGCGGTCTTTCAGCGCTTTGGTAAAATTGAAGTTTTCCTCCGCCTGCACGTGGTTGTAGTCCATCATGTAGACGACCACGTCCGCCAGGTGCAGCGCCGATTCGGTCGCGATCTTGTGGGCGGCGTCGGTGGAATCGATCCCCGGCGTATCCAGAAGACTGGAGCGCTCGTCCAGGAACGTCCCCGGATAGGAGACTTCCACCCATTCCACGGTGTCCCCGTCCACGGCAAACTGCTTCAGCTTTTCCATTTCGGTGTCAGGGTCAAAGATCAGAACGCCGCTGCTGCGCGTATAGACGCGGGCCGCCTTTTCCCCGCCGCGGATTTTGACCACGTTGGCGCTGGTGGGAATCGGGTTGGACGGCAGCAGATTGACGCCCAATAGCGTGTTGATCATTGTCGATTTGCCGGCGGAAAAGTGGCCGCAAAACGCGATGTTCAGCTCTGCCCGCCGCGTCTTCTCGGCAAGCTGCGCCATTTTCCCCGGCGTCGTGCCGTCTCCCGTCTCTTCCATCATCGATCCGATCCGTTCCAATGTATCTGCAAGGCGGGCAAAATCCGTATCCCGCTCCATTACCTGTGTGTCAGGCACCCCTACCATCCTCTCGTCTTTCTTCCTCTCCATTCTCCTATTCTACCATGCCGAATGTACCACACCTCCTCCGGTTGTTCAATTCTTTTGCGCGAAAGCGGACATGGAACTTCCATGCAGGGGCGGACAGGCACCGCCGAATCCGCCGGGTTCGCATAATTCCGCTCGTTTCTGGAAAAAATCGCACTAACAGGCTTGCGTTTCCATGACAGGAGGGACCTCCAGGTGTTTCGCAAATACATGAGGCCGACGAAAACGATGGCTTCGCAGTTGAAGCGACGCCCGCAGCAGACGCCCGCCCTGTCCACCCCGCTCTTCGCCCGTCTTGAGGAAAACCTGTCGGCCATCAAGCAGACGTTGGGCAACCCGCAGGATCTGATCGTCAGGCCATTCACGATCGACAATGCCTCGCAGGCGTGCGCCGTGGTCTGCATCGACGGACTGGTGGACTCTGATCTCATCAATGACAAGGTCGTCAAGCACATCCAGTTGATGCTGCCGGCATCGGGAAAGACGCTCCCTCCCCCGGGGGAGGAGATGCTGACGTTCCTCTTGAACGAAGTGCTGTCCACCATCGAGGTAAAACTGGAAACGACGTTTGAAGCCATGTATGACCGGGTTCTCGCGGGAGACACCGCCCTGTTTGTCGACGGCGCGTCCCAAACCATCCTGATCGACAGCCGGGGCTGGGAGACCCGCAGCATCGACGAGCCGGTGTCGGAAGGACTGGTGCGGGGACCGCGGGAAGGGTTTACCGAGAACATCCGCGACAATACGATGCTCGTCCGGCGGCGGGTCAGGGACTGCCAGCTCCGCTTTGACACCATGAACGTGGGACGGCGCAGCAAGACCGATTTGATCATCGCCTACATGCAGGACATCGCCCATCCCGCGATCGTGCAGGAGGTGAAGCGGAGACTGGCCACCATCGACGTCGATGAAGTGGAAGAATCGGGCTTTATCGAGCAGTGGATCGAAGACGACTTTCTTTCGCCGTTTCCGCAGTGCCAGGTGACGGAGCGGCCGGACAAGGTGGCCTCCGCCCTGTTTCAGGGCAGGGTGGCCATTTTGCTGGACGGCACCCCGATGGGCCTGATCGTGCCGGTTACCCTAAGCGTGATGCTTCATTCGCCGGAAGACTTTTACGAGCGCTGGATCGTCGGAACGCTGGCCCGGATGCTTCGCTACATCGCCGCGTTTCTGGCGGTCTTTTCTCCGGCGTTGTACGTCGCGCTCGTCACCTATCATCCCGGACTGATTCCGTCCGATCTGGCCTTTTCCATCGCGGCGACGAGAGAAGGCGTTCCGTTTCCGGCGTTTGTCGAAGCGCTGCTGATGGTGGCGACGATGGAGCTGCTCCAGGAGGCGGGTCTGCGCCTGCCCAAACCGATCGGTCAGACGGTAGGGATCGTCGGCGGGTTGGTGATCGGCGAATCTGCCGTATCAGCCGGCCTCGTCAGCCCGGTCATGGTCATCGTCGTCGCCCTGACGGCGATCGCCTCGTTTGCCATCCCTGCGTACAACCTGGCGCTGACGTTTCGCATGATCCGCTTCGGCGTGATGTTCGCCGCCGCTGTCTTTGGCCTTTACGGGGTGGTGCTCACGTTTATCGCCATCTTTATTCACCTGGCCAATCTGACGAGCCTGGGTGTTCCGTACCTGACGCCGTTTGCGCCCCAACTGCTGCACGACTGGAAGGACCTGGTCCTGCGCGCTCCCGTGACGTTTATGCGAAAACGGCCGGAGACCGCGCAGCCAACGGACGACACTCGCATGAAGACAGGGGATGCGCCATGAACAACGTTTCCTATGCGGATCATAAAATCGGCAGCAGGGAGATGGTGATCATCATCGCCAACGCCGTGATCGGTGTAGGCATCCTCACCTTTCCCCGCTCGATTGCAGATGAGACCGACGCGTTTGACGGATGGATTTCCGTCCTCATCGCCGGCGCCGCCGCCTGTCTCATCGGCTGGCTGTTGGGCAGGCTGGCCAGCCGGTTTCCCAACCACACCTTTTTCGAGTACGTGGCGCTGATCGCCGGACGGCCGTTCGCGTATCTGCTCACCCTGCTTTTCGGCGTGTACAGCACATTGCTGGCCTCCTTTGAAATCCGGGCGGTCGGCAATATCGCCAAGCAGTATCTGTTCACGACCACGCCGGTGGAGATGATCACGCTGGCCTTTTTGCTGATCGTCCAGTACGCCGCGGCAGGATCGCGCATTGCGCTTTTGCGCCTCAACCTGCTGTTTCTGCCGATCGTGCTGCTGGTCATTTTCATGGTCCAGGTGTACACGCTGCGCTTTTTGGAATGGGAAAACGTCCGGCCGTTCTTCTCTTCCGACTGGATGAGCCTGCTCAAAGGCGCGAAAGGAGTGGGCCTGTCCTTGTCCGGCTCGGAAATCGTGCTCTTTTACACGGTCCTGATGAGACGTCCGCAGGATGCCCCCAAATCGGTCATCGCGGGGCTGGCGATTCCCATCCTGCTGTACATGACGATTTACATGCTGGTCATCGGCGTCTTTTCACCGGCGGTTGCCAAAGACCTGACCTATCCCACCATCGAGCTGGCCAAAGGCGTTGAGGTGCCGGGTGGGTTTATCGAGCGGGTCGAATCCCTCTTTTTCACCATCTGGATCATGACCATCTTTAACACCTGCACCATCTGGTTTGATCTGGCCCTTTCCACGCTGCGGTCCATGTTTACCCGGCTTTCGAAATTTGCGTGGCTCCTGATTCTCTCGCCGATCGTCTACCTGATTGCGATGACGCCGCAAAACCTGATCCAGTTTTTTGCCTTTGGCGACCGGCTCAGCTACTTCGGAGCGGTGATCGCCTATGTCATCCCGGTCCTGCTGCTCGCCATCGCCAAACTGCGGGGGGTGAAGGACAGTGGCTGACCGCCGCTTCGTTCGCGCCGCTCTGATCGGGCTGTGCGCCTTCCTGACAGCCGGCTGCTGGGACCAGGTGCAGATCGAGGAACGCGGTTTTGTCATCGGCGTGGCCATCGACTTCCCCCGATCCACGGCGGCGGAGGAAAAGGCGGACAGGGAAGCGCCCGACAAGCCGGAAGGACGGCGCCGGTTTTTGGTCACCCACCAGTTCGTGGTACCCGGCGGGCTGGTTTCCGGCGCGCAGGAAAGAGGCATCCAGAACAGCGCCAACCAGGCGTTTTTGAACCTCGCGTCGGAGGGGGATTCCCTGCTGGAGATCTCCAGTGAGCTGGCGACCCGGAGCAGCCGGATTCCGTTTTACCAGCACCTGAAAGTGGTGATCATCTCCGAAGCGGTGGCCAGGTCCAATTACGCCTTTGCCGACGCGCTCGACTTTTTCCTGCGCGATCCGGAACTGCGCCGGAGCAGCAAGGTGATGATCGCCAAGGGGGACGCCCGGCCTGTCCTGGAAATTTCCCCCCGCAACGAGAAACTGCCGGCCATGTACATCAACTCCGTGGCCGAAAACATCCGCAAAACCGCGCGGATGGTGCCGGAAGTACGGCTCGGCGAAGTCCACGAGAATCTGGTGAACGAGCTCAGCTTTGCGCTCCCCCGCATTACGTCGAACGAAAATGAAGTGAAAGTGGCCGGTGCGGCCGTGTTCCATGGACAATCCAACCGCTTGGTCGGTTTTTTGGGCGAAGAAGAAACGGAAGGCTTGAATTTCCTCACCGACCGCGTGAAGGGGGGCATGCTGAAAACAGCGGTCGGCCGCGACCTGGTGACGTTTAACGTCCAGACGGCCAGTCGGGACATCTGGGCGGATATCCGTCACAAGGAGCGGATGCGATTCGTCTACACCATCACGTGCGAAGGCGTGATCGACGAGTCGTTCAAGCGGTTGAATTACCTGAACGAGAACGCGACAAAAACGCTGCAGGACAACGTGGCCAAAGAAATCGAGCGGCTGGCCCGCGACACGATCAGGAAGGTGCACAAACAGATGAAAACGGACGTTCTCGGGTTGGGCAGCCACTTGAAACAGAAGCATCCCCACCTGTGGAAGCAGATCAAATACGACTGGGACCACGGCAGAAATTACTTTGCGTCGAGCGACATCGACGTCAAGGCAAACGTGTTCATTCGCAACGTGGGCGAAGTAAACATGACTGAAACCCGCGACAGGCTCGAGGTACGTTAGGACGGTGTCGCCATGTGGCAGAAGCTTTTCGGAATGCTCCCCCCGTTCATGACATTCACCGGGGCGGTCCTGTCCGTACTGATTCCGTGGACCGTCCGCAGCATGTTTCGCAAGCTGCGCGCATACGGCGATCCGCCGTGGAAAAACGAAAAGCGGGAATGACCGCAAAAAAATAGACCATCCTCTGCAGCATCTGCAGCAGAGGACAGTCTCTGACGCCACTCTCTCCTCGGTGTCAGCGATTGGCCAACAGATCGGCAAACGCCTTGGCATAGGCGGGCAGATCGGGCGGACGGCGGGAACCGACGATGTGCCCGTCCACGACCACCTCTTCATCCACCCAGATCGCGCCGGCGTTCTCCAGGTCGTCCTTGATGCCGGGCGTGGACGTGGTGGTGACGCCCTGCAAGATTTTCGCCGACGCCAGCACCCAGCCCGCGTGGCAGATGTGGCCGATCGGCTTTTTCGCCTCGTGCATCGCCCGGACAAAGGAGAGCACTTCCGGATAGCGGCGCAGCTTGTCGGGGGCCCAGCCTCCCGGCACCAGTACGCCGTCGTACTCGGCCGGATTCAGCTCGGACAGGGATTTGTCCGTCTGGCAGGGCACGCCGTATTTGCCCAGGTACGTCTGGTTCGCCTGCGGGCCGGCCAGGTGCACCACGGCCCCTTCCTCCCGCAAGCGCATCACCGGGTACCACAGTTCCAAATCCTCGAATTCCTGTTCCACAAAACACACGACCCGTTTTCCTCTCAGTCGCACGGCGATCAGCCTCCTTTTGCTCGTCTCCCCTTCATTCTACCAAGTTCGCGCGGAAAAAGGCAGCAGCGGGCTGCCGCCTAGCCCGCCGCCTGCCCGGCGCGGACCGGGAGCGGACGGGAGCGGTCGGCGGACCGCAGCAGCCGCATGCCGTTGGCGATCACGATCAGGGAGCTTCCCGTGTCGGCCAGCACGGCCATCCACAGCGTGGACCAGCCGAACACGATCATCAGCAGGAAGACCGCCTTCACCAGCAGCGAAAACGCGATGTTCTGCTTGATAATGCGCAGCGTCCGCCGGCTGAGGCTGACGGCGTAGGGCAGTTTGGACAGATCGTCCGCCATCAGGGTGATGTCGGCCGTTTCCAGCGCCGTATCCGATCCGGCACCGCCCATGGCGATGCCCACGGTCGCCGCAGCCAGCGCCGGCGCGTCATTGACGCCGTCTCCCACCATGGCCACGCCGGCGCCAGCAGACTGCCACTCCCGGATGAGGGTGAGCTTGTCTTCCGGGAGCAGTTCGGCATGGCAGTCGATGCCCCCCAACTCGCTGGAGACGGCGCGGGCCGTGCCCCGGTGATCCCCGGTCAGCATGACCACCCGCTCGATCCCCAGGGAGCGCAGTTCCCGAATCGCCGTCCTGCTGGACGGACGGACCGCGTCGGCCAGCGTGATCAGCGCCACCACCTGCTGTTCCGTGCCCAGCACCATCAAGGTGTGGCCGGTCTCGCGAAGCTGCTCGATCCGCTGCTCGACGCGCTCCAGCGAGAGCCCCACGTCGCCGGAGATCCACCGCGGGTTTCCGAGCACGTACGTGATACCGTCCACCCGGGCTTTCACCCCGCCGCCGGGGACGGAGACAAACTGATCGCTTTCGGGGATGGCCACGCCCTCCTGCTTCGCCTTGCGGACGATGGCTGCCGCCAAGGGGTGTTCCGACCGGGCTTCCACGGCGGCGGCGATGGCGAGAACCTCCGCCTCCGTCAGAGCGGACACGGGAATGATCCCGGTCACTTCGGGATGCCCCTGGGTGAGCGTCCCCGTCTTGTCAAAGGCCATCACCGAAACGGCACCGAGCCGTTCCAGATGGACGCCCCCTTTGATCAAAATCCCGCTGCGGGCGGCATTGCCGATGGCGGAGACGATGGAGACGGGGGTGGAAATGACCAGCGCGCAGGGGCACGAGACGACAAGCATCATCAGCGCGCGGTAAAACCAGTCCGCAAACGGCTGCTGGAACAGAAGCGGCGGAACGACGGCAATCGCGACCGCCACGGCGATCACCGCCGGCGTGTAATAGTTGGCGAAGGCGTCGACAAAGCGCTGCGACGGCGCTTTTTGCGCCTGCGCTTCTTCCACGAGATGAACGATCCGGGACAAGGTGTTGTCCTCGGCCCGTCTGGTCACCCTGACCGTCAGCGCCCCCTGCTGGTTGATCGTGCCGGCGAACACCTCGTCTCCGGCCCCCTTTTCCACCGGAACGGACTCGCCGGTGATGGGCGCCTGGTTGACGGACGACCGCCCGTCGGTCACGACGCCGTCCATCGCGATCTTTTCCCCCGGTTTGACCAGAATCGTATCGCCGACGCGGATCTGTTCCACCGGAAGCGTCATCTCCCGACCGTCGCGCAGGACGAGCGCTTCAGCCGGCGCCAGTTCCATCAGGCTGCGCAGCGATCGTCTCGTCCGGTCCATGGTATAGGCTTCCAGCGTTTCCCCCAGCGAAAACAGGCAGACCACCGCCGCTCCCTCCGCCCACTCGCCGATCGCCACCGCCCCGATGACGGCGATCGTCATCAGGAAGTCGATGCCGACCGTGCGCGACTTGAGGCCGTACAGGCCGCTTTTGGCGATGCGAACGCCGCCGGCCAGGATGGACAGCGCGTAGAGCAGCGTGATGAGCGGCTCCGGTGCCGCCGGCGCGAATCCCAGGCTCCAGGCGGCGAGAAACAAGAGGGAGGCGGTCACGGTCGACCAGGCTTTTTTGTTCTGCCGCCAAAAGCCCCGCTCCTCCTCCCGCCTGTTCGCTTCCTGCTCCCGGACGGCTTCGTAGCCCGCCTGGCGGACGGTGTCGATCACGCGGTCAACCGCCGTCCCGTCGTGCTCGACGGTCATGATCGCCGCACCGAAATTGACCTGGACGCGATGCACGGCGGGCAGGGCTCCCACCTTTTTCTCCAGCTTTTGCGCGCAATCGGCGCAGTCCATCCCGCGGATGCGGAAGCGAGCCGTGGCCGTCCCCCGCTGCTGCGGGACGACGTCGTAGCCCAGTTTCCGGATCGTGCCGACAATCTCCTCATGCGTCGTCCGATGCGGATCGTAGCTGACGCTTGCCTTGGCGACGGCGGCGTTCACTTCCGCCCGCGCCATCCCGGGCAGCCGGGCCAGGCTTTTCTCCAGACTTGCCGCGCAGTCGGCACAGTGCAGACCGGTCAGGGACAGCGTTTCGCTGACGGTCTCAACGGCTGTACCGTTCCCGCAGCATCCCGTTTCCGCGTGGGAGGCCGCTTTGCAGCACTCGTCCGTTTTGGCCATTCGTTCCACCCCACTCAAACATATGATTAATTGTTCATGTATTTCATCCTCAAGATCATCATATTTTTTCCGGCTGCAAAACGTCAACACCATTTTCCCCGGGAGGCCAGCCGCGCATGCAGGCCGCAGCGCAAACAAAAAACCCGCCTGCCAAGCAAGCGGGCCTCGGACGATCAGCCGTGTTTCATGTGCTGAAGCGTCTGCACGAATATCTGTTCAATATGATCGTCGTCCAGCGAGTAGAAGACGGTTTTTCCCGCCTTTCGCCGTTTGACGATGCGCAGATTTCGCAGATAACGGAGCTGGTGCGACACCGCCGACTGCCCCATGTCCAGGGCCGTGGAGATGTCGTGGACGCACAGCTCCCTGTGCAGCAGGGCGTAAATGATCTTGACCCGGGTAGGATCGCTCAGCGCGCGAAACAGATCGGCGAGCGCCCCGGCCGTGTCGTCGTCCATCATGGCTTCCTTTATTTCAGCGGCCGTCGGTTCCGACCCCTGACACGTCTCGTCACAGGCATCCTGCATCTCGTTTGATACCATCCAGTCACCACCCCAAAAGAGAACCGTTACGATTTCCATTATAGCAGACAAATGAGCCAAAGTCGTGCCGAATGCCTGCCGCTCTCCATCGGCAGCCAGGAGTGTTGCCCAAAGGACGAAATGTTGCACCGGAGAAACTTTTTGTTTCTAAGAAAAAATAATTGTACTATACTAACAGTAAGAACCTGATCCAACATTGGCACATATTTTGTAAGCAAAAATTTGCCCTCGGCAAACATTTTGTCCCATGCGAAAAGCACAGGGGGTGGCATCACATGGCTTCGACCACAATCCCGCTTTCCGAGGCAAAAACCGGAATGCGGCTTGTTTTAACCGGAATCAACGTGCAGGGGGTCCTGCGGCGAAGACTGCTCGACCTCGGATTCGTCCCGGGAAACGTCATCGAGGTCCTGCAGAAAAGTCCGCTCGGCGATCCGGTCGCGTTTCGCGTGAACAATACGACGATCGCCCTGCGCAGGGAAGAGAGTTCGCAGATATTCGGAAACATCTTGGGAGGTGAATGAACATGCGCATGTACACAATCGCCCTGGCCGGCAACCCCAACACCGGAAAGAGCACGCTGTTCAACACGCTGACCGGCCTCCGCCAGCACACCGGAAACTGGGCGGGAAAAACGGTGCTGACGGCCGCCGGCGAGTTTGTCCACCACGACGTCACCTACCGGGTGATCGACCTGCCCGGCACCTACTCGCTGTATTCCAACTCCGCCGACGAGGAAGTGGCGCGCGATTACATCATTTTTGAACAGCCCGACGTGACCGTCGTCGTCGTGGACGCCACGTCGCTGGAGCGCAACCTGAACCTGGCGCTGCAGGTGCTGGAGATGACCAACCGCGTCGTCCTCTGCGTCAACCTGATGGATGAGGCGAAGCGGTTGGGCGTTCATGTCGACGTAACCAGGATCAGACAAAAGCTGGGCGTGCCGACGGTCGCCATCTCGGCCCGCAACCGGACGGGGATCGACGAGCTTTTGGAACAGGTGGAAAAAGTGGCGTCCGGCAAAATCATCCCGCAGCCCGTGACGATTTCCTACAGCGCGGAAATCGAGCGGAAAATCAAGGAGCTGGAACCGCATATCCTGCGCCTGTTGGGCACGCGTTTTCCGCCCAGATGGATTGCGCTCCGGCTGCTGGACGGCGACGAGAAGCTGCTCGCCTCCCTCAAGGCGCACCTCGACACCGTCGCAGCACCCGGCTTGAAGGAGGTTGTCCCCCATGAACAGATCTCTTGCCACTGAGAGGCCGGACTCGCTCGATTCGCTGTTTGCCCTGGCCCAGAGCATGGCCGGCGGAGACGCGATCCGCGACGGAATCGTCCGCGACATCTACCAGACGTCCCGGAACATCTGCCGGGAGGCCGTCCGCTACGAAGACCCCAAGAAGCTGGAAAGCACGTATCGGCTGGATAAAATCGTCACCTCGCCCATCTGGGGCTTCCCGATCATGCTGGCGATTCTCGGCGTCGTGTTCTGGATCACCATCGCCGGCGCCAACGTCCCGTCCGGGATGCTGGCCGACATGTTCGGCGTTATCGAAGGGTATCTGACGGCCGCGTTTCAGGCCGTTCACGCGCCTGACTGGCTGCACGGCCTGCTCGTGCTCGGGCTGTTCCGCGGGACGGCCTGGGTCGTCAGCGTCATGCTGCCGCCGATGGCGATCTTCTTCCCGATCTTTGCGCTGCTGGAAAACTTCGGCTATCTGCCGCGGGTCGCGTTCAACATGGACCGGTTGTTTAAAAAGGCGGGCGGGCACGGCAAGCAGGCGTTGACCATGTCGATGGGCTTCGGCTGCAACGCGGCGGCGATCATCTCCACCCGGATCATTGAATCGCCGCGGGAGCGGATGATTGCGATCCTGACCAACAACTTCGTCCCCTGTAACGGACGCTGGCCGACGCTGATCCTGCTGGCCTCGCTGTTCGTGGCCGCCGGTGTCGCCAGCCAGTACCACACGCTCGTCACGGCGCTCATCGTCATGGGCATGGTGCTGATCGGCATCGTCGTCACGCTGTCCGTCTCCTGGATTCTGTCCAAAACGGCGCTGCGCGGCGTCCCCACCCACTACACGCTGGAGCTGCCGCCGTACCGGAAGCCGCAGATGCTCAAAACCGTGCTGCTCGCTTCCAAGGACAAATCCCTGAGCGTGTTGACCCGGGCAGTCGTCGTCGCCGCTCCGGCCGGCGTGATTACCTGGATCTTGGGCAACGTGACCGTGGGCGGCAACAGCATTTTGAATCATCTGGCTTCCTTTTTCCAGCCGTTCGCCCACGCGCTCGGACTTGACGGGTACATCCTCATGGCCTTTCTGCTCGGGCTGCCGGCAAATGAAATCGTCCTGCCGATTCTCCTGATGGGGTATCTGTCCTCCGGCGCGATGGTGGACACGGACGGCATGGACAATATCAAGGACATCTTTTTGGCGCACGGCTGGACGTGGCTGACCGCGCTGAACATGATGCTGTTCTCGCTCCTGCACTATCCCTGCGGCACGACCCTGATCAACATTTACAAAGAGACCAAAAGCGTCAAATGGACCGTGCTGTCCGCCCTGATCCCGCTGTCCATCGCGGTTGCCGTGACGTTTGTCATCGCGCAGACAGCGCGGGCATTGGGCTGGGTGGCTTGATTACAGACAGACCGCCGGAGATCACATCCTGGCGGTCTGTTTTGCTGCCTGAAAGCCACTTTCCCTTCACCATACCGGCGTTACGCTTGAATGCCGCATGGATATTCAGCTCAGCGTCTCGCTGCGACGACCGCAGCACAAACGTTTCCGTTTCAAAATGAAGCGTCTGTCCAGATAAAAGGCGACCAGAACCGATACGGCTAAGGTTAGCAGCAGTTCTCCATACGTTTCAAGAGGAAACGGTTTTCCTACAAGCTGGAAATCGTTAGCCCGAAATTCGAGTCGTTTCACCGCATGTTTCGCTGTAAGAAGGTCCTCTTGCTTGGCTAAATCTTCAAGCTGAACTTCGAATATAAACCGATCCGGGGAATCGGCATGAACGAACTGAAGCTCGATGGTATTCCCCTTTTCGTTCCAGCTTTTCAATTCCTCCGTTGCCAATGATCTTGCCTCGATGCCGGGAACGATCATTTTATCCAGTTTTGGGAGATTGGACATCGAATGTCTGGCAATCACATTCAGTCCGTGTTTTGTCACGATGGGCTGCTCCGAACTTGAGACGGATAGGACCCTTGTTGTTCCGGTGTCGGCATAGATATCAAATACGGAAGCCAGTGCCATTTCCTCCACACCGTCATACAGCAGTACACCCGCCTTATTTTTGCTCCACTGAAAAGCGTTGTTCAATACATAGGTTGCATAGCGCAGATCGACGTAAAATGGTTCTACCTTCGGATTTTGAACGAAGTGATAGGAAGGATACTTCAATTCATTCGCTATTTTTGCTGCCATCGGTTCGCCAAGTTGTTGCGAGATAACATAGAGGACGGCATCGATTCCTGACGATATACCTGCTGAGGATATGAGGTTCGGGCCATTAGACACAAAACGTTGATCATTTATCCAGTTCACTTCAGGATATTTCTTGGTAAGGACCGGCATCGTTTGCCAGTGCGTTGCTGCTGATTTGCCATCCAATAACCCGGTAGCGGCAAGATTGTCCGCGCCGGCGCAAATGCTTATTAAAGTGGTTTCCTTGTGCTGCAGTATCCATTTACGGACAGGTTCATAGCTCTTCGGGTCCCTCATCGTCATGTAGGGGATCGCGATAATGTCGGCACTTTTTCCCAACAGTTCATCCATTTCTTTAAAAGAGTAGTGCGGCACCACATCCAAACCGCCTGTCAGTGACCTCACCTGATTGTCCTCGGCAACGGCATATACATTGTATGCGCCGGTCATCGAAAACAATTGGTACGGAATCATGAAATCTAATCCTTCCGTATTTTCATTTCCCAACAAAACAACAACCGTAGGTTTATTGGGATCATGCTGGGGTTTCTGCACTCCTTGCAAAGAAGGAACGGGTTCTTGGCGAACCGAGCCCCAAAACGCTTTCTGAGAACTCAGATATCCGCTGGCTATAACTCCTCCCATCAACACAACGACAACACTTAGATAAACGGCGATTCGTAACAAAAACCTCAACATCCGGATCAATCTCCTTCATATCCAATATTAATTGGATGATTGACTCTTCGATGACTTCTCGTTCCCCCGCCTGGATCCGCTTCACTGCACAGTCGCTTCCGCCCGCCTTAGGGGACATTCACGACGTATGCGACTGTAAACACATGATTGTCTTTTTGAAACTGTCCCCAAATCTTATAGATACCGCTCTTCGGAAACTGCGTCATGAACACGGCATCCGGTCCCGTTCCCTGCCCTTTTACGGCGTGAACGTGCACATACTGTTCTCCATCCTCCGATAGAATGACCACATGGCCGATCGCTCCCAAATAAGGCTGGAGGTCCGTAGCGGGTTGGCCGGTTTTCTCATCCGTGACGGAAAAGGTAAGAGTCGTTTCTTCATTTGCCCCCATCCGGTCGATCGAAAGTCGTACCCGGTTGCCTTCAACGGTTTTGACCCAATTCGCATCGGGTACAATCGGGACCGGAGTTGCAGGTTCACCTCCGAGTTTCACCCATGCCATCTTCGTCATGAAGTCTCCGCCGGTCGGCTTGAAATCGGCAATGAGTCGATATTCACCGCCTGCGGGGAAGACGTTCACTGTCTCAAATACGCCGTTTCCTTTGTATTCGGGATGAATGTGGTTGAAATAGGATAAATCTTTGCTTATCACGATCAAGTGCAGCAGCTTTTCATGGATGGTATCGAACTCCTCGATCGGTTTTCCTTCGTCCCTTTGAATGTCCAGCCGGATGAGTGTCCCCCGCCCGGTTTCGGACGTCTGTCCGTCTTTAATCGTCCATCGCATTTCCACGTTGTCCGCCACAAGCCAATCGCTTGCCACTGCCACCTCCACGTTCTCCCTGGATGGCTGCGAACTGCATGCCGTCAGCAATAAGGACATGAACAGCATGAAGATCATCCGTTTATTCACAACGAAGCGCCTCCCTTTATTCATGATTGGTCTTGCCTCATAAAAGCTCATTCGTTTGTGGCCCTCCTCCTGTTTTGTTAGCGAAATCCTTGTTTGGTACGGAATCATCATAATTCAGGAAGAGACAGGTGAACGCGCAAACAATGCATATCCCCCCGCAAATATTTGCGTCCGCCGCGCAATTTATCATCACGTATTCGTTTCACAAAACGAAAGAGCCGGTATGTCCCGGCTCTTGTAAACAATCCCTAATATAAATCCTCTGTGGGGAGAATCCCCAAACGCTTGGCTTTTTTGATGGCCTCGACCCTCGAACTGACATGAAGCTTTTGGAAGAGCTCCGTCAGGCTATATTCCAGGGAACGTTGGCTAATCATTAACGTTTTTGATATGTCTTTATTGCTTTTTCCTTTCGCCAATTCACGTAGCAGCCTGTCTTCTTCTTGGGTGATCGTTGTTTCTTCGCGCCCCGGTTCCCCTTGCACAACAATTTCCTGACGCCTTAGCTGCTTGAGCAGATGCATGGGAACAATCGCCTCTTTCCTCGAAGCACAGCGTATGGCTTGAATGAGCTGCTCACGGGTGGAGGTTTTGGCAATAAAGCCGGAAACGCCCGATTCCATTAACAAATTGAAATGAGGCGCGATCTCGAACCCTGAATAGATCAGAATTACGGCATCGGGGACAACCTCGAGCACTTTGCGCGCCAAATCGGCGCCGTTTATTTTCGGCATGTATAAATCAAATAAAATGACGTCAAATTTTTTGAGGCGTACCAAGTCGCTGACACAATAAACATCCGTCTCAATCGTAACATTCATGTCCGGCTCGGATTCAATCAGCATTTTCGTTCCCTCAACGACCGAGCGATGATCGTCAACCAATAAGATTTCCATACCGTTCACCTTGCCATCATAGTTTTGGGAAATTGAATCATGACGTGAAACCCTTGCCCGGGAGCGGAATGGAATTGCACGTTACCTTCGAGGCTGAGCACTCTTTTTTCGATTCCTGCAATCCCCATATGCTGAAATGAGCCTTCCAGTGCGGCTATATCCATTCCAATCCCGTCGTCAGAATAAGAAAAAGTAATGTGATCTTCCGTGCCGGTTAGTGCTATCGTCACTTTCGAGGCCTTGGAGTGTTTGGTCGCATTGTGTAACAGCTCCTGAACAATCCGATACACGCCCAGAATCTGCTCTTCGTTTAAAGAAGCGCCCAACTGTTCGGCGAAAAATTCAATTTCATAATTGGAGAACATTCGCGTGTACGAAAAGAGACTTTTCAACGATTCCACCAAACCCATCTTGAGAAGAAACGGCGGACGCAGCTCGTTGCATGTGATTCGGATCTGATGAATGGCATCCAGCAGTCCTTCTTCGATCTGGAGTAATTCCCGCGCCGTATTGTCCTCGAAGACTTTCGAAGATCGTAGCGATTCCAACTTGCGATACCAGATAATCAGATCCTGCAGCACCGAATCGTGCAAGTCACTGGACAGCGCGGCCCTCTCTTTCTCGGACAGTCTAAACAGCAGCCTCAGCATCCATTTGGGCGTTTCATTGTTCGACACCAATTCTTCAAGCCGCTTCATCAGATCTTCGAGAAGGTGAAGGTTATCGTACAGAATCGTAACGTAATGAACAGCCGTTTCAAGCCACTCTTTCTCGATTTTAAGAAATGATTGATCCGTTTCGATCCGGAGGTAGACCGGCTGCCGCTTTTCGCCGATTTTGACCCAGATATCCTGCTCGTTTCTCAGGGCATGCTCCTGCCCCCTCGGCACTTCCTCAATCGATACGTTTGTGACATGAAGTACGGACTTCACTTCGTCGATCAGCCGGTTCTCCAAATCCGATACCTTCATAACGTTTGCAAGGTCTGTAGAGAAACGATTTAAACTCTGCTGGAGCGCTTTGTACCTTTCTTCGCTTTTGATGAGCTCTCTTTCATCATGTTTCCTTTTCGTAATGTCTTTTACAATTCCATGGATGCCGTTTAACTTCCCCGAGAGGAAGATCGGCACGAACGTGATGCTTACAATTTTCTCACCCTGCCTCATGTTTGCAAGGCGGCATTCAATATCCCTCGGTTCACCCTGTTGCATCACTTGGAGAAGCGTTTCATATACGGAAGCATGGTCCTCATCGTAAATTAACCCCAGAAAGCAGCGATCCGATAGTTGATGTAATTGAATCCCGGTGATCGTTTCAAAGGAACGATTGGCATTTACGAAATAGAAACCGTTTAATTCGATCGAAAATACCCCGTCCAAGTTATTTTCAAATAAAGACTTATACCTTTGTTCGCTTTCTTCCAATGCCAGCTCTGAACGTTTTTTTTCCGTGATATCCAAAATAATGCCGTCAAGTCGTTCGATTACGCCGGCATGATCTACATACGGATGGACAATGAGTCTGCCCCACCTGGTTTCTCCCTCGACGTGGATAAAACGAAATTCCTGGCTGACCGGGATTCCCAAATCAAGCTTCGCCTTTACTTCTCCCATGAGAATCGCGTTGTCTTCAGGGTGAATATGATCGTGTAATCGAATCGGATTAAACAGGATTTCCTCCCTCGGTATTCCCGAAATCTTTTCCATACTCTCCGAACAAAACGTGTATTGGTTAAAATCTTTGTCCGTCGACCAAACCGCCGCGTTGACATTATCCAATATATTTTCCAACAGTTCCTCCGTCTTTTTCCGTTTCGTCACGTCTCTCGCTACCGCCACGACATACTTTACATTCCCATCGCAGTCCAGCACAGGTTTTACACGGGCTTCTATGTGAATCACATGGCCTTGGGCGTGATAGACACGATACTCGATGTCCACAGACTCCTTTGTTTGGACAGCCTGATCATGTGCGAAACGGACTCGTTCCCTGTCATCAGGATGGATGATGTCAAAGGCATCCATTCCTTCATACTCTTCGGTACGATAACCCGTGATGAGCTGCAGGGAGGGTGACACATAGCGAACAATTGCTTGATGATCAACCAAAACAATCGTATCAGAAGTATTTTCGGCGATTATTTTGTACCTTTCGTCATGCGCAACCGTAATGTTTTCCTCCGTCGTCTGTGACAAGCGATCTTTCACAATAACCGTGAAGGCAATGGTTTGGCCGTCATCGTTGCGGATGGGAATGGCATGATGATGCGAGCGACGGGCCTCTCTTTCGCGATTTCTGTGATCCACCGCTTGAAATCGCTTTCGAAACGCTTCATTCTCCCAAAGAATTCGTCCATGAAGGTCAATGATACACATGGGGTCCGGCATGTCTTGCAATAACTGCCTAGCGCTTCTGATCAAATCGCGACATGTTTGCATTCTTGTGTTCTCCTTGTTTACGTTCTATCTGGACTAGGTATCATACCAATCTCATGTAAGGTAATTATAGATGTATCTTCTGCCTTTCGCCGCGCAAAAATATAGGGGATGCCCGCAATTTATGTGAAGCTGCCAAACCAGGCTGCATGATTCAAGAGAATAAACAGTGAACCTGCTGTCATTCAGTTTGATAATTCAGTCAATTTTTGCGTTGCCACATCAGCTTCCCCTTTGTTCACACCTTGCGACCATTGCCTGAAGACAGCTTATAGGCCGAGTGTGCTGATTCTGTACCTTTTACCAGCCCCATGTGGGTTGGAAAAAATAAAAAAGCCCATTTGGGCTGGGGTATGCAAGAGATGTATTGGTGCCGGCAGAGGGACTTGAACCCCCACGGTTTCCCTCACGATTTTGAGTCGCGCGCGTCTGCCAATTCCGCCATACCGGCATCCGTCACGTCCGGAAAAATAAAAATGGTCGGGAAGACAGGATTTGAACCTGCGACCTCTTGGTCCCGAACCAAGCGCTCTACCAAGCTGAGCCACTTCCCGACTGGAGGCGAGATGGGCTCTCGCCTTTACCATATGGCGTGCCCTGAGAGATTCGAACTCCCGACCTTTTGATTCGTAGTCAAACGCTCTATCCGGCTGAGCTAAGGGCACGTATCTTTTATTTGTTTCGCACCGTGGCGACAATTCAATACTATACAGGGGAGACAAGAAAAAATCAACCAGAATTTTTTTCCATTCGCTAGTTTTTTTTCGCAAGCTCCCGGGAAAGGTACACGAGCAGCATCCCCGCCAGGTTGACGTACGTGCTGGGGACATCCGCTTCGTCTGCCAATCCGCCGTTTGGCTGCTGCACGGAAAACAAGTAACGCTCCCCGTCCCGCATTCGCTCGGGCCGAACCGGCACGGCCTGGCTGCCCAAGAGAAACGCGAGCGTGGACAGGGTAAACGTCCCTTCCCACTGGCGATACGCGCCGCTGTCATCCATGTGGTCAGCCATCACGGAGAGCGGTTGGGCAAACAGCCAGCGTTCCCGCAGAAGCCAGGCGGACCAGCCGGTGGCAAACCAGCGGGCGTAGGCGGGGCGCATGGCCGTCTCTCCGCGCTCGTCCAGCATGACGGCGATCACGCCTTTTTTCCGGTCGACAAAGCGGGAAAACTGCCGCTTCAGCCGCTCCGCGATCGCATCCGCATGCGGGTCCGCCAGCAGATCGGCGGCCGCCCGCAGCCCGAGATAGGTTTCGGCGTTGTCGGCGGCGTATTTCACCTTGTACAGCCGGTAGCCGGACAAGGGCGTGTCCGCGTTCCCCTCGCGAAGCTGATACGAGCTCCAAAACAGGCCGTCCGTTTCATCCAGATTGTGCCGGACGAGGAAACGGTACGCCCGCTCCGCCGACTGCCGCAGTTTTGCCTTCAGCTCGCGGTTCTTCGTCCGCTTGTCCGCTTCGCCGGCCACGTACAGAAACAGCGCCATGGTGGTGTCGACGCCCCGGATGGCCGCAAACCGGCGGTAGCTGCCCGGCAGCGCAGGCACATAGGCGTCCCCTTCGCGACGGTACGAGAGGTGCCAGTCCCCTTCGGACGTCTGTACGCTCATCAGCCACCACAGACCGCGTTCCACCGCCCGCCAGTAGGCGGACTCCCGGGTCAGGTCGTAGGCCTGGATCAGGCCCATCAAGGCGTAGAGCATGTTGGAATCCGTATTGATGTAGCCCGATTCGTTCATCGCCCCGTGCTCGTCCTGCCGCTCCAGGATAAAGCGGGCGGCCCGCTCCAGGCGCTGAAGCCGCTCGGAGCGGATCGCCCGGCGGTTCGCCTCCTCTGCGGCATCGGCTTTCCGTACCAACGCTTCCCCCGCCCTGCTCCATTCCCCGGCCAGCGCGGCCGTCCCTTGTCCTGACAGCAGCATTCCGCACAGCACCAGCGAAATCAGCCTGCGTGTCTTCACGCCCGTCCCTCCTTCGCACGCCTTAGCGTCCCCCAAAAGGCGCCGATCCAGCCGGAACGTGGGAAAGAAGGGGGAAGAATCCGAGACAGCCGATGTTTGCAAAAAACAACGCCCCGGCGCAACGCCGGAGCGGTCACCAGTTCCATGTCTCGATCCTGCCGAATTGAAAGGAGTGGAACATCTTCTCCTGCCGCAGCCGCTCCAACTCGCGGATTGGTCCGGTCACCACGGCCCCGTACACCGTGATCCCGTTCTTTTTCACGTACGCCAGCCGCTTTTCGTCGTAGTCCCTGCCGTCGTAGCTGCCGTTGGCCAGCAGCCACTCCAGGTCGGCAGGAAGCTGCGCCTTGGCTGCCTCCACCGAATGATTCAGGTCATCCTGGATGGACATTCCCCGTCCCCGATACTGCACAGCCGGCCGCAGCACCAGATGAGGGACAAACGCATACCCGCCCGCGCTCGCGTGGGAAATGGAAAATTCCTGCAGTTCCCCGGCGTACACCGGCATCTGCAGCACCTTCAGGTTGTACGGGCGGAGCAGTTCCAGCAGCTTTTCCGGAGTCATCGGCTCTCGGGTGGAAAACGCCAGTTCCGCGACATGCCCGTCATCAACGTGCTTCCACTGTTCCCACATGTCAGCCGTCTCCTTGCGTTCCGGCAGCGGCTGCCCCAAGAGCTGCGGCGGAACGGCAAATGAGAATCCCCCGTCTTCCTCCAGGTATTTTCGCTGAAAATTCACTTCGTAGCGGACATCGCCAAACAGCCGCTTTGTGGCGTGAACGCTGCCGACGACCACTCCCCACTCCCCGATTTGTTTGTACAGCGTCAGCCTCGTTTCCTGCGTCAACAAGGGGGAGAGCGTCGTGTCGTCATCATCCAGCTTGTCAATCCGGTACCCGGCGTGGTGCGTTTCCACCAGCGTCGTCACGTAGCGGACAAACTGGGTGTCCATACCCATTGTCCCGTACACAACTTGGGTCACCATGGCATACACCGCGTACAGAAAGAACACCACCAGCACCATTTGCAACACGCTGAACCACAACGCGATCCGCGTCTTCCAGACCAGCCGGCGGGCCCGCTTTTCGTCCCAACCGCCGTCCGGTTCCGGCCAATCCCGCAGCACCGGCTTATTGCCCGTTTCGCCCATCCTCTTCGCTCCTTTCCATCCGCGCTTCCACCTCGCGAAATTTCTCCCGCGCCCGATGCAGCGTCACTTTCACCTGATTCATGTTCAGTTCCATGGCGGCAGCCAGCTCGTCATAGGAGAACCCCTCAATCTCCCGCAAATACAGGATCGTCCTCATCCGCTCGGGCAGCTGCCGCATGATCCTCTCCACGGTTTGCGCTGCTTCCTTTTGTTCGTACGCCGTTTCCGGATCGCCCCCGGCATACCCTCGCGCAACGAGTCGACAGATGCTGTCTACCATTTTCCTTTCCGCCGTCTGTCGGCGCAGCCAGTCAATGTAGAGGTGGCGCGCCACCTTGTACAGCAGGCCCGGACTGCCTTGGCATCGCGCAGCGTGAAAGAGAGCATGGCCCGGTAGAACGTCTCCTGCAGCAGTTCTTCCGCCACCTCCCGCGAGCCGCACATGCGGTACAGGTACCGGTACAGGGGATTTTGGTACGCGGCGAACAGATCCGCCCATGTCTCCCGTTTCATCATCCACCTCCGCTCCATTCAAACGAAACAGACGGGAAAATGTTACAACAACCAGAAAAAAAGCCATTCTTTTCCCGCCGCATCCGCGGAAAAAGAACGGCTTCCCTGACAGCAGCGGCCCGCCAGCCGCCCGCCTATTTTTTCAGCCTGGGCAGATAGGTAAGCGTCAGCGCTCCCGCCAGCACCAGGCCCTTGACGATGTCCTGGGCGTAATACGGCACGTTCATCATCGTCAGCCCGTTCATCAATACCCCCATCAGGATGGCGCCGCAAAAGGTGCCGAACGCGTTGGGCTTGCCCTGCCCGAAGATGGAAAACCCGATAAACGCAGCGGCCACGGCGTCCATTAACAGCGGCGATCCCGCCATCACCTGGCCGGTGCCGATCCGCGCCGTCAGCACGATTCCCCCGATGGAGGCGAACAGCGCCGACAGCATGTAGGCCAGCGTGCGGTACTTGTTGACCGGGACGCCGGAGAGGCGGGCCGCTTCCAGATTGCCGCCGGTGACGTACAGCATCCGTCCGAAACGGGTGTAGTTGAGAAACACGTGCACGCCGGCGACGGCCAGCGCCATCAGGATGACAGGGACGGGGATGCCCCACATTTCCCCCTGGCCGATGAAGAGAAACGACGGAATGATGATGCCGGGAGCGGACGTGCCGTCGGCCATCGGCATGTTGTTGTAGATGGAAAAGCCCTGCGTGTAGCTGAGGTGAATGCCTTGAAAGACGTACAGCGACACGAGCGTCGCCAGAATGTCCGGAATCCGCACCTTGACCACCAAAAGCGCGTTGATCAGCCCGATCACCAGACCGGCCAGGAGCGGAACGGCCACCGCCACCAGCAGTTCCTGCCGGTACCACACCATGAGCGAGGCGGAGAGCACCGTCGCCACGCTGACCGTCGAACCGACGGACAGGTCAAAGCC
Source organism: Brevibacillus sp. LEMMJ03 (assembly GCF_007197875.1). Lineage (NCBI taxonomy): Bacteria > Bacillati > Bacillota > Bacilli > Caryophanales > Paenibacillaceae > Brevibacillus > Brevibacillus sp. LEMMJ03. The sequence goes on along the minus strand of NZ_VKJN01000003.1, from coordinate 146,676 downwards.
GCCCACGATCAGGGAAAAGGTGACCCCGATCGCCACCAGCGTCACGATGGAAATGGAGCGCAGGATGTCCACCAGATTGGCGTAGCTGAGAAAGTTTTCGTTGACGATGCTGAAAAACGCGATCACGGCCAGAATGGCCAGGAGCGCACCGTACCGCTGCGCCAGCGAACCCCGCGTCTGTTTTGTTTTTTCACCCTGCAGCACTGCTTCCATGATGATTCCCTCCACTCATGTAAAACATCACCGTCTCGGCCGTGATCCGTCCTTCCGTCCATTCGCTCCGGCTCCATTCCGCGGCGGTCCGGCCGTTTTCCAGCACGATCAGGCGATCGGCCAGCGCCAGCGCTTCGTCAATCTCGCTGGAAAAGTACAAGATGCCCCTGCCCTCGTCCGCGAGTTCCCTGATCAAGCGGAAAATCTCCTGCTTGGCGCCGATGTCCACGCCCTTGGTCGGCTCGTCGAAGAGGAAAACGCTGGCCGTGGTCAACAGCCACTTGCCGATCGCCACTTTCTGCTGGTTGCCGCCGGACAGGCTGCCCGTCCGCTGGTCCAGCCCGGCCGTCTTGATGCCCAGCCGCTCCACGAGGGACTGGGCCGCCTCGCGCTCCGCCCTGTCCGAAAGAAAGCCTCCCCGCGCAAACGCCCGCAGGTGGGCCAGCGTCAGGTTGTGCTTCACCGGCTCCTCCACCAGAATGCCCTGCAGCCGCCGCTCTTCGGGAATCAGCGCGATGCCGTTCTGGATCGCCTCACCGGGATGGCGGAGGCGCAGGGTCCGTCCTCGCAGCCGGATCTCGCCGCCGTCCAGCCGGTCAGCGCCGAACAGGGCGCGGGACACCTCCGTCTTGCCGGCGCCCACCAGTCCCACCACGGCGACGATCTCCCCCTGCCGCACCTGGACGTCAAACCGCTTCACCTTGTGGCCGATCCGCAGCTCTCTCGCTTCCAGCAGCACTTCGCCTGCTCGCCCCGTCCGGTCGTCCGCCCGATTGGCTTCGCTTCGGCCCAGCATCGCCGACACCGCTTCTTCCGGACTGGTCTGGTCCGTCCGCTTTTCCCACACCCGACTGCCGTCCCGCAGCACGGTGATGCGGTCGGCGATGGCGAACACCTCCGGCAGCCGGTGGGAGATGTAGACGATCCCCAACCCGGCCGCCTTCAGGCTGGCGATCAGCTCGAACAGCGCCGCCGCTTCCGTCAGGCTGAGCGGCGCGGTCGGCTCGTCAAAGATGACGAAGCGGACGTCCTGGGACACGGCGCGGGCCAGCAGCACCAACTGCTTTTCCGCCAGCGTCAGCTCCTCCGCCTTTGCCTTAAGCGGCAGGGAAAAACCGCACCGGCTGAGAATCTGTCGGGCCCGCTCCACCGTCCGCTTCGGCGAATGCCACCAGCCGCCGGCGGAGACGGATTGGTCCAGGAGAATGTTTTCCGCGACGCTCAGGGAGGGAATCAGCCCCGTGTCCACTTCCTGCTGCACGAGGTGGATGCCGGCCCGCTTGGCATCCCGCGGTTCGGCGACCGCAAGCTCGCGGCCGTCGATCAGAATGCTGCCGGCAGTCGCCTGCTCCGCGCCGGAGAGAATTTTCACCAGCGTGCTTTTGCCCGCCCCGTTGGCCCCGAGGATGGCGTGCACCTCCCCGCCGCGCACGGTGAAATCCACCCCGCGCAGGGCGTACACCCCGCCGTACTGCTTGACGATCCCCTTCATTTCCAAAATGGAGGCCGTCATCTCGCATCCCTCCCTGATCTGTCCGTTCCTGTCACTTGTGCTTAGCCTCCAGCGCGGCCATCCACGGCGAGACGGCGGCGTCGCTACGTCCCCATCCGCTCACGTATTGAGCCAGTTCGGACATGTTGACCGGTTTGTCCGGCAGTTTGTCCTGGCTGACCAGATGCGGATCGAGCGAGAAGTACTTGGGCGTGTGTTCGCCGGCGATCTTTTGGTAGAGGAAGCGGCTCTGCACCCGTCCGATGTCGGCCGGATCGGTCGCCGCCGACGCTTTCCACGGGCTGTCCTTCTCCTGGATGAGCTGCAGGTCTTCGTCGGACAAGTCGATGCCGAACACCTTGATCTCCGTCCGTCCCGCCGCCTTGATCGCCCGCGTAGCCCCTTTGGCGAATTCGTCCCACGGCGCCCACACGGCAGCGATGTCGCCTTTGTTCGGGTACTTTTTCAGGATCGCATCCATCTGCGCCTGGGTGTCCAGCGCCGTGTTCGGGGTGGCCGAACCGAAGCGGGCGATCTCCTTGATGTTGGGGTAGCGCTTGAGAAAAATCTCGTAGACGCGGTTGCGCTTTTCCATCGGCGCAAAACCGCCCACCCAGATGTAGACGATGTTGCCTTTCCCGTCGATGGATTGGGCCAGGTTTTTCAGCCCCTGCCAGGCCAGGCTGTAGTCGTCCTGGTCAATCACGGTGACGCCGTCCACCTGGTCCAGGTCGTTGTCGAACGCGACGACGGGAATCCCCGCCTTGACCGCCCGCTCCACGCCCGGCTGCAGCGCTTCCGCACGGCCGTGGTTGATCAGGATCCCGTCCACTTTTTGGTTGACCGCGGTGTCGAGGTGGGCCGCCATTTTGCCCAGGTCGCCGTCCGCGTTGTAGACGACCAGCTCGCCGCCGAATTTGCTCACCTGCTCTTTGACTCCCTGCAGGTACTGGGCGGAAAACGTCCCGATGGAGAACTCGCTGACCAGAGCGATTTTCAACGGTTTGTCCACTGCCGCCGGAATGGCCGCCGAGGTAGACGCCGCCGGTGATGCGGCTGCCGGCTGCTGCGGCGCGGCCGCCGGCTGGGACGACTGTGACGTGGCGGACTGGGCAGACGGCGCCGGCGGCTGTTCACTGGTGCAGCCCGTCAGCAAAAGGGCCGCGACGAGACTGGCTGTCATCCATTTTTTCATCGTTTTCATCTGGTACATCCCCCCGTATGAGTGCGTGAAAAATGATGGCATGGACGGAAAAACCGGAAAAAACAAACGCCTCTTTCCCTGAGGAAAGAGGCGCGGTTCGCTCGCTCACCTCTCATCTCTCAGGAAACATTCCTGCAGGAGTTAGCACCGTGCCGCAAGAGCCGCATGCTCTTGACAGTCGGTTGCCGGGCGTCATCGGGCCAGTCCCTCAGCCTGCTCTGGATAAGAAGGCATGTGTAATTCCAAGTTTTCCACTATGCTTTTGATGATGAGGACATCATACATCGAAGCCGGCGGCTCCGTCAATCCCGTTTTTGGGAGTTTTTCAGAAATATTCGCGACTGTAAGCAACTTCCAAAAACGGATGGAACGGCATGTGCTCCTTTCATCGAGAATGAAAATCTTTATTGACGCGTACGGGATGCCCCTTTATTATCAGGAGAGGAGATCGTTTTGATAATGATTATCATTATATTAATGATAGAAAGGAGGAGGCTCCGTGCCGCTGCGCCTCTTGCTCGCCCTGTTTCTGGCGCTGCTTCTGCCCGCATCCGCCTTCGCCTATTCCTACGGCGACCCGAACAAGGAAGACCTCGCGGAGAGCTTCAAGGAGATCGCGGCCAAGCTGGAACAGACTCCGGAAGACTGGAACGGCGCCCACCAGGCGTTTCTCAGCCGCAAAAACGAGATCGCCCTGGAGTTTGGCCAACAGACCGCCCAGACGCTGGAAGCGAACTTTTCTCAACAAAACAAGGATCTCGTCCTGCACAACTACAAAGCGCTGCTGGTGAAGAACATCGACCGCCGGTTGACAAACGCCGAGCAGCAGTTTGACGACTACGCCAAGGCAAAGCTGCTTTTGGCAAAAGGCAGAGGGACCCTCAACGTGCTCGCCCCGTACATCAGTGACAGCGCTTCTAAAACGGCGTTCGCCGCTTTCGACAAAGCGCTGGCCGCGCTGGGCAATCCCGGCCTGTTCGGCGTGGGGACCGTGCCTTCCGACAAGAACGAGTTCCTGAAGCAGACCAAACTGATTCGCTCCACGCTCCAGCCGCTGTTTCCGTGGAAAGGGGGAACGGCCTCTCCGGCCGGCACGAAAACGACGGCAGGCGGTTCGTCCCCTGCCGGCCAACAAACGCCGACGTCCGGCAGCCTTCCTGGGCAGTCGGCCGTTTCCCCCGCCGCACAGGCCCCGGAACAATCTCCCGGACAGGGAGAACCGGCCGCACAGTCGTCTGCCCATTCCGCCGGCGGACAGACAGACGGCCCGACCGCGAACCCGGCGCCCGCCGGAGAAGGCGCCAAACCGGCTCCGTCCAAGGTAAATCCGGTGGTCACCGCTTCTCTCATGGGCGGCCTGATCATCGTTTTCGGCAGCTTGTTCTGGCTCGCCAAACGAAAGAAATGGATCTAACCGTCCATATCGAAAAAACGGGAGCGACCTCTTCCGCGCGGGGAGGTCTCTCTCCGTCGTAGAAGGGGGAGGTACCCATGGACATACAGGCGTTTCTCATCACCCTGCGGGAAGCTTTCGAAGCCCTGCTGATCATCGGCATTATCGTCACCTATCTCACCCGCGTCGGCGCCCGCCAGTGGAACAAATGGGTGTGGGCCGGCGCCGGTTTGGCTCTTTTCGCCAGTTTTCTCGTCGCTCTCCTGTTTCAAATCGTGCTTACCGACTTCCGCATGATGGCGAGCGAAAACTACATGCGGATCGGCATGCTGTTCGCTTCCTCCCTGCTGTTGACGCACATGGCGGTGTGGATGTCCGGCCAGCAAAAAGACATGCGAAGCGACATGCACAGCAGGCTGGACAAGATCCTGACGGCGGGCAGCGCAGCCAACCTGATCGTCCACTCCTTTCTCGTGACGCTGAGGGAAGGCGTGGAGACCGTCTTCTTCTTTGCGGCAATCAGCGGCGGGGACATCCAAAAGGCGCTGACAAGCTGGGGAGCGCTGGCCGGATTGGGGCTGGCCTGTGTGCTGTCGTATCTCTTTTTCAACAGCAGCAAAAAATTGCCGCTGCGCACCTTTTTTACCGTCACCAAGGTGATCATCCTGATCATCGCCGCCGGCCTGTTCGCCCAAGGCGTCGGCGTCATGCAGGACCTGGGGCTGATCGGCAGCGTCTACCGCACGCCGGCCGGAGACATCGGGGAAGTGTACAACATCGTCTCCATCCTGCCGGAGCATCCGGTCGACGAACAGCACTACATCCGCGATTACGGAACCGCTCCGCTGCTGAGCGGTCAGGTAGGCATTTTCCTCAAAGCGCTGCTCGGCTATACGCACAATCCGTCGGTGGAGGAGTTCGCCGCGTACTGGCTGTACTACCTCGTCATCGTTTTCCTCATCCGCTGGCGGTCGGTCCGGCAGCAGCGGCAAAAGGAGGACGCAGCCCATCAGCCGCCGGCGGCGTGAGTGGCGGCAGCGATCCGTCGGGACAGCACCCGGCAGCATGCCGCGGATCAAAGCCGCGGCATGTGGCGTTCCGCCACTGAGCAGTACCGAGACCCCAGGCAGAAGGAGGGGGTGTCCGACATGCCGTTTTTTCGAAATGCCATCATCCTGACTTTCTTGACAGCGGCCGTCTGGGCCCTCCGCCTCCCGTTTGCCGGGGTGTACGCGGAAAGCTGGGACGCCGTTGATTTTGCCCTCGCGCTCCAGCGGTACGACATCTTCAACATGCAGCCCCACTTTCCCGGCTATCCGCTGTACATCCTCGCCGGCCATCTGTTCCTGCCGTTCGCGGAAGAGCCGGTTCGCGCGCTGACGCTCTTGTCCGTCTGGTGCGGAGCGCTCTCCCAGATTCCGTTTTACCTGTTGGCCCAAAAACTGCTGCCCGACGCCCGATCCAGATGGACAGCAATGCTCCTGTTCGCGGCCAGTCCGCTGCTGGGGCTCACCGTCGTGCAGCCCATGTCGGACGCGTTGGGCTTGCTGGCGGTCCTGGTGCTGTTGGCCGTCATCGCCGCTACCCTTCACCTGAGCGGACGGCCGCTGTTTCTGCTCACCTGCCTTGCCGCTGTCTGGTTTGCGCTGCTGTTGGGCATTCGCCTGTCGTCCTTTCCGTTCGGCTTTTTGCTCCTTCACCCGCTGTTCCGGCTGTTTCGGGAACGCCGCAGTCTCGGGGGCTTTATCGCCCGTACGGCCGTGGTCGTGCTGCTGTTCTTGGCTGCGCTGGCCGGCTGGCTGCTGCCCACCGCCGCGACCGAAGGCGGGCTTGTCCCGTTTTGGCAGTTGGGGCAGGCGTTTGCCGTCGGCCACTTCACCGATTGGGGCGGCACGTCCTTTTCCTCCGGCGCCTCCTGGGGGGAGCGCCTGTGCGGTTTTCTCTGGGAACGCTTGACGCTGAACGGCCTGATTGGCACATCGGAGGAGGCATTTGCTCAGGGGCTGCCGGGATGGCTCAACATCCTCGTTCTCGCCGTCTTGATCGGCGGCGCGGCGGCAGGGGCCGCCGACCTGCTGCGCCCGCGCCCCCAACCCGCCGTCGTCTGGTTCCTGGCGCTGGCCGCCGGACCTTACGCACTGTGGGCGTTTTTCGGCCAAAACAGCGAAAAGGCCCGGCACATCCTGCCGCTGCTGCCGCTGCTCCTTCTGCTCGTCGCGCACGGTTTTTCCGTGCTGGGAAACCGGCCCCGCCGGTTTGCGGGAAAAGCGGCGGTCTGTTTGTTGTTTGCGGGCGTCCTGGCCGTCCTGACCGTCCGCCAGGCAGCCGTGCTTCAGCGTCATCTGGATCCTCCGCCCGCGCTGCAGTTGGTGCGGTTCGTGGAATCCCGGTATCCCCCGGAGGGCACCCTGCTGTACACCTGGGAGGAAGAGCGTCTGTTTGACTATTACGCCCCCGCCTACGAGACGGAACGCGTCAGACGGTTCGCCTATTTCGCCCAGTCCCTTACGCTTCACGCCTCCACCGTCTCCCGGGTGCTGGTCACCAACGCGGTCCTGGACGGATTTCCGCCGGAGCTGCGGCCGGCGGCGAAGGAAGTGGCGCGCTTTTCAGCCGATCCCTTCCTCTACCCCACGTACCATACGGTGATCCTCTACGAACTGCCGACGCAGGGCGCACAGCAGCCGACAGACGGTTCGCGCCGACGGCCGCCGGCCCTGCCGAACGGATAGTCCAGCGGGTGACGTCCAAAGACAATCCAGCGGCCGTCTGCCTTCCGCCGCAGTTGGTAGACGCGGAAAAACCGGTCGTCCCTGTCAAAGGCAAACCAGACGGCCACGGTCGCGGTCCGCCCGGCTGCCGCCAGCACCCGCGCCTTGACGATCGGCGGCGCGCCGATTCCGTCTCCGACCGGGATCGCCAGACGACCGCGGATGCGCCGCAAATCCAGGCTGCCGATTACCCGTTTGGCCAGACAGGGCGTCATGGTTTTCCGCAGGAACCGTTCGATTTTCGCTTTGCTGGCAAACCGCTTCGGCAGCAGGACGCCCCGCTCGCCCGCCTGTTTCCGTGCGGAAAACACGATCGTCCAGAACGCCTGCTCGACCCGTTCGACCGTCCGAGTCAGCCGTGTTTTCATCCGGCACACCTCCCTCCTGTATGGTATGCCGGTGATCCGGCGAGGGATGGGCTGCCCTGCATACATAATTGCCGCTGCTGCGAGAGATGCTACGAGGTGTGAACCCGATCTTGACGCAGAGGAGGAAGGCACATGCCGGCACAAGTCAACACCGACCAGTTAAAAAAGGCGGAAGCGTGCACAACTCTTGCGAAGAACATGATTACGCAGGCGATCGAACAGTCCGCAGCCAACCCGCAATTGGCGGAAGAAGCGCTGAAGCAGGCGTCCCAGGAGATCGCCCAGGCGCAAACCATGATCTCGCAAGTCCAATCGGCCCTGCAAATGCAGTCCCAACAGCAGCAGGGGCAGGCGTAATCGCCAAGGAAAAAGGCGGACCCCATGATTCGGGTCCGCCTTTTTGCGTGTCCATCAGCCGGCCCGGCAGCGCCGCCGGTTCCCGTCCCGCTCGACGACGGGGAAGCCGGTGAGGCAAGTGACGGCATGGACTGCGGAAAACGGCTCTGTCGCAAGCGACGCGAACAGAGCCGTTTTCGTTAATGTTGTTTACCCTCCGTGTTAATTTGGAAGGTCACGCCAAACTTGTCCGTTACAATCCCGTACGCCGGGCTGAAAAACGTCTCTTGCAGCGGCATGTTCACCTGACCGCCCTGCTTTAAGGCTTCATAGATTCGTTTCGATTTTTCCTTGTCGTTTGTTGAGATACAGATGGTGACCTGACTGCCGCTCTGATGGGGTTGGCCTGGAAACGTATCGGAAAACATGAGGTCCGATTCGCCGACCCTTACCATGGCGTGCGACACGCGGTCCTTTGCCTCTTCCGGCAGGGGAAATTCGGGGTTTTCCGGCATCTCGCCGAACGTTTGGTAAAACAGGATTTTGGCATCCAGTGCTTTTTCGTAAAATTGAATGGCTTCCTTGGCATTTCCGTCCATGACCAGATAGGGGATCAATCGCAGTGTCATCACGAATCAGCTCCTTGGGTCCTCGTTATTTTTTCGTTTTTCCAGTCTCAAAACTCGTACGGGCCACAGTTTGACACGTATCAAAACCAACCACACTCTCCATTATGACCCATCATCCGATTAGAAAACAATTCCGGTATGTAAATAATCGTGTGGTTCCCAGGAAGGAAAAATGAAGCATGGCTTGAAAACAAGATGGATTCTGCTAGATCCCCCAATCTTTTTTCAGCCAATGAATCAGTTCCGTTTCCCGCTCGTCGTTCATCTTTTGTGAAAATTCCGGTGTCCATTGATAAAAACCGTGGCCGTTTTTCTGGCCGTATTTGCCTTCGTCCACCAAACGCCGCATCGTTTCGAGAGAGGCCTGGTCGGTACTCAGGTCGGGAAACAAATAGGCAGAGATGGCATCAAACACATCCAAGCCGCCCATGTCCGCACTCATGAACGGGCCGGTTACCGTGAGACGGCGTCCGATGCTGTAGCGAACGGCATCGTCAATCTCTTCGATGCTCGCAACCCCCTGCTCCAACAGATACTGAGCTTCGCGAAACAGGGCGTACTGCAGGCGATTGCCGATAAACCCGAGCGTTTCCTTCTGCACCAGAATCGGCTTTTTTCTCAACGTCCGCAGCAATTCCAGGGAACGGCGCACCGTGTCGTCCGACGTTTTTTCTCCTCGCACCACTTCCACCAAGGGAATCAGGTGGGCGGGATTCCAGAAATGAGTCACGACCGTCCGCTCCGGATGCGTCGTGAGCGCCGCGATCGCCGTCGGCCTCAGCCCCGAGGTGTTGCTGGCAAACACAACGTCCGGCCCGCAGAGCGTTTCCAATTTATGGAACATCTCCTGTTTCAGCGCGAGGATTTCCGGAATCGCCTCGATGATGAACGTTGCTTCCGACACACATGTCTCCAACGAACCGTCAAACGAAATCCGGGACCGAATGTCGGCTGCCCCCTGCGTGTCAATCACTTCATGGCGTTGCAGCACACGCAGCTTTTCCTCGATGCCGGTTTGTCCGCGGCGGATATCCGCTTCATCGGTTCCCCACACGTTTACCGGACATCCCGCCAACGCCGCCGCCAGCGCGATGGAATGTCCCATGGTGCCTGTTCCCAGAACAGCCAATCGTTCTCTCGTTACGGTCATATCGCAGTCCAGCCTCCATCTACCCGAATGGTCTCCCCGGTGACAAATCGCGCCAAGTCAGACGCCAGGAAAAGTACCGCGCCCGTCACATCCCGTGGGGAAGCCAATCTGCCCAATGGAATGCGCCGGATGACATCCTCATAAAACTGCCGGTCCTCGAACATTTTGGACGTGAGTTCGGTTTCGATAAACGTGGGAGCGACCGCGTTCACCTTGATATTGTATTCCGCCCACTCCACCGCCAATGCCTTGGTGAGCTGGACCATTCCCCCCTTGCTGGAACAATAGGCCGCCCGTTTGTAATACCCGACGAACGCCATCTGGGAAGCGATATTGATGATTCTTCCTCCCTTCCCTTCCGCCATGTATTTCGCAGCCCGCTGCGAACAGAAAAACGCTCCTTTCAGATTGGTATCCAGCACCCGGTCCCAATCGTCTTCCGTTACATCCCATGCCGGTTTGGCAATGTTGGTTCCCGCATTGTTCACCAAAATGTCAATGCCTCCCATTTTATCCGCAGCGTCCTCCACCATGGCCAGAACCTCTTTGGTTTGCTGCATGTCCGCTTGGGCAATGAAACACTCGGGTTGATACGTTTGCAATGCCTGTAACGTCTCGCGGAGTGCCTCTTCTCCTCTTCCTGTAATCGTCACGACAGAACCGGCTTGTGCAAATGCCAGCGCGATGTCTTTCCCGATGCCTTTGCTTCCGCCCGTGACCAACACTCGTTTTCCCTTGAGATCCGCAAACTCGTTCAAACGGTCCCCCTCCTCCCCTAATGAAGCCAGTATGGCTGGATGTTCGCAATTATTCCTGAAACAGTTTGCCGCCGAACGATTCACGGTAAATGGTTTCGATGTCAGCAACCGTCAACCAGCGTGGATTATTGTTCAGCAATCTGTCGATTTTGCTTGCTTCCGCTGCCAAGGCCGGAATGTCTTCTTCTTTCACGCCAACGTCCCTGATGCTGGCGGGAATCCCCACGTCTTGAGACAGTTTGGCGATGGCGTGGACCGCCCGATATGCTGCATCGCGAAGCGACAACCCGTCTACGTTTTCTCCCATCGCCCTGGCCACTTCCGCAAATTTGGGAATATTCGAAACCACGTTGTACTTCATGACGTAGGGGAGCAGCAAGGAGTTTGCCACCCCGTGGGGCACTTTGAATTTGCCTCCCAGCGGATAGGCCAGCGCATGGACGGCTCCTACCCCGGCGTTGCCCAGCGAAATGCCGGCGAGCAGACTTCCCATCGCCATGTCTTCGCGCGCTTTGAGATGATGTCCCTGATACACGGCTTGGCGAAGGGAACGGGAAACCAGTTTGATCGCGTGCAGGGCAATGGCGTCCGTCAGTTCATTCGCCCGAATCGCCGTATAGGACTCCACCGCATGTACAAACGCGTCCATCCCCGTCGCAGCCGTGACGGATGGAGGCACCGTCACCGTTAGTTCCGGATCGACAATGGCAACATCCGGGAGCAGGAATGGCGAGACGATTCCCTTTTTTACCTGGTCGCGCGTGTCCGTAAAAATAGCGTTGCAGGTAACTTCCGACCCGGTTCCGGAAGTGGTCGGCACGAGGATGAAAGGCACGCCCTTGTTCGCCACCTTGTCAATGCCCACCAGGTCGCGCACATCGTCCGTGTTGGTCATCATGATGGACAAGGCCTTGGTCACATCCAGCACGCTCCCGCCACCGATCCCGACGAACACGTCATAACCCTGATCCCTGACCTGGGAGGCAAGATGCTCCAGATTTTCAAACGGTGGCTCCGGTATTACTTCATCAATCACATGGACCGGCAGGCCTGCTTGCGCCAGCGGGGTTACGACCTTGTCGACCAGACCCGTTTGATTCAACACCTTGTCGGTCACCACCAAAACCTTTGTTGCCCCCAGCTTCCTGGCCTTCTCCCCAATGTGTGCAATCGAGCCGATTCCCGTCACGAGTTCATTCGGTGTTCGAAACACGCTAATGCTCATCTTTCATTCCTCTCCCATCCCGCACGTATTTTTCGTCTACAGCAGCTTCACACCGATAAATTTCACTTCGGTCATGTCCTCAACGGCATATTTCACGCCTTCTTTTCCGATCCCGCTACGTTTTACGCCACCGTATGGATAGTTGTCCTGGCGAACGGTTGACACGTCGTTAATCCAGACCCCGCCTGTTTCCAGCTTGTCGGCCAGGCGAAACGCGCGATTGATATCCGACGTGAAAACGCCCGCCTGCAGGCCATAATCGGAAGCGTTCGCGAGTGATACCGCTTCTTCTTCCGTGTCAAACGGGATGACGACAACGAGAGGGCCAAATACTTCCTGACAAACGACTTTCATGTCCGGCTTGACATCCACAAGAACCGTGGGATGGTAAATGGCTCCTTCCCGCTTGCCGCCGGTGAGCACTTTCGCACCGTTTTCTACCGCTTCCTGCACCCATTGTTCCACGCGTACGGCCGCCTCCTCCGTAATCAGCGGACCTACATCCGTTGTTTCCTCGGCCGGATTCCCTACCCGCAGGCTCGCCACCCGCGGCACAAACCGATCGAGGAACGTCTGGTACAGCGTCTTTTGCACATAGATGCGCTGCACCGAGATGCACGCTTGACCGGCATAGGCAAAACCGCCCGTCACGATGCTGGAAATCGCTGCGTCCAGGTTGGCATCCTCGAAGATAAGATTGGGCGCATTCGAGCCCAGCTCCAGGGTTACTTTTTTGCTGCCCGCCAGTTGCTTGATTTTGTAGCCGACCGGCCCGCTTCCCGTGAAGGTCACCTTCTTTACCAGCGGGTGGGTGACAAGCGGTTCCCCCAGATCCGGACCGGTGCCCATCACGACATGCAAAGCCCCTTTCGGCAGCCCTGCCTGAAGCAGCAGCTTGGCGAGTTTCAACGCGGACAGCGGCGTTTTTTCGGCCGGCTTGACGACCACCGTGCAGCCTGCCGCAATGGCCGGAGCCACCTTGTGCAAAACGAGATTCAGCGGGAAATTGAACGGCGTTATGGCGGCGACCACCCCAACCGGATAACGGCGGCCAAATCCGATTCGGTTTTCTCCGCCGACCGCACTGTCCATTTTGATGAGTTCGCCGTCGTTGGCCTTCGCCACGTCGGCAGCGAAACGCAAAACCTGCACCGCACGTCCCACTTCTCCCCGCGCATCGCGGATCGGCTTGCCCGCTTCACGAGACAGGAGGTGAGCAAAGTCCTCCCTTTGAGCCTCGAGGGCATCGGCAGCTTTCCGCAAAATCTCGGACCGCTGGTATGCGGGCATTTTTTTCATGGTTTGCTGAAAGACCCGGTGGGCGGTTTGGATGGCATGTTCCAGATCTTCTTTCGTCGCAAAGTCCACAAGACCGACCAGTTCGCCATTGTACGGACTGCGAACCTCGTGTCGAATCCGGCCGCCCCCGGTAACCTCGTTTCCGTCGATGAGGGAGCCGACGTGCATGACGGTGATCTCACTTTGATTCATCTCCACCACTCCTCCTATGGGTCGTTACATCCCGAAAAACGCTTTTTTGACATGTGCGTTGGCAAACAGTTCCTTCCCCGTTCCTTCCAGTGCGATTGCTCCATTCTCCAGAACTTCAAGCGCATGTAAAAACCTCTTGATCAGATGCTTATTCTTGAATGCGCTTCCAAATGAATACGTATTCAAAAACATCCAAAAGCAGGTGTCCTGGCCATGGCTACTTGCGGCGGGCAGTCGTCTTTCGAACAATCAGCTCGGGCTGCAGCACAATCTGTCGTGGCTGTTTCGGGCGGCCCCCTTGCTGAATCATCTCCATCAGGTTTTCGGCTGCAATCTCCCCCATCTTGAACTTGTGATGACCGATACTTGTCAATTGGATGGCGCGATGGGAGGAAATCTTGATGTCATCAATCCCGACCAGACTTACGTCATCCGGGATGGACAGGCCCATCGACATGATGGTATCCATGCAGGCCAACGCCATGGTATCAGTCGCGCAGATGATCGCCGTGGGCGGTTCATCCAGGTTCATCAGCTTCCAGGTGATTTTTTCCACCTCGGCCACCGTCGTTTTCGTAATAAACACCAGGTGCGGATCGATTTCGATGCCGGCTTCTCTCATCGCTTTTTCAAACCCCGTTTTCCGTTCAAGAAAGGTGGAGATAGTGAGTTCGCCCGTAATGTAGGCGATCCGTTCATGTCCCAGGTCCAACAGGTGTTTGGTAATCATTTCACCTGCCATCGTGTTGTCCAGGACAACGTAATTCCCCCCGTTCCTCGGGCGGCGGTTGAAAAACATGTACGGGATGCCGGACTGCTCGATTTCGTGAAACAGGGGATCGTCCAGCAGGATGGATGACATCAGGATGCCGTCAACCTTGTTTCCCATTACGGTGTCAACAATGTCTTTCAGCTTTGCCTCGCCCTCAAAGTACACCATGGTTTTGTAGCCATGTTTGGTAGCCAGGTTGATAATGGAGTCGGTGGTTTCCACGAAGAATCCGTTTTTGAGCGTACCGGAAATCAAGGCGATGGTTTTCGTACTGTTCGTCACTAGGCTCCTGGCAATGAGATTGGGCTGATAGCGCAGGATTTCCATCGCCTGCAGCACCTTTTTTCGCGTCTCGGGCTTCACGCTTTTCGCGTTGTTCAGTACGCGGGAAACGGTGGCTTGGGACACACCCGCCAATTTTGCAACATCTTTGGAGGAGATCATGGAACGTTACCTCGAATGTATACGTATTCATTGGTAGAAATTAGTATACTGCCTGTTTTGTGATTTGTCTATATTTTTTTATATTTAAGAATTTTGGTATTGCTTTCTCGGCCACTTCCTGCGGATTTTGTGTGTGCTGGTTCGCTTTATCCGCTTTACGCTTGCCAGTTTTTCCTCGTTCACGATCAGTTGAAGCACGTCCGGTCTCGCGTGATGTCCCGCACCGCCACCCCCACATCCACCATCGGGTGATTGGTAAATTGCAGCACCAAAGGATTCTTTATTTTCTGTTGCATATCCAGGCATGGGAATGCTATTCGTTCGGTCTGAACGGCGTAAAGGAATTCACTCCTACATAAAACCAAAAACGGTAGTAAAATGAATAAAGCTAAGTGTATTAAGGGGGCTAACATATGAGCCGAATCAACAGATCAACGTATGAAAAATTAAGTATAAAAAAGCCAGATTGTTACAACCAGACTTCAACCACCCCGAATATAGGGACTGACATAGAAACTGTAGCGGACGAGTATAAACGAATTGTCTCTGACGGGAGTCGTAACATTCTTACTTCATGCAGTTGGCTGCTTGATAAGGATCTCTGGAATCAAGTTGAAACAGGAGCGCTACCAACTGAAATGGAGACGTTGCGACGTGGCAGTCCGTCATCATCTAGAGGTCGATCTTGTTGATCCTGGCGCACATCAAAACGCGATCAGCCAAAAAATTAGAGACACTCTGGCAATCCTTTTATCATAACATAAGCCGAAAGGGGACTGTTTGCACAGTCCCCTTTTAACATATGGACACCGGTAGTGCTGTCGATGCGCTACGAAACTGAGGTAATTCAGTATATGCGGTGTATCTGTAATATTTCCTGAAATCATCCAAAACATGACGGAAAAGACTGGAGACAGGCACAGATTTTAGTCCGTACCTGTCTCTAAAATAAGGTGTCCGACAGCATTTCTGCTGTTAAAGTAAGGTTACCTCTATCCTATACCAAGGCGTTGACTAGAGTCAACGGGTTCTACGAATACGCTGGTAAAAGGTCCATGGACAGGCGGAGGAAGATTCCTTTTTTCCCTACGCCTCTGTAACGGTGCCCGTATGGACCGGCGCAGACCGTTTTTGTGTTTGCCTGCCGTGCACGAGCAGCATGTTCAGCACGACGGCCGTGATGGAACCGGTGACGATGCCGTTTTGCAGGATCATTTTCGCCATCGTCGGCAGTTGATCAAACATCTGCGGGACGGCAGCGGACCCAAGCCCGACAGCGATGCTGCAGGCGGCAATCAGCAGGTTCTCGTTTTGGCGCAGATCGACTTGCGACAGAATGTTGATCCCGGATGCCACCACCATGCCGAACATGGCGATCATCGCGCCCCCCAGCACCGGATTGGGGATGACCGTGGTCAGCGCGGCCAGCTTCGGGAGCAGGCCGAGGACCACGAGAATGCCGCCGGCAGCAACCATTACGTCACGGGTCTTGATTTGCGTCAGGGACACCAAGCCGACGTTCTGCGAAAAGGCGGTGTAGGGGAAGGCGTTGAAAATCCCGCCAAGCATGATCGCGATCCCTTCGCCGCGCAAACCTTTGACGACGTCCTGGCTGCTGACGTCCTTGTCCGTCACTCTGCCGAGAGCAAAATAGACGCCGGTCGACTCCACCATGCTGATGATGTTCACGAGGATCATGGTGAGAATCGCAACGATGTGAAACTCGGGCACCCCGAAATAGAACGGCTGCACGATGCTGACCCAGGATGCCTCTGTCACGGCGTCAAAATGGACCATGCCCATCGCGTACGCCGCTGCCGTTCCGATCACCAGGCCGAGCAGCACCGAGATGGCGCGAATAAAACCGGTAAAAAGGCGATTGATAAGCAAAATGATGACCAATGTTCCGAATGCCAGCAGCAGGTTGCGGGGTTGGCCGAAGTCCGGGCTGCCTGCACCGCCGGCGGCGTTGTTCATGGCGACGGGAATCAGCGACAGCCCGATGATCGTAACCACGGAGCCCTGGACGACGGTCGGGAAAAAGCGCAGCAGTTTGCCGAAGAGCGGCGCGGCCAGCACGACAAACAGACCGGAGACGATGATCGCTCCGTAGGCGGTGGCCAGGTTGCTGCCGGAGGCGATGGCGATAATCGGCCCCACCGCGGTAAACGTACAGCCGAGCACGACCGGCAGTCTGATCCCGGTGTAGCGCGTGCCGATCACCTGCAGCAGGGTGGCCAGTCCGCAGGTGAACAGGTCGGCCGCGATCAGGTAGGCGATCTGGGTGGGCGCCAGTTTCAGCGCGCCGCCGATAATCAGCGGCACGATTACCGCCCCCGCGTACATGGCCAATACGTGCTGCATGCCCAGCGTCAGCAGTTTTTGTTTGGACAGCATGAGTGTTCTCCTCTCTGTGAATGGGATTCCCCGCGTACCCGACTAGACGCGAGCGGACACAGGCTCGATAAACTGGATGGCGCCCGGCTGCATCGATTGGATGCGGGCCAGCGACTCGACGCGGACGCCCATCTGCTCCAACAGACCGCGCCCTTCCTGGAAGCTTTTTTCGATCACCGCGCCGACGCCGACGAGGTGCGCCCCCGCTTCCTTTACGATTGTAGCCAACCCCACCAGCGCCGCCCCGGTGGCGAGAAAGTCGTCGACGATCAGGACCCGGTCATGGGACGACAGGTACTGTTTGGCGATGCTGATTTGGTACGTCTCCTGGCGGGTGAAGGAGTGGACGGGTACCGAATACACCTCATCGCTCAAGGTGACGGCTTTTTTCTTTTTCGCGTAGACAAACGGCACGCCCAGCGCGTACGCTGTCGCCATCGCAAAGTGAATGCCGCTCGCTTCCACCGTCAGCACCCTGCTGACCCGCTCTCCGCGGAAGATCTCGGCGAACGCTTGGCCGATCTTCATCGTCAACTGCGGGTCCACCTGATGATTCAAAAACGCGTCCACCTTCAACACCGTGTCGGACAGCACCTTGCCGTCCCGGACGATTCGCTCCTTCAATTCTTTCACGTTGTTCTCCTCCTCCTATCGGCTGCACGGCCACAAAACAAGAAAACCCAGAGCGGACAGTTCACCGGCTGGCAGGCAGACCAACTCCAAGTGAAACCTGTCCCTCTGGGCTTTTTTCCCTCAGGTGTAGCACGAATGACGTGCCAGCGCCGCTCGGACCGGGCTTTTGCCGGACGGCCGCAACACGGACCGGCGGGCAAAACGGAACCCTAGGCGCTCTTTCACTCGTAGTCAGGCGATTTACGGTCACCTGGTAGAAACTTATGGGCCATATTCCCAAAATTATACGAGCTTGCGTCGATGTTCGGTTGATACTGACAAATCTACCACACTACCTGTCGGCGGGGCAAGCGTAATTTTGCGGCAGCCGGCCAAAAAAAGCGCGAACCCTCGCACTGCGCGAGGGTTCGTCAGGCTGGGATGGCGGGCCGCCTACCGCTTGGGCTTGGCGTGGCGCATCGCCATCGTGATTTTCTTCCACTTGGTTTTTTCGGCCGCCTGCAGTCTGGCGTCATCCTTGCGGGCCAGATGGGCCAGTTCCCGCTGCAGCTTCCGATAGCTGTCAAAGCGGGCCCGCTCCAGCGAACCGTCGGCCAGCGCCGCCTGAACCGCACAGCCGGGCTCCCGTCCGTGGCGGCAGTCGCGAAAGCGGCAGGCTTCCGCCAGTGTTTCAATGTCGTCAAAGGCGTCGCGGAACCCGTCGTCCGCCTCCCACAACTGCAGTTCCCGCATGCCCGGCGTGTCGATCATCAGGCCGCCGGCGGGCAGCCGGAACAGCTCGCGGTGCGTCGTGGTGTGCCGGCCGCGGTCGTCTTTCCTGCGCACGTCGTTGACCCGTTGAAGGTCCATACCGGCCAGCCGGTTGATCAGCGTGGATTTGCCCACCCCGGAGGAGCCCAGCAGCGCGACGGTCTGCCCCTCCCGCAGGTACGGGGCCAGGCTGTCCAGCCCCTCGCCCCGTTCGGCGCTGATCACGTGGATCGGCACCCCGACGGCGACCGACTCCACTTCGGCCACCTTGCGCTCCACATCCTCGCACAAATCGGCCTTGCTCAACACGATGACCGGGTTGGCCCCGCTTTCCCACGCCAAGATTAGATAGCGCTCCATCCGGCGCAGGTTAAAATCGTTGTTCAACGCGTTGACAAGAAACACGGTATCCACGTTGGCGGCGACGATCTGCTCCTCCACCGTCTCGCCCGCCGCCCTGCGGGAAAACTTGCTCATGCGCGGGAGCACGGCGTGGATGGACGCCCGTTTCTCCTCGACGCGGGGGCTGATGACCACCCAATCCCCCACCGCCGGATAGTCCTCCCGTCCGGTGGCCGCATAGCGGAACCTGCCCGTCACTTCCCCCAAGAGCTCGCCGTGTTCCGTCACCACGCGGTACAATCGTTTGTGTTCCAGGACAATGCGCCCCACACTTACATCCTGCTCCGCAAACGGAGCGAAGTGGGCTGCGAAATGGTCGTTCCAGCCCCATGCCTGCAAATCGTTGTTCACGTACGGATTCCTCCTGCAAAAGGTTTTGTCTGGTCCAAACAAACAGGCCCACAACCCGTCACAGGGAATCCTCTGGCAAGAAGAACGGTTACCGTCCGGCTGAAAGGAGGATTCCCGTGACCCCAACAGCTTGAACAATCTCAACAATCGGCGTTTTTACCATATGGACATCTCTCCTTTCAGACCGGCGAACCGGGTCTGGTGATGTGATTACCGCTTATTGTACCACGGTTGAACGGGGAGCAACAGTACGGGATGCCCGTTTTTTGAGCCGGGCTTTCCGCCGCACGCGACGGCGTCAATCGCCGCCACCGCCGCCTCCACCGCCGTCGCCTCCACCGTCGCTTCCTCCTCCGCTGTCTCCGTCTCCCCAGATGCCGTCGGAATCGCGGTCTTTGCCGTCGCTATCGACGTAGAACGGCCCGGGCGACGCACCGTCACCGCCGGACGAGGAGGATCGTCGGATGCCCGCCTTTTTGGCGGTCGACGCGAGCACCAACAGCAGGAAGATCAACAATACGGCAACTACGATGATTGCTTCCATCTTTCTCCACCCCAGGATTTGCAATTTTTGTCTGCCGTTTCATTATACCATGCATCGGCGGCCGGACGGACAGGCCTGCGGCGTCATCTGCTCCTGGCGATGCACGACGAATCCCACTTGTTCCGTCCAGAACTTCAGGGCGGCCTGCTGGTCTTCCACGTAAACGGCTACGGTTGCAATGCGAGTGATCATCGGTATGTACCTCCTTCAGGGGCTGTCCCCGCTGTTTGCCGGGATGATTCTATGGTACGCTTACCTTACATGCTGTGCAGCGGGAGGGGTTTCTCATACATGGATACAGTCACACATGCGCTCATCGGCGCGGTTCTCTACAGGTCCATTCGCACCGAACACCTGCCCAAAGCGGAAAAACGGGCGCTCTTGTTTACCTCGCTGGCCGGCAGCGAGCTGCCCGACATCGACGTCGTCTCCCAATTGTGGGACACAGGCGGTCAATACCTGATGTGGCATCGCGGCATTACCCACTCCGTCTTTCTGGTGCCGGTGTGGGCGGCGCTCTTGACCGCCGCCGCCCGATTGTGGTGGCGGGTCGCAGACAAGCGCATTTTCCCGCTCGCCATGCTCGCCGTCTTTGTCCACATCACCACCGACATTTTCAACCCGTGGGGCACCGGCTACTGGGAGCCGTTTTCCCGGGAGCGCGTCGCCATCGGCACCGTCCCGATCATCGACCTGGTCATGTGGGCGATCATTCTCGCCGGCTATCTCCTCAGCCGGTTCGGCAGATGGCCGCGCCATCTCGTCTTCCGCGCCGCCGCCTGCCTGCTGGTGCTGGAAATCGCCAGCCAGACGGTGCAGGGACTGATCGTCAAGCATTCGTTCGCGGACCGGTACGATCAGGTCGTGCTGGCCGCCGACTTTTTGCCCGGTTCGTACAAGGTGATCGGCAAACAGGGAACCACCGTGGACATTCACCGCGCCTCCGTCTGGTCCCAGCCGGTGCTGCTTCAGCGCCTCACCTCCGCCGAACAGGCCGACCTGACGCCGCTGTTTGCGCAAAATCCGGCCGCCCGCACGCTCTATCAGTGGGCGCCGATGGTGGTCGTCGTCGACACGCCCGAGCGGCTGGCCGTCTACGATCCGCGCTTTTGGGACCGGGGCGGGTCGTTTTTGTACGAGTCCATCGACAAGTAGCTGGGACACGATCACGGCTATCAGCCCGCCGCGTCAGCGGAACGGCGGCCGGAATGTTGGCTGTCTGAAACAACCGAAACGTGCGGCGGGCGAAGCAGTACGCCTGATCTGCATCCCTTTCCCCTATTCCCGTCCGGTTTCGGGAAGAGAGGTGTAGACCGACTTCTCTTCGTCATAGTGATAGACGTGGGTGAGCTGTTTGGTCGAACTTATTCGAGAGATGTCCTCGTTAAAGATGTAGGTAGTCTGCTGATAATAAAGCTTTCTCGTATTATCCTCGGTATAAATTGTGCCGATCGTCTGATGAAACGGAGGAGGGCCGTTCGCCAACAGATCATATGCCAAGCCGCTCCACACTTCCTTGTACCCCTGCTGCGTGTATGAGAGCAGATGGAAATTGTTCTTCTGCACACCCGAACCGCCAACGCCGGATAGAAACGAAATCATTTGATCACCGGCACCGTGAACCTGTACCCCATACACAGGCTCTTGTTTGGCATACACTTCCTTGTACACACCGTTTTCTTCGGCGTACAGCACAAACCAGCCTTCCAAATGGCTCGTAGTCAGAAAGGCGGCGATTTCGGGGGACTTTCTCGTTCGATTCATGCGCAGCGTAACGAGCGTAACATCCTCTTTGTCGATAAGATCCGGTTGACTAAACTTCTGTTTAAATGAATCGAACGGCCATTCGGGGATGGCGGATGAACGCTCGGCCGCTGCATCGGATGGCTGCTGTTCCGCCTGCTGGCCGGACGTTTGTACACAGCCCACCGCCATCCCCGCGATCACGGCGATGATCAGCCATTTTCCTGCTCGCATCATTGCTTTTCGTTCCTTTCTCGCTTTGCAATGATTGGTGCACTCCATGTTGGGCGGTTTGCCTTCCCCCCGTGTCTTCGCTGCGGTTTCCCTTTACTTCCGCCCCAGGAAGTCGAGCACCAGCCGGTTGAACGCCTCCGGCTGATCCATCGGCGGAATGTGGGCCGACGCCTCCAGCACCGCTTTTTCCGCGCCGGGTATGCGTGCCGCCAGCTCGTCGGCGATCTGCAAAAAGTCCTCGTAGTCTCTGCCGCCGGCAATCACCAGCGTCGGTGCCTGGATCTCTTCCAGCCGGTCTTTCGGCAGCGGTGACAGCCACGCGGGCATTTGCGTCACCGGCGGCAGCGAGTAGGCATGCGCGGTCATCAGCCGGAAGCTCTCCCTCGCTTCCCCCGCCTCCGTGTTGACCGGCTGATCCGGCCCGTCAAACCACATCCGCGCCGTCAACTCCACCGCCTCTTCCCGGGTGCCTGATTCGAACTGCTCCGCCAAGCGGCCGGCATCCCGCTGCCGCCGTTCCGATCGCGGATGGCCGAGCAGACCGGAAGAGACGAGTACGAGCCGCTTCACCATCTCCGGCCAGGCCAGGGCAAACTCCTGGGCCACCGTCCCGCCGAATGACAGGCCGACGACATGGGCCCGTTTCACGCCCAATCCCTCCAGCACGGCGCGGGCATCCCCGTACAGCGTATAGGGGCCCTCCCCGATGGGCGTCCGGCCCATGCCGCGCAGATCAAAGCGGATGACGCGATAGGTTTGGGCGAACACCGCCGCCTGTCTCTCCCACATGCGCGTGTCCAGATTGAGTCCGTGAATCAGCAGCAGCGGCTCTCCCGTTCCCTGTGCTTCGTAGTAGAAGCGGGTGCCGTTCGCTTCGATCCATCCGGATTGCGTTACGAGATCGATTTCCATTTTTTATCACCCCGCCACCACTATTGCACACATCACCCGGATGTGTCCAGACAATTCAAACAACACGCGCACCTCCCCGGAGATTCCGGACGTCACGAGCGGATCGCGATGTGCGCCGAAAAAAAAACACCGGCCCGGCACACGGGAGATGTCCCCGCTGCCGGGCCGGATGCACGCGTCCTGCCGCCGCCATGCGTGCGGTGGAACGGGACTGCGCTTATTCACGGCCGCTCTTCAGTTCGGTCCAGTATCGGTCGTACTCCTGCAGCGTGTCGCCCACGTCGACGAGCCATTCGGCCCGGTCGATCTCCGCTTTGTCCAGGAAGATCATCTTGTTGGAGCGGTACGCTTCGCTGTGCAGCGGGTACGCCTTTTCGTTCGGGTTGCTGTAGCCGATGAACTCGTAGTTTTTCACGCTGACTTTCGGGTCCATCAGGTAGTTGATGAACTTCTCCGCCAGTTCCTTGTGCTTGGCTCCTTTGGGAATGGCCAGCGTGTCCGCCCAGATCGTGGCGCCCTCTTTCGGGATGACGTATGCGACGTCCTTGTTTTGGGCGTTGATAAACGACGCGTCGCCGGACCAGACGGTGCCGATCCACGCTTCTTCGGCGATCATTTTCTGCTTGATGTTGTCCGTGTCAAACGCGATCACGCTGGGCAAAAGGCCCTTCAGATCATTAAACGCCTTTTCCAGTTCGCCCTTGTCCTTGGTGCTGTTGGAGAAGCCGTTTTTGATCAGCGCCATGCCCAGGACTTCACGCGGGTCGTTCAGCAGGATGACGCGCCCCTTGTACGCGGGGTTCCACAGGTCCTGCCAGCTCGTGATCGGCTCTTTCACGTACTTCTTGTTGTAGGCGATCCCCGTGATGCCCCAGGTGTACACGATGGAATACTTGCTGCCCGGGTCAAACGGCGGCGTCTGGAACGTGGAGACGATGTTCTTCAGGTTGGGAATGTTCTCCTTGTTCAGCTCTTCCAGCAGGCCGAGCTGGATCATCGTTCCCACCATGTAGTCGGACGGCTGGATCAGGTCGTAGCCGGAAGCGCCCGCCTGGATCTTGGCCAGCATCTCCTCGTTGCTGCCGTACACGTCGTAGTTTACCTTGACGTTGTACTTCTGCTCAAACTCTTTGATCACATCCGGGTTAAAATTGTCGGCCCAACTGTAGATGTTCAGCACCTGCTCCTCCTGCTGCGAAGAGGAGCAGCCGACGGCGGAAAAGGCGAGGGCGGCGGACATCGCGCCGATCAACAGGGACTTCAGCACTTTCATGTGACGATTTCAACCTCCCGTAAACGGATGTTTGGGTCCTGGTTACAACGTAATGGATTTGGAGTCCTTGCGCCGAAGCAGCTCGGCGACGACCACCAGCAGCACCGTGCAGGCGATCAGCAGCGTGGAGAGCGCGTTTACCTCCGGCGACACGCCCCGTTTGACCAGGCCGTAGATGTACAGCGGCAGCGTCGTCGAGTTGGGGCCCGCGACAAAGAACGAAATGATGAAGTCGTCCAGCGAAAGCGTAAAGGACATGAGAAACCCGGCGAGAATGCTGGGCGAGATCAGCGGCAGGGTCACATGGCGCAGCGTCTCCCAGGGCGTGGCGCCCAGATCCTGCGCCGCCTCTTCCAGTTCGCTGCCCATGTCGGCCAGCCGCGCCGCGATGATCACCATCACAAACGGCATGCTGAAGGTGACATGCGCCATCACCAGCGTCGCTTTGCCCAGCTCGATGTGCAGTTGGCTGAACAGCACCAGCAGCGACAGCCCCATCATGATTTCCGGGATGACGATCGGCAGGTAGATCAGGGCATGGACGATGCTGCGCCAGCGGAGCGAGAAATGCTTCATCGCCAGCGCCGCCGCCGTGCCCAGGAGCGTTGCCAGCACGCTGCTGATCAGCGCGATGGTCACGCTGTTGCCCAGGGCCTCCATCACCTGCCGGTTTTCAAACAAAGAGACGTACCATTTCCACGTGAACCCGCTCCAGACGGCGTTGATGCGCGACTGGTTGAACGAATACAGCATCAGGATGGCGATCGGCAGGTACAAAAAGACCAGCATCGCCCAGGAATAACCGGAAAGCGCTCGGCGCCGCCAGGTGTTCATGCCGCTCCCTCCTTCGCCCCGGCCGCATTGGCGGCCCGGTAGTAGAGGAAGATCAAAAGCATCGACAAAAGCATCAGGACGATCGAGAGCGCCGAGCCAAACGGCCAGTCGCGGGCGGAGAGGAACTGGTTCTGGATGACGTTGCCGATCAGGGCCGATTTCGCTCCGCCCATCACGTCAGGCACGACGAACATTCCGATGGACGACACGAAGACCAGAATGGAACCGGTGACCACGCCCGACTTGGTCATCGGCAGGGTGACGTGCCAAAAGGCTTTCCACGGCGTCGCGCCCAGGTCGTACGCCGCCTCCAGCTTGCGCCGGTCCATCTGCTCCAGCGAGACGTAGATCGGCAGCACCATGAACGGCAGCAGGGTGTAGACCATCCCCAGCAGCACCGAGCCGGAGTTGTACAAGAGCGGCAGCGGTTCGTCGATCAGGCCGAGCGACTGCAGCACGGTGTTGACCACGCCCTGCGAGCGCAGGATGATCACCCAGGCGTACGAGCGAACGAGAAAATTGATCCAAAACGGAATCATGACCAAGAGCAGCCAGACCTGCTGGGCCGACCGCCGCATGCGCGAGATGTGGTACGCCAGCGGGTAGCCGCAGACGAGCGAGATGAACGTCGTCAGCACGGAAACGGCCAGCGTGTCCAGGAAGATGTCTCCGTACAGCGGATCGATGATGCGGGCGTAGTTGTCCAGCGTCCCCTGATACACGATCTGGCCGTAAGTGCCGCGCTTCAAAAAGGAAAGAGCGGCGATCATCAGCAGCGGCAGGACGAAGAGCGCCCCCAGCCACATGAGGGCCGGCAGCGCCAAGAGCTTGAGCCGTTTGGTGGTCAGCACCAGAGCGTCACCTCGTCCTCGGGCGCCCATCCGATCGCCACTTGATCGCCCGCTCGCCAGCCGCGGCTGTCGCCGGCGTATTCGTGGGCCAGCACGGTCATGTCCTCATCGTACAGCCGAATGTACAGCTTGCGCAGGTTGCCGAGAAACACCATGTCAATGATCCGGCCGGTCATGCGGTGCTTGTCCGGCTCCACTTCAAGCGGATACAGCCTGATTTTCTCCGGCCGGACGGCAATGCTGGCGTCGCCGCTGCGGAAGATGTTGTTTTCGCCGATAAACGTGGCGACAAACAGGGTGCGCGGATGGTTGTAAATCTCGGCCGGCGTGGCGATCTGCTCGATCCGCCCCTTGTTCATGACCGCGATCCGGTCGGACATGGCCATCGCCTCTTCCTGGTCGTGCGTCACGTAGACAAAGGTAATGCCTAAATTTTTCTGCAAATTTTTCAATTCCAACTGCAGGCTTTTGCGCAGTTGATAGTCCAGCGCCCCCAACGGCTCGTCCAAAAGCAGCACCTTCGGGTTGTTGACGATCGCCCGGGCGATGGCCACCCGCTGCTGCTGCCCGCCGGACAACTGCTTCGGCGTCCGCTTGCGCAGCTCGGCGAGATGCGTGTACTGCAGGACTTCTTCCAGCCGCCGCTGCTGTTCCGCCGCAGGCACTTTCTTCATTTTCAAGCCGAACAGGATGTTCTCTTCCACCGTCATGTGCGGAAACAGGGCGTACTGCTGGAACACCATGTTCATGTCGCGCCTGTAGGGGGGAACGTTGGTCAACGGCTTCCCGTCCAGAAAGATCTCCCCGGCCGTCGGCTCCTCAAAACCGGCGATCATGCGCAGCAGTGTCGTTTTGCCGCAGCCGCTCGGCCCCAGCAGCGTCAGAAATTCCCCTTCAGCGATGGAAAGGGACAGGGGAGGAATCACCACGGAACCGGAAAAGTGCTTTTCAATTGACTCCAGGGCAATGATCGTTTTCATCTGGTCATCTTCTCACCATATGTCAAAATACTCATAACCAATCTAGGTAAATATATCGTGGATGACACGTTTTGTAAACAGGTGGAGACTCCTGTCGATCAAATTTTTCCGAGCGGGTTATGCGGGTTTCGGCGCGATGGCGGCCGGGGCCGGGCGGGGAGCTGTGCGATGCGCGTCCGGCCGCTTTTTCCGCCGCTGTCGACCAAACAGGCTTGGACAACCGTGCGGCGCTGCCTGTATGCTACAAGGAGAATCCAGACCGATGATCAGGGGGGCTTTTATACATGTTGGAAGCGTTCAAGCTGTTCGTCACCGTCTACGAACAAAAAAGCTTTTCCCGTGCAGCCGCGCTGCTTCACCTCTCCCAGCCCGGCGTCAGCGTGCACGTGCAGCACATCGAAGCGGAGCTGGGCGCGAAGCTGTTTCACCGCACCCCCAAACAGGTAAAGCCCACCCAGGCGGGTGAGCTGTTTTACCGCAAGGCCAAGCAGATTCTCTCGCTCTACCAGGAGGCGCAGCAGGAGATCCAGCAGCTTCAGGGGACCGTCAGCGGCCGGTTGAAGATCGGCGCAAGCTTTACCATCGGCGAGTACCTGCTGCCCAAACTGCTGGCGGAATACGCCGCCCGCTATCCGTCGGTGGCGGCGGAAGTGACCATCGCCAACACGGAGCAGATCAACCAGGCCGTCCGCGCCAACGAACTGGACGTGGGGCTGGTGGAAGGGGACGTGCCGCCATCCGATCTGCACGTGGAGCCGTTTTACAAGGACGAACTGGTACTGGTCGCCGCCGTCGATCACCCGCTGACCCGGCTGAAAAGCGTGTCCGTCGACCACCTGCACGACCAGGTGTGGATCTTCCGGGAGAGCGGTTCCGGGACGCGCGCCTACAGCGACAGGCTGATCCGGCAGTGGGAGCTGCGGGTCGCCCATTCGTACGTGTTCAGCAGCAGCCAGGGTGTAAAGGAGGCGGTGGCGGCCGGACTGGGGATCGCCCTGCTCTCCCGGCTGATCGTCGGCAAGGAGCTGGCCAGCGGCGAACTGGCCGTGATTCCCATGGCCAAACAGCGTTTTTCCCGTGACTTCTGCGTGCTGAAGCCAGCCGGCGAACCGGCCAGCAGGGCGCTGCAGGTGTTTCTCGACAGGGTAAAAACGCTGTAGCCCGATTCTTAATGAATGTATGCCAACAGCCGGACCAGCCCGTAACCGAACAGGGAGAGCAGCGCGGAGCCGGCCAGTCCGGCGGTCAGGGCCCTGGTCCCGTGACGGCGGAAGGCACCCGGATCCGCATTCAGTCCCAGTCCGGCCATTGCCATTGCCATCAACAGGTACGCCAGCCGCACGAGCCGATCCGCCCAGTCGGCGGGCACAATGCCCAGCGAATGGACGCCGCTTGCCGCCAGGAACCCAAAGAGAAACCAGGGCAGCGTCACCTTTTTCCACTCTTCGCCCTGCTCCCCCCGCTCCTGCCGGGCGGCCCACCAGCCGATCAACAGCGCGACGGGAACGAGCAGCGCCACCCGCGTCAGCTTGGCGACAACGGCCACATCGAGCGCAGCGCTGCCCGCCGGGGCTGCCGCCGCCAGCACGTGCGCGATTTCATGCAGCGTCGCCCCGGAAAACAGCCCGTACAATTCGCTGCTCAAGCCCAAAAACGGGTAGACCAGCGTGTAGACGACCGTAAAGCCCGTTCCCAACAGGGCGACAATCCCCGTACTGACGGCCACTTCTTCCTCCCTGGCGTTAATCTGCGAACCGATCGCCCCGACAGCGGCCGCCCCGCAGATGGCCGTGCCGCAGGCGGTCAGCATGCCGATCCGCGCCTCCACTCCCAGCCAGCGGCACAAGCCGTAGACGACCAGCAGTCCGAAGACGATGTCGGCCAGCGCAATGGCCACACTGCCGGCGCCCGCCTGGACGATGTCCCCCAGGTGGAGGCGCATCCCCAAGAGCACAATCCCCGTCCGCAGCAGGATCCTGCCGGAAAAATCGATGCCTGGGACGGCGCCCGCTGTTACTCCCCGCGCCGCGCGCCACGCCATGCCCAACAGGATGGCGATCACCAGCGGGCCGACGATGGAGAGAACGGGCACGCGGGCCAGCACCTGCGCCGTCAGGGCAAGCCCCAGCGTGAGCAGCAGCCCGTGTACGTACTTCCTCATGTTGATCGGTCCTCTCTCGGTATGATCTCCTTCTCTACTCTACCGTCGGATGCCGGAAAGGAAAAATACGAATGGTTGATGGCCGCGATTACGTTCGGTTATGGCGGCGGGCGACCGGGTCGAGTTGAAACCGCTTCCATCTCTACCTATAATAGTCTCAAGCTCAACAATGTCAGGAGGCAACGACGTGAATACGCTTGCGTACGGACTGCTCGGGCTGGTGGCGCGCACGCCCAGCTCCGGTTATGACTTGATGCTGCAGCTTCAACCGTTTTGGCAGGCCAAGCACAGCCAGATCTACCCCCTGCTGGCCAAAATGGAGCAGGAGGGGTATGTGGAATTTACCCGCGTGCACCAGACGGACCGGCCGGACAAAAAAGTGTATTCGATTACCGAAAAGGGACGCACGGCTCTGCGGGAGTGGCTGGCGGAACCGACTTCGGAGCCGGTGCTCCGCGACGAGCTGTTTCTCAAGTCGTACTGCCTCTGGCTGACAGACGCGGAGTCGGCCCGGCACCTGTTTGCCGAGCGGGAAGCGCACTGCCGGGAGCAGATGCAGATGTTCGAGACCTTTTTAAAAGAGCTGGAGCTGGCCTGCGACGGCCTGCCGCAAGATCCCCGCACTCCCTTCTTTGGCGATTACATTCTGCTCAGCCGCGGCATCAGCAGCATGCGCGAGGAAATGGAGTGGTGCCGCTGGGTGATGGACCTTTTGGACAAACCCCGGACCTAACCCACATATGCGCAAAAAACCTCCCGCCGCACAGGCAGGAGGCTCATTCTTGGGTGTTACTTTTTCGTCACCAGTTCCAGATCGACCGGGATGAAGCTGTCCACGTTTTCCCCTTTGGCCACTTTAATTGCCGTTTGCACGGCCGTCTCCCCGATGGCAGCCGGCTTTTGCGCCACGGTTGCCGCCATTTTGCCCTCGTTTACCGCCTTGACGGCGTCGTCGGTGGCGTCGAAGCCGACCACCAGGATCTGTTTGCCCGCCGCTTCGATCGCCTGCAGCGCGCCCAGCGCCATCTCGTCGTTGTGGGCGAAGACGGCCTGGATGTCCTTGTTGCCCTGCAGAATGTTTTCCATGACGCTCAACCCTTTGGCGCGGTCAAAGTCAGCCGGCTGCTGGGCCACCACTTTTACGCCGTCCTTGTTGTCGACGGCTTCGTGGAACCCTTTGCCGCGGTCGCGGGCCGCGGAGGTGCCGGCGATGCCCTGCAGCTCGACGATGTTGCCCTTGCCGCCCAGCTTCTCCAGAATGAACTCGCCCGCCATTCTGCCCCCTTTTTCGTTGTCGGAGGCGATGTGGGACACGACCTTTCCGCCTTCCGCCGCGCGGTCGACGGTGATCACCGGAATGTTGGCCTTGTTGGCCGCTTCCACTGCTGTTGTGATGGCGGCGCTGTCCGTCGGGTTGATCAGGATGACGTCCACTTTTTTCTGGATCAGGTCTTCCACGCCGCTGATCTGCTTGGCGGTGTCATCCTGCGCGTCGACGACGATCAGTTGGGCGCCTGCCTCGTCTGCCGCCTTTTCCGCCCCTTCCTTGAGCGTGACAAAGAACGGGTTGTTCAGCGTGGACACGGCCAGACCGATGGTGACCTTGCCGTCTGCCGCAGCGCCGGAGCCGCCTTGGGACGACTGTTCCGGCGCCTTGTTTTCCAGACTGGACGACGTGGAGCAGCCGGCCAGCGCCGCCAGCACCAGAGAAGAAGCCAACGCCATCTTCAGAAACGTTTTCATGGGTACCTTCCTCCTAAACGGTAGTTATTTATGGGATTTAGACCGGTCGAGCAATACTGCCACGAGAATGACCGCCCCTTTGACCACCGACTGGTAGAAAGAGGAGACATTGAGCAGATTGAGACCGTTGTCCAACACACCGATGATCATCGCCCCGATCAGGGTGCCGACGATCCAGCCGCGGCCGCCGGCCAGACTGGTTCCGCCCAGCACAACGGCGGCAATCGCATCCAGTTCGTACGCGGTCCCCGCCGTCGGCTGCGCCGAGTTGAGGCGGGAGGCCAGGATGATTCCGCTCAGGGCGGCAAACAGGCCGCTGATCGTGTAGACCCATACCTTCACCCGGGTCGTGCTGATGCCGGACAGCCTTGTCGCTTCCTCGTTGCTGCCGAGCGCGTAGACGTGACGCCCGAACGTCGTGTGGCGCAGGATGAAGTACAGCACGGCAAAGGAGATCAGCATCCAGATGACCGGCATCGGAATCTCCAGGAAAAAGCCTTTCCCCAGCATGGCAAAATCGGGATGCAGGCCGGTGATCGGCTTTCCTTCCGTATAGACCAGCGTCAGCCCGCGAAACACGGTCATCGTCGCCAGCGTGGCGATAAACGGGGCGACTCTTCCCTTGGCGATGATGAGGCCGTTGACGGCTCCCATCGCCATGCCGGCCAGCAGGCCGATCAGGACCGCCAGCGTCGTGTCCATCCCGCCGGCCATCAAGCCGGCCGTAATGGCGCTGGAGAGCGCCAGAATGGAGCCAACGGACAGGTCGATGCCGCCCGTCAGGATGACAAAGGTCATCCCGAACGCGATCAGGGCGTTGATGGAGATCTGCCGCAGCACGTTGAAGATGTTGCTGACGGTCAAAAAGTCGTCGCTGATCACGGACAGTACGATGACAATCAAGGCCAGCCCGAGGAGCGGGCCCATTCGCTGCAATAGGTTAAACCGCATGGGTGTTCGTCCCTCCCGTCGCCGCATGCATGATCAATTCCTGTGTCGCTTCCGCCCGCGAAAACGATCCGGTGATGCGCCCCTCGTGCATGACCAGCACCCGGTCGCTCATCCCCAGCACCTCCGGCAGTTCGGAGGAAATCATCAGGATGGCCACGCCTTCCTGGGCCAGGCGGTTCATGATGTCGTAAATCTCTTTTTTCGCCCCGATGTCGACGCCGCGGGTCGGTTCGTCCAGGATCAAAATCTTCGGCTGGGTGGCCAGCCATTTGCCGATCACCACTTTTTGCTGATTGCCGCCGGAGAGCGAGCCGGCCGCCTGTTCCCCGCCGGCTGTCTTGATCAGCAGCCGCCGAATCGTCTCGTCGCTCAACGCCTGCTCCGCCCGCCGGTTCATCACGCCCAGCGACGAGAGCTTCGCCAGATTGGGCAGCGCGATGTTTTCCCGCACCGAGAGCGGCAGTACCAGCCCCTCTTCTTTGCGGTCCTCCGTCACCAGCGCAATCCCCGCCCGGATGGCGTCGATCGGCTGGCTGATGCGGACCGGCTTGCCGTCGACGAAAATTGCGCCGCCGTCCATCTTTTCCGCGCCGAACAGCGCCTTGGCCATCTCGGTGCGGCCCGCGCCCATCAAGCCGGCCACGCCGACAATCTCGCCGCTTCTCACGGAAAAGGAGATGCCGGACAGCTTGCCGCGGACGGTGAGGTTCTCCACGCGGAGCCGTTCCTCGCCCGGCTTCACTTCCACCTTCGGGAAGCGATCCGTGATTTCCCGGCCGACCATCATTTTCACCAGCTCATCCAGGCTGGTCTCGGCTGTCCTCACCGTTCCCACGTACCTGCCGTCCCGCAGCACCGTGATCCGGTCGCTGATCTGGAAAATCTCCTCCATGCGGTGGGAAATGTAGATCATGCCCACACCTTTCCGTTTGAGGGCGGCAATCACGTCAAAGAGGGCGTCGATCTCCCGGTTGGTCAGCGCCGCCGTCGGTTCGTCCAGCACCAGGATGTCCGCCTGCATCGAAAGCGCTTTGGCGATTTCGATCATCTGCTGCTGCCCGACGGACAGTTCACCCACCGGCGTCGCCGGGTCCAGGTCGATCGCCAACTGCTCCAGCCAGCGCTTCGCTTCCGTCCGCATCCGGGACCAGTTGACGAACCCGCTTTTGCCGTAGGTAAACTCGCGGCCGAGAAAGATGTTTTCCATGACGGACAGGTGCGGGATCAGGTTCAGCTCCTGGTGGATGATGGCGATGCCCCGTTTGGCGGCGATGTCGGGGGTCATGTTCTCCTGCGTCTGCCCCTTGACGACAATCGTGCCGCCGTCCCGCTGGTAGATGCCGCCGAGAATTTTCATCAGGGTGGATTTGCCCGCCCCGTTTTCGCCCATCAGCGCCAGCACTTCGCCGCGTTTCAGGTTGAGCTGAACGCCGTCCAGCACCTTTACCCCGGGGAACGACTTGCTGATCTCCTTCATCTCCAACAAGTAGTCACTCATGCGCTCTCCCTCCCTTCGCCTCGCGCTTTAGAAGATGACGCCTGCCTGCAGGATCACGTTGGCGTACGGCGTGCACTCGCCCGTACGGATCACCGCCCTGGCTTCCCTGGTCAACTGCTTGAACGCTTCGTGGCTGACGATGTCCCGTTCGGCGCCGGGCAGTTCCGCTTCCAGCCGCTGGACGGCCTGCGGGTTGACCCGCTGCCATTCCTCCGCGTAGATCACCCGCTCCACCTGCATTTCGAGCAGGACCGCCTTCAGCACGTCAAAGAACGACGGCAGTCCCGGCACCACGGCCAGATCAATGCGCGGAACGAATTCCGGGATCGGCAGGCCGGCGTCGCAGATGACGATCCGGTCCGTGTGTCCCAGCCTGCTGATCAGCGCCGATAGTTCACTGTTGAGAATCCCCTGTTTTTTCATCGCGTCCTCCTACTCTGCGGCAAATTCCCGCACCTGCGCGAGCGTCGGCATGCCTGCATGCGCCCCCAGCCTGGTGACGGCCAACGCCCCCACCTTGACGGCAAACGCCACCGCCGCGGGCACCGTCTCTCCCGTTGCCAGCGCATAGGCAAAACCGGCGTTGAACGCGTCTCCCGCTCCTGTCGTATCGACCACGTCCACCTTGTGGCCGGCAACGCGGCCGAACGCCCCGTCTTCCGTCAGATACGCGGCACCCCGGGCGCCGAGCGTGGTGACGATGGTCCGCACCCCTTTGTCCTGCAGGCGGCGCATCGCATCGGCCAGCTCGGTGCGTTCGTCCGCTTCGGCCAAGAGGTACAGCTCCGTCTCGTTCGGAATCATCACGTCCACATGCCGGAGCAGGTCGTCGGGCAGCGGCCGGGCCGGAGCCGGGTTGAGCACGACCGCCTTGCCGAGCCGCTTGGCCGTCTGCGCCGCGTACTGGACCGTCTCCAGTGGAATTTCCAACTGCAGGAGAACCGCGTCCGCCTGCCCGATCCGTTCCAGGTGCCGGTCGATGTCGGCCGGGGTGCAGTGTCCGTTTGCCCCGGCGACGACGATGATCTGGTTGTCTCCCTGGGACAGCAGGATCGAAGCGACGCCGGTGTGGGTGCCGCTCACGGTTTTGACCGCGCTTGTCTCGATGCCTTCCCGTTGCAGGGATTGCAGCAGTTCCGCACCAAACGGATCGCCGCCGACGGCCCCGATCATCGCGGTCCGCGCTCCCAGCCGGGCAGCGGCCACCGCCTGGTTGGATCCTTTGCCGCCGGGGATGAAATGCACCTGGCTGCCGGACACCGTTTCGCCCATCTGGGGCGGTCGGTCCGCTTCCACCACGATGTCGATGTTCAAACTGCCGATCACGACAATCGAAGGGGTCTTGTTCATGCTTCCGCTCTCCTTTTCGTGGATTCCCGCGCGACGAGGGTGACCTCCAGCTCGTACAGCTTTGCCTCCATCACGCCGGTCTCAATGGTTTCCATCAGGACTTTGGCAGCAAGCGATCCCATCTCGTAAATGGGCTGGGCCACCGTGGACAGCTCCGGCTGGGTCAGCTCGGTCAGGCCGATCCCGTCAAAGCCGATCAGCGCCACGTCCTCCGGCACTCTTGCGCCCAGTTGGTACAGCGCTTTCAACGCGCCGACCGCCATCAGATCGTTGCCGCAGAAAATGCCGTCCACGTCCGGATGCCGCTTCCACAGCTCCTTGACGGCGG
The DNA here is from genome assembly GCF_007197875.1 of Brevibacillus sp. LEMMJ03. Lineage (NCBI taxonomy): Bacteria > Bacillati > Bacillota > Bacilli > Caryophanales > Paenibacillaceae > Brevibacillus > Brevibacillus sp. LEMMJ03. Next base: position 112,495 of record NZ_VKJN01000003.1, on the reverse strand, counting down.
CAAACCCTCCATCGACGCGGAAGTGGCCGGGCACCATCAGGCTGGGCGTGTACCAGGGAAAGTGCATCACCGTTTCTTCGTAGCCGAGCAGCCGTTTCTTCGCCGTGATCAGCTCCTGCGGGCCGTAGATGTGGGCGATTTTCCGGCACCCCACGTCCAGCAGGTGGCGGACCGCCAGTTTTGCCCCCTCGTAGTTTTGCGAGCGGATCACACTGCACAACTGCCGGGTGGGCGCCCGGTCGAGAACGACAAGCGGGATGTTGCTGCTCCGCATCTGCTCCACGTCTTCCTGCCCCAGGGTGTTGGAGGCGAAAATGATGCCGTCGACGTACTTTTTGCGAAGCATCTCGATGTAAGACTTTTCCTTCTGCCCCTGGTCGTCGGAGTTGCACAGAATCACCGTGTACCCCTGCGCCTGTGCCGCGTCCTCCACGCCGCGGGCCATCTCGGGAAAAAACGGGTTGGTGATGTCGGGCAGAATCAGGGCGATCGTGCCCGTCTGTTTGCCGGCCAATCCCCGCGCCACCGCATTCGGTTCGTACCTGAGCTGCTCGATGGCTTTGCGCACTTTTTGTTCCGTTTCCTTGTTCACGTAGCCGTTTTGGTTGAGCACCCGGGACACCGTCGCCACGGAGACGCCCGCCAGTCTGGCTACATCGCGAATCGTCGCCATCCATGCTTCACCGTCGTCCTTCGGTATGTAACCGGTTACACATGTTTGGAAAAAAATGAATGATCGGAATCTCCAATCATATGTAACCGGTTTCATGTATTCGCTTACACTATACGCCCGTGCATCGGCGGATGTCAATACTTTTCTGCCGCGCCCGAAACGGACTGGACGACGCGGCCGTCGTTCAAGCAGGGCGACGACGCGGGCCGCAGCTTGTCCGCTCCCTGCCGCGCGAAAAAACGGGAAGCGGGCGTCCGCCGAGACACCCGCTTCCGTTTGCTGTCCACACATACACCTTGACTATTCGTCGTCGAGAACCAGCGCGAAGACGATCCCCGGTCCGTGCACGCCGATCGTCAAGTCGTTCTCGATGTCGGCCGAACGGCTGGGGCCCGTGATAAAGTGAATGCCCGCCGGCAGCCCGTTCCCGTTCCATGCGGCGATCTCGCGCAGGACCTCGCCCATTCTCGTCTTGATCGCGGATGCCTTCACGATGCCCATGAACGCGGTGGGCAGCAGGCTGATCGAGCGGCCCTGGGACGGCCCGGAGGTGATCACCACCGTCCCGGTATGGGCGATGGCAAAGTCAACGACGGCGATCCCCAGGTCGGCGCCGGCCGCTTTTTCCAACAGGCGCGAGTGCCCGCCCCTTTCGCCGGTTTCCTTTTGCCAGACGTGAACCTCGGCCTGTTTCAGACGGGCGTCCACCCGCATCTCCTCCAACAGCGGATGATCGGATCGGATCACCTGCTTCACGTTCGTCTCGGCGGCAAACGCCTCGAGAAATTCCCCGAGGGCAGCCGCGTCCGGGAAACGCTTGGCAATCCCGCCCAGGCTCTCCCAGTTTTTCATGAACAGCGCCACGTTTTCCTCCCTGTCCAGGGCATAGCCGTTCCAAAAATCGGGCGCTCCCTTCACCGTGCGCTGCGGCGGCGCGGTGAGCCGCGGCCGTCCCAGGCGTCCTGCGATCCGCTCGAAGAACGCCTGTTCCTTTTCCAGAGACTCGCGATGCAGCCGATCGATTTCCACCTCACGGCCGTTTGGGGAAAGGTTGCGGTTCATGGGCGTTCCTCCTTTGCTCGAGCTGATCCTGCAGCCGTTTGCGGATCTCTTCGCTCATCTCCGTCCTTTCGTCACGCAGCTCCTGTTCCAGGGCGGACCAGCGCTCGCGGAAAGACTGCTCGGCCAAACCCGGCAGCACCCGCCCCGCGTTCCATCCCTTGAACGGGCCCCACTTGGCGCGGATCACGCCGTTTCGCAGAAGCGCCGCCTGTCCGATCCGCCCCAGCCTGATCGTTCGCCGAAACGCGTGGTGACTGGAGGCTGCCAATCGAAACGCCTTCATCCCCAGCCTCTCCGCGGGGGCGGTCAGGCCGCTCTCCACATTTCTTCTCCGGATGTAGACCAGCATGTCGTGCAGGGGAATTTTGACCGGACACGCTTCATAGCAGGCGCCGCAGAGACTGGAGGCGTTCGCCACCTCTCCCCACTTTGCCCGGTCTTCGTTCAGCACGGGCGTGAGCACGGCGCCGATCGGCCCGCTGTACACCCAGCCGTAGGCGTGGCCGCCCACGTGCCGGTAGACCGGGCAGGCGTTGAGGCAGGCGCCGCAGCGGATGCAGTTGAGCACTTCCTGAAACTCCGGGTCGCCCAGTTGGCGGGACCTCCCGTTGTCGATGATGATGACGTGCAGCTCTTCCGGCCCGTCGCCGTCTTCGCTGCGCCGCGGACCGGTAATGGCGGACATGTACACGGTCAGTTTCTGTCCGGTGGCGGAGCGGGGCAAAAGCGTCGCCATCACTTCGAGATCCTCCCAGGAGGGGATGATTCGCTCCATCCCCATGAAGGTGATTTGCGTCTTGGGCACGGTGCTGACCATTCTGCCGTTCCCTTCGTTGGAAAACAGCACGATGGAACCGCTTTCAGCAATGGCGAAGTTGCAGCCGGTCATGCCGATGTCGGCCGCGAGGAACTTTTCCCTCAGCTTGGCGCGGGCAAATCCGGCCAGAATCGCCGTTTCCGCCGGCAGGGAGGTTCCCGCCACCTGGGAAAAGAGCTGCGCCACCTGGCTCTTGTTCTTGTGGATCGCCGGAATGATGATGTGGGACGGCGTTTCCCCGGCGAGCTGGATGATGTACTCCCCCAGATCGGTCTCCACCGCTTCGATCCCGTTCTCCTCCAGCGCCTGGTTGATGTGCAGTTCTTCGGACACCATCGACTTGGACTTCACCACCGATTTCGCCTGTTTCGCCCTGGCGATGCGCATGGTGATGTCGACCGCTTCCCTGGCGTCCGCCGCGAAGTGAACGTACCCGCCGGCCGCCCTGAGGTTTGCGACAAATTGGCTCAGGTAGTAATCCAGATGGGCGATCGTGTGCAGCCTGATCTCCCGCCCGCGTTCGCGCCAGGCTTCCCAGTTGCCCAGTTCGTCCGCCGCCGTCTGCTTGCCTGTGCGCAGCTTCTCGGTGGTAAACTTGACGGCACTTCGCAGAAACTGGTCGCGCAGCGCGATTTTCGCCCGTTCCTTCAAGGTATCGGCCGTATGATATCCGCTCATCGTCTGCCGCTCACCCCTTCGTACAAGAGTTCCGCCAGATGCATCACCCGCACGTGTTTGCCTTCGTGCGTCAATCGTCCCCCGATGTTCATCAGGCAGCCCATGTCCGTTCCGACCAGGACCTCGGCCTCCGTCTCCAGCACGTGCTCCGCCTTTTCCGCCGCCATCGCAAGCGAAATGTCGGGGAGCTTGACCGAAAACGTCCCGCCGAATCCGCAGCAGTCTTCGGCATAGGGCAGCGGAACGAGCCGAAGCCCCGCCACCTTGGACAGCAGGGAAAGCGGTTCGTCCTTGACGCCGAGCAGACGGCTTCCGTGACAGGACGGATGATACGTGACCGTGTGCGGAAACGACGCCCCCAGATCGGTCACCCCCAGGACGTTGACGAAAAACTGCGAAAATTCATGTGTCTTTTCGATCAGCGCTTCCGCCTTTTGCAAATAGACCGGGTCGTCTTGAAACAGCGCGGGATAGTGATGGTGAATCATCCCCACACAGGAGCCGGACGGGGCGATCACGAAGTCGCTGTCTTCGAACGCGTCGATGATGGTCTTGGCCGCATCTCGGGCCGCGTCCCAGTACCCGCTGTTGAACGCGGGCTGGCCGCAGCAGGTCTGCACGTCGGGAAAGCGGAGCCGGATGCCGTACCTGGCGCACAGGCGGGCCACCGCTTCTCCCACGCGGGGATAGACGGCATCAGACAAACAGGTGACAAAGAGCGAGACGTTCATCCATGCTTCTCCTCCAGTTCGTCGGTTGGGTTTGCCTGACCGATAAATACGTCAGGTTATCTGATGAATTTACACCAGACTATCATAATTCAGGAAAAAAGTGTAGAGTGGAATTATCACTGCCATGGAGGTACCCGGATGTTTCTGCATAAAAAAAACTATGAAATCATCGCCGAGGAATTGCAGCGGATCATTGAATCCGGCCTGCTCAAGCCCGGTGACAAACTGGATACGATAGAAAATCTGGCCAAGCAGTACCACGTCAGCCGCTCCACCATCCGCGAGGCGTTGAGCCACCTCAAGGCGCTGGGGCTGATCGAGTCGCGGCAGGGCGGCGGGACGTTTGTCAAAAGCCCCCCGTTCCAATCGGCGGAGACGATGCTGCACCTGAATAACCCGCAGGTGGAACTGCTGCAGATCATGCAGGTGCGCAAGATTCTGGAGATCGGGTGCGTGGAACTGGCCGCCGCCAACCGCACGGACGAGAACATCGAAGAGCTGGAGCGGATTCTCAAGCAGATGAAAGAAGCGCTGGGAAATGAAGAGATCAGCCACCTCTACGACGTCAACTTCCACCTGGCCATCGCCCGCAGCACGCAGAACCCGATCCTGCAGTCGCTGATGGAGAACTTTGCGTCTTCCCTGTTTCGCACGATGCAGGACATACGAAAGCTGTGGCTGCATACCGAGTCGGCCATGAAACTGTACGAGGAACACAAACTGCTGGTGGAAGCGATCAAAAATCGCGACGCCAAACGGGGGATGGAGCTGATGGCCAAACACCTGCAGCGGTCCGAACTGCCCCTGACCAAGGAAAACAAATGAACAGCGAGCCCTCAGCTCCGCCCCTTTTCCGGACGGGCGGGGGCTCGTGCCGCATTCTGCAGCGATCGACCAATCAAAAGATTCAAAAAATTGTCTTGAATCTTTTCTTCCAGCTTTTTATAATCGAGGTAATCCGCTGACAAAATTCATCAGATGACCTTACCATATGATGAATTTTGTCACTCGCGTTCATGTCCACCGGAAAGGAGGGCGCTGCCGGTCATTCGCCTTGACGTTATTGCAAACGCTTTCTTTGGTTCGTATGCTGTTCGCTCGTGACGGAACGGACTGCTCTACCGCCCATTCATCAGGTGACCTTATCACATGATCCGTTCCCTGCGCTGAACTCATGTTGAAACGGGGGTTTTTTTCCATGACGTGGACACAAGCAGTCGCTCCCCTCGGAGGGAGTATGGCTCTCTCGGCCCTGGCGGCACTCGTCCCGATTCTGTACTTCTTTTGGGCCTTGGCGATCAAACGCATGAAAGGGCACGTGGCCGGCATCACCACGCTGTTCCTGGCCGTGCTCGTCGCTGTTTTGGCCTACGGCATGCCGGTCCGGATGGCTGTCATGTCGTCGCTTCAGGGAGCCGTTTACGGCCTCCTGCCGATCGGCTGGATCATCATTTCCGCCGTGTTTTTGTACAAGCTGACCGTGAAGACGGGCCAGTTTGATTTGATCCGCGCCTCAGTCGTGTCGATTACGGAAGACCGTCGTCTGCAGGTGCTCCTGATCGCCTTTTCGTTCGGCGCGTTTCTGGAGGGGGCGGCCGGCTTTGGCGCTCCGGTGGCCATCACGGCCGCACTGCTGGTCGGTCTGGGCTTTCATCCGCTTTACGCGGCCGGCCTCTGTCTGATTGCCAACACCGCCCCGGTCGCATTTGGCGCGATCGGCATTCCCATCCTCGCCGTGGAGGGGCCGACCGGCGTGCCCGCGATGGAGATTTCCAAGATGGTCGGGCGGCAGCTTCCGTTCCTCTCCGCCTTTGTGCCGTTTTACCTGATCGTCATCATGGCGGGGGTCAAAAAAGCGGTGGAGATCCTGCCGGCGATTCTGGTCTCCGGCGTCTCGTTTGCGCTTACCCAGTACCTCACCTCCAACTTCATGGGACCGGAGCTTCCGGACATCCTGTCCGCGCTCGTCTCCATCGTCGCGCTGGCGCTCTTTTTGAAAGTCTGGAAGCCCAAGCAGGTGTTTCGCTTTTCCGCCGAGCAGGCCTCCTTCGAGCTGGCCGTCGCTGCCGCTTCATCCGGCCATGTCGGCCCGAGGCATTCCTCTTTCCAGGTATTCAGGGCGTGGTCGCCGTTTGTCGTGCTCACCGTCTTCATCTTTCTCTGGGGGCTTCCCCCTGTCAAAAAGGCCCTGCTCGGCGCATACGAGGGGAGCAATCCCCTGTTGAACCTGCTCAATCCGCTCGGGAAGTGGCTTACCTTTGCCCCGGAGGTCCCCGGCCTGCACAAGCTGATCATCGACACAACCGGCAAGCCGATTGCCGCCGTGTTCAAACTGGAACTGTTGGCGGCCGCCGGCACGTCGATCCTGGTCGCCGCCGTCGTGACCAAGTTCATCGTCGGGATTTCCTGGAAGGACTGGCTTTCCACCTTCGCCGAAACGCTGCACGAACTGAGGTTCCCGATTGTAACCATCGCCTCGGTTGTCGCCTTTGCTTATGTGGCCAATGCGTCCGGCATGAGCACGACACTGGGAACCCTGCTGGCTTCCACCGGCGTGCTGTTCCCATTCTTCGCGCCGTTCCTCGGGTGGCTCGGCGTGTTCATCACCGGTTCCGACACTTCGTCCAACCTGCTGTTCGGACATTTGCAGAAAGTGACCGCCACACAGTTGGGAATCGATCCCGTTCTGGCGATCGCTGCCAACACCAGCGGCGGCGTCACCGGCAAGATGATCTCGCCGCAATCGATCGCGGTCGCCTGTGCCGCCGTCGGGTTGGCCGGAAAAGAGGCCGATCTCGTCCGCTTTACGCTGAAGCACAGCCTCATCCTGGTGGTGCTGGTCGGCGTGATCACTTTCCTGCAGTCCAATGTCCTGTCGTGGATGATTCCGTGATGCGCTCCCGTCGCCGATGGGCTGGGCATTTGGCATGAAAAAAGAGCGAAGCAGACCGCGCTGCTTCGCTCTCTTGTGTTCCGATGACCGCTCGCGAAAGGCTGACGGCCGTCATCCGTACAGGAAAATGGCCGTCACCACAAAAGGGAGGCCGATCAGAAAAAAGCGTCCCGCCCATTTCAGCCGCTGCTTGCGATCCTCCGCCGTTTCCGTCGCGTGGTTGGCGCGGATCCGGTCGCCGCTCAGCAGCGCTCCCGAACAGACCGCACCGAACAGCCACGCTGCTCCGCCGACGACGGCAAAGGCGTTCCAATAGCCGAAACGCAGTCCGGCCGCCAAACAGGCCAGCCAAAGCCCGGCACATACGACCGCGTACTTCACGAGACCACCCTCCCCCTTTTTGCGTACCATTCCCTTTCTTTCGCTCGTCGGGTCTGCTGCGACGATGCAGCAGCACATGCCGCTCATGCTGCGTCAGACGGCATCTTGTCCCCCGCTGGACGGTGCCATACCCCACGGGACAGTGCCATTGATCAAGCCTGTGCCCGGTACACCCGCCTGCCCGCCACATAGGTGGCCTCCACGCCGTACGACGGGTTCAGCACCGTAATGTCCGCGTCGTACCCCGCCTCCAGGCGCCCTTTTTGTCCGCCCAGGCCCACAATCTCCGCCGGCGTCTGCGACGCCATGGCGACCGCTTCCGGCAGCGGCACGCCGCACAGGGTCACCATGTTCTGCACCGCCCTGTTAAGCGTCAAAATGCTGCCGGCCAGCGTGCCGTTCGCCAGTTTGGCCTGCGTTCCGCGCACGTGCACTTCCTGGCCGCCCAGGTCGTACACGCCGTCGCCGAGCGCCGCCGCCCGCATCGAATCGCTGACCAGGGCCAGGCGGCCGGCCGATTTCAGCCGATACAAAATGCGCATCACGGCCGGGTGCACATGCTCCCCGTCGGCGATCAGCTCCGTGCTCAACTGTTCGTGCACCATCGCCGCTCCGACCACCCCCGGCTCGCGGTGGTGCAGCCCCGTCATGGCGTTGAAGCAGTGGGTAAAGTGCTGCACGCCGCACTCCACCGCATGCTGCGCCTGGGCAAACGTGGCCCCGGTATGCCCGGCGGAGACGATGACCCCCTGCTCCTTCAGCCAGCGGATCGCCTCCAGCGCTTCCGGCTGCTCCGGCGCGATCGTCACCACTTTCAGCAGTCCTCCCGCCAGCTCGTACAGCCGGCGCACCTCCGCCAGTTTGGGCGCGACGATGTGGGCCTCGTTTTGCGCCCCTTTGTAGCGCGGATTAATCCACGGCCCTTCCAGGTGAATGCCCGCGACGGCCGCTCCTTCCGTTCCGGCGCGGCTGACCTCGGCGATGTTGCGGATCGCCTTTTCCAGCTCCGCGTAGGAGGCCGTCATGGTGGTCGCCAAAAACGAAGTGACGCCGAATCGGGCCAGCGCCCGGGAGATCGTCTGCAGCGACTCCGGCGTGCCGTCCATTGTGTCGCAGCCGGCGATGCCGTGCATGTGTATGTCGACAAACCCCGGACAAATCCAGCCGTCCTTCACCATCTCCACCCGTTCCGGCAGCGGTCCGGCGTACCCGGCTGCCGCTCCCGCGTAGGCGATTGTGCCGCCGTCCACGACGACCAGGCCGTCCTCCAGGCACCTTCCCCCCGTGACCACCGTTCCCCGCAGGGCAAATGCTTGATTCATCCTCGATCCCTCCAAATGCTGCCTCTTCTCCTGACAAGTCTCGTGCTGCCGCTCGGTCGGACGATGGCCGTGAGGATCTGCCGGCTGTCTCGGACGGACTGCCGCGCGGCTACGGCGAAAGCCGCTTCTCCAGCTCAATCTCGTCGCGCAGCGGAATGCCGTCGCTGCCAACGGCCGGGATTTGCGGCTTGATCCGGCGCGCCTGCTCCACGGCGTTGCGGTGGACGGCGACCAGCTCGTACCCCCGCTTTTGGTAAAAGCGCAGGGCGTTCAGGTTGTCGTTGGTCGTCAACAGCCACACGCGTTCCATCCCGCTGTCGCGCGCCACCCGTTCCACCGCCAGCATCAGGGCGGTGCCGACGCCGATGCCTTCCCGCACGCTGTCCAGCGAGACCACCTGCAGTTGGCCGTCGGCGATGGCGTAGGTCACCAGCCCGACTGGCTCCTCGCCGCAGAAGGCGACAAATCCGGGCAGCTCGTCACAGGCAAACACCTGCTGCCCGCAGCCGTACACCATCTGCGGGCTGCCCCAGTGTTCGCGGAGAAAGCCGCCCAGCCACAGCCGGTCCGACTCGACCAGGGCTCTGACACGAATCTCGTTCATGCTTGTTCCTCCTCTATTGTACCGCAATCAGCCCCGCCAGCCGAACGCATATTGCGCCGCCAGGAAGACGGGCAGGGGTTCCGGCGGGGTCCCGTCGGCACGCGGGCGAGCAGCTGCGGCGCACTCTCCTACTCTTCATCCACGGCCGACAGCTTGACAACCAGGGCCCACTTTGCCTGTTTCAGCCGCTCGGGGGAGAAATCCATCACGTACAGGACGCCTTCGTCCGTCGCCTGCATGCCCCAGACGGCTGCTTCCTCCTGTTCGGAAACCACTACGCTGTCGTGGAGCTGGATGAGCCCGCTGGCCGTATGCTTTTGGTCGGCGGCCAGTTCCGTCCGGTAGCTGGCGTGTCCCTTGTCGTCGACAAAAGCGGCCGTGATCACGTACCGCGAGTTGCCCGCCCGGTTCTCGTCCGGCTCCGTGACGGAGATGAGAAACTGGCCGTCGTAATACCTGCTGCGGTTGGACGCGCGGGTCAACTCGCCAAACGTTTTCCCTGTCTTCGTGCCGACGCCGTTTTCCCACACCTCGAACACGGCGCGGATCGCCTCTTTCTTCCCTTCGTAGGACACCTTGACGGCCCCCGACATGACTCCCAGGAACGGTTTGAATTTTTTGTCTTCTCCGGCAAACAAGTCAACCGGTTCGATGCGCAGCATGCCTGGCTGCGTCCGCACGGAAGTGGAGCATGCCAGGAGCATCAGCGACGACAGCACAAACAGGACGATGCGCAGCGGATTGCCCATGGTTCGCCATTCCTCCCTTCGCCCGAAAATCCCCGCCCGACCGGATGTTCGCGCGGCCAAGCGGGGGATAACCTGCGGCGTCCGGGAGACTCCGACGGCAGCGCCCCCGGCCGCGATGCCGTTCTACGACCGGCCGGCAAAACGGGCCATCGCCTGTTCCGTTTCCTCAACCAGCCGGCGCATCAGCGCGGCCGCGTCCATCTGACGGGAGAGGCCGACCCCCTGGCCCGCCCACATCGACAGGTAGTCGCGCTGGCGCTGTTTCGCCGCCGCCTGCCGGATGTCGCGGGTCAAGGCGTTTTGCACCGGATAGGGCGGCACTTCGTCCCTGTACGGGGCCATCTCCCGCATGAACCGGTTGCAGACGCCCCGCGCCGGCTTGCCGGAAAAAGCGGTTGTCAGCGCCGTCTGGTCGTCGCCTGCCTCCAGGATCGCCTGCTTGTGCAGCGGATGGGCGCCGCTCTCCGTGCAGACCAGAAACGCCGTTCCCACCTGGACGGCCTCCGCTCCCAGCGCCAGCGCGGCGGCGATTCCCCGCCCGTCCATGATCCCGCCGGCAGCGATGACCGGGACGCTCAGCCTGTCCGCCAACTGCGGCACCAGGGCCATCAAGCCGACCAGGTTGTCGGGCGAATCGGGCAAAAACGAGCCGCGGTGCCCGCCCGCTTCGCTGCCCTGGGCGACCACCATGTCCACGCCGCTCGCCTCCAGAGCCACGCCTTCGCGTACCGTGGTGGCGGTGCCGATCACCGTGACGCCCCGCCGTTTCAGCTCTGTCATCCAGCGCTCCTCCAGGATGCCGAACGTGAAGCTGAACACGGGCACTTCCTCCTCCAGCACCGCCGTCATCTGCTCTTCAAACGGTTCGACAAACCGGCCGACGTCCGGTTCTTCGGGGATGCCCAGCCGCCGCCGCGCTTCGTTCATCAGCCGCCGGACGTTTTCGCCCGGACGCGTGTCGCCGGTGATCTCCTCCGGGATGAACAGGTTGACCGCAAACGGTTTGTCGGTCAATTGACGGATGGCGCGAACCGCACTGCGGATCTGCTCGCCGCTCATGTACCCCGCCCCGAGCGAGCCCAGCCCGCCCGCATTCGAAACGGCGGCGACCAGCTCGGGTGTCGTCGCCCCGCCCGCCATCGGGGCCTGGAGTATCGGCCACTGCACGTGCAGTCGTTTGGTTGCCTCGTTTGTTGGCCACATGAATGATACGCTCCTTTCCCAATCAGAATCAGCGTTTTCCGGATTGGCCTTCGCCGTCCGGGCCCACGAGTTCCAGAAAATGTTCCAGAATCCGCGCGGTCAGCCCCCAGATCACACGTCCCTCCACCCGGTAAAACAAATGGTGGACGGTGCCGGTCCGCCACGGATACCGCTCGCCGCCCGGTATCAGATGATAGGGGTAGTCCGCTCCCGGCTCCACCTTCATCTTCACCGGGTACGCCTCGGGCCGGGTGGCGGCAAGCGTTTGCAGCGGCACGCAAAACACCTCTTCCACTTCGGCCGGATTGGGCGACATGCCCGCAAGCGAGTCGATCTGCCCGACGAACGGGTAGATGCAGGCAAACGGCGTCACCACCGTATCCAGCGTCCCGACCCGGCGGATGCGTTCGGCGGACAGCCCCAGTTCTTCGCTCGTCTCGCGCCGGGCCGTCTCCCACGGAGAGGCGTCTCCCTCTTCGGCCCGCCCTCCCGGAAAACAGATTTCGCCGGCCTGCCGCCGCATCGTACGCGCCCGCTTTTCAAACAGCACCGCCAACGTTCCGTCCTCCCGCTCCACCAGCGGCACCAGCACGCTGAAGCGGCCCAGGCGCTTCTCTCCCATGATGCCGGGCTGGCGCTGCCGCAGCGCGTCGGCAATTCCGGTAACGGACAGAGAATGGTGATGCGTCGGTTCTTTCTGGTTCACTCGCCGCCCTCCTTTTCATGATGGCGCTTCCATGGGGAGAGAGCCGCTCCCCCCTGTACCGCCAGCCGGGAACGAACGGACGCCCAGGCGTTCTCCCCCTCGGCTCCGCCAGTTCCGCCGCATCGTTTCGGTCATGTCGTTCCTGAAGTTCAACTCCCTATGTAGTTGGACACCTCCAGCAGATTTTGGCCGGGATCGCGGGGGCAGCACCGGATGATCCAGCCTGTCGCTTCCACCTCCCGACAGAGGCGCTCTCTTTCGGCGCAGCATGGGCATCGCTCGCCAAAAAGACGCAGTCCCTTTTTTATCAGGGTACCACGTCTTTTGACAGGCTGAAACGGGTAATTGATTTTCGCTGCCGCCATGTTGTATGTTACCGCAGGCTGTGCAGGGCATAGTCCCGCTCCACTTTGCAGATGCGGGCGACGTAGTGTTCGTACCAGACGGTTTTTCCTTTGGCTTGGGCGGCCCGATGCTCCTCATGACGCTTCCACTCGCGGATCGCCTCCAGAGACGACCAGTAGGAGACGGTCACGCCGAAGCCGGACGCGTCACGCACGCTCTCGACGCCGAGAAAGCCCGGCTGCCCGGACGCAAGCCGCACCATGCGCTCGGCCATTTCGCCGTAGCCGTTTTCTCCCTCCGTTCGCTGCGACGTGAAAATGACGGCGTAATAGGGCGGTTCCGGTGTCTGGGCAAAGCGGTCCATCATGGGGGTGTCCTCCTGTCCGATCAACAGCCCGATCCTCCGTACAGCCAAGAATGACTCTTTCCGCTCTCGACCAGCCGGTTACAGACCGCTGAACGTGTGATGTTTTGTTTAGGCTTTTGGTTTACTCTACTTTATCCAGCACGAACAAATTAGATGTTTTCTCTTCTCGATAACCGATAAGTTGTTCGCCGAAAGAGAACGGCAAAAACCATCGGAAAACGTTGTAACTGTTCTCCATCATCTCCTTCACATTGTCTGCATAGGTGATGGTTGTCTCAACGCCAACACCGCCCATCACAAAATCTTTGTGTTCTACCAGACTGCCAATTTCTCTGGAAAGTCTTTCATAAAACCGGCGATTTCTCTCCGACACATGATCTGCATCCAATTCCGGGTATCGGTCCAGATCGTCGATGCCTTTCCTTGTATAGAGGGTTACGTTTAGTTGGGCCCCCATTCAAATCACCTCCGTCTGGTACGCGTAGCACCCTATCCGAAAAGGATGCGAAAAGGCACCACGCATCGTCTGCCAAATGGTTCGTCCTTCAACGCTTTTGCATGTCGAGACGGGTGACGGAGCAGACCTGTCATTCGCGGCCCCAAAGACCTCGTCCGTCCTCATCGGACTCCGATCACATCAAAGCGTTTCGCGGTTATGTACACGCGTTTATCCAGCCAACCGATCGGGATCGTGCTTGCCTCTGAAGGAGCCAGCAGCAATCCCCCGATATCTGTTTGAAACCATATCCAGTCGTTTGGATCACGATCTGCGGAAGAGCCAACGTGCCATACCTCCTTATTGATCGGATACGTTCCCACCCTTCCCGAAAATGCTACCACTCCATCACCGGAATCCCGTTCTCCGGCGCGACCGGCTTCACGGGGCGGCCGCCGGAACGGACCAGCGTGTAATACTCGTAGCAGCCGATCACCCCGTAGTCTCCCTCCATGACGCCGGGGTAGGCGCGGTTGACGGAGTAGACCTGGCTTTGGTGGGCCCGGAGCGCCTCCCCTTTGCGGTCGCGGTAGCGGGTGATGTCCACCTTGCCGGTGATCGGCACGGCGGGCGCCGGTCCTTTGTCCGGGCAATGGTCGTAGTAGTGCGGGATGGAGACGAAGTACAGATCGGGCCAATCGTCCGGCGGCAGTACCTGCTCCGCCTGCTCCACCGCCATGCCGGTCGCGCGGCAGACGGCGATGTGGTCGGGATGGCCCGTCACCCCGTCGGGGGGAAACGTGACCACCACGTGTGGCCTCCACTCCACGATGGCGGACGCCAGCCGTCCGGCCAGTTCGCGGGGATCGACTTCGGCCAGCCCGCCGTCGGGATAGCGGTACAGCTCCAGCCGCGTAATGCCGAGGATGTGCGCCGCTTTGGCCAGCTCCTGTTCGCGGTGGCGGGCCAGCGCTTCCCGGCTGTCGAGCGCAAACGGGCCGGAACGCCCCTTGCAGCCGGACGTGACGCAGATGAGGCAGGTCTCCTGTCCGGCCTCGCTGCATTTGGCCAGCGTCCCGCCGCAGGCAAACGATTCGTCGTCGGGATGGGGAAAGACAAACATCAGTCGTTTCATGACTACACCTCCTCGCTCTCGCCGGCCCGTTTCTCCAGATAGGCCAACCCTTTGGCAATCACGCCGAAGATCGGATCGTTCTGCGCCTTGTCGATGGTCACCTGCGGCGTGTAGCGGCGGGCGTGCTCGATGACGATGCGGCGGACGCGCTCGTCGTTTTGCAGCACGCCTCCCTGCAGGATCATCTTGAACGGCTGCTCTTTCATCCGCAGCCGTTCGATGACGGCGCGGGCGGCGAGAAACAGCTCTTCGCCGGCGGCCTCCAGGATCGACGCGGCCACCCGATCCTGCGAGTCGGCCGCCTGGCTGACGAACGGCGACAGTTCGCCCACTTTTTCCACGGAATAGTCCGGACCGTACGTCCAGTTGAACAGTTGGTCCACCCGGTCGAGCCCCAGGTGCGGCAGCAGCAGGCTCTCCAGCAGCGTCGGCTCGCCGCGGCCGTCCGCCGCTTTCAGCACGGCCATGATCGCCTGTTTGCCGATCCAGTACCCGCTGCCCTCGTCCCCGACGCGGTGGCCCCATCCGCCCGCCCGCGCCGTCTCGCCCGCCCGGTTCACCCCGAAGGCGATCGAGCCGGTCCCGGCGATCACGAGAATGCCCGGCTCCCCGTTGGTCGCTCCCAGCAGGGCGGCAAAGCCGTCGTTCTCCACGATCAGGTGGCGAACGCGAATCCGCAGCATCTCCAGGACGTCGCGGACCATGCCCGTGATCACCTGCCGGTCGTGCTCCGTATCCAATCCGGCCAGGCCGAACACGGCGCACTCGACCTCCCACGCCGCGCCGCTTCCGCTGTCGTCGGTAGCGGCTGCCGGCAGTCGCCCCGCCGCCTCCGCCAACGCCTGGCTGATCGCGGCCGCCAGTTCCCGCGCGGCCGCTTCCCTGCCAATCCCCTGGTAGTTGCAGGAACCCGCCCGGCCCGCGCCGAGCGTCCGCTTTGACCGGTCGGTCAGGACGGCGAGGCATTTCGTGCCGCCGCCGTCCACGGCCAGCAGGGGGATGTGTACCGCCGTCATTTCCGTTCACTCCATTCGGCCATGACCTGATCCAAATGGCGCATCGCCTGGTCGCACGCCTCCCGGGCCTGCTTCAGCCAGGCCATTTCCGCCTGCAGCGACTGCCTCCGTCCGCCGATCATCCGCTTCATCTCCTCCGCGTTGGGCCCGCCGGGCAGCTTGCGAACGGCGACGAAATGAACCGGATCGAGCGCCTGGCGCAGCTGCTCGGCCGTGATCGCCAGCGTCCGTCCGATGACCTCCCGGGCAGCCCGATTGACCAGATCGAGGCTGATTTCGTCCGCCCGCAGCCCTTGGGCTGCCGCCTCCTTCACCACGCGGCTGACGATGTGGTGCGAAGTGCGGAAGGACAGCCGGTCGGTGCGCACCAGCGTGTCGGCCAGCTCCGTCACCGTGGCAAAGCTGCCTTTGGCCCGCGCCAGCAGCCCCTCCTTGTTTACCTCCATCGTGCCGACCACGCAGGCCATCAGGCGGTACATCTGCTCCAGCACGGCCAGGCTGCGCCAGGCGTACGGCTGCATGTCGTCCTCCGTGTCGACGATGTCGCCGAACGGCGTGTTGTGCATCATCGTCAAGACGACGGCGGCGCTGCCCGCGCTGGACGAGAGCAGGGAGCGCATGTGCTCAAACGAGACGGGATTGCGCTTTTGCGGCATGATCGAGCTGATCTGCACGTACGGATCGGCCACTTTCAGCACGTCAAACTCCTGCGTGCACCACTGCAGCATGTCCTGCACCGTCCGCCCCAGGTTGATCGCCGCCAACTGCACGGCGGCCGCCGTTTCACCCAGGTAGTCCGCCCCGCCGATCGCGTCGTAGGAATTCTCCACCAATTCGTCAAAGGCGAGAAGCTGCCGCATCCGCTCACGGCTGATGGGAAAGCCCGAGGTGGTCAGCGCCGCCGCTCCCATCGGACTGCAGTTGCAGGTGCGGTAGGCGCTGATCAGGCGGCGGATGTCCCGCGACAGCGAGTCGGCCGCGGCCGTGACGTAGTGGGCCATCGTCGTCGGCTGCGCCTGCTGGGTGTGGGTGTAGCCGATCATCACCGTCTCTGTGTGTTCTTCCGCAAACAGGAGCAAATGCTCTTTCAGAGAGAGCGCCGAAGCCAGAGTGACCAGCAGTTTTTCGCGCAGCACCATGCGGTAGATGGTGACGCCCATGTCGTTGCGGCTGCGGGCCAGGTGCAGATTGCCGGCCACGTCCCCGGCCAGCTCCAGGAGACGGCTCTCTACCTGAAAGAACAAATCTTCAAACTGTCCGGTATAGGATGAGCGGCGCAGCTGGTCCAAGTCGATGGCGGTGAGGGCGCGGGCAATCGCCTTCGCCTCGTCCTCCGTGATCAGCTCCTGCTCGCGCAGCATGATCAGATGCGCCTTGTTGATCGCCATCATCGGCGTCAGCAGATGGGTTTTCGCTTCCGCAAAAGCCGGTTCCAGCACGGCCTCCGCGTACGTCTTTCCGGGGAACCGGGCTCCCTCCCGTTGAAAAATCCGCTCTCTGTAGTCCATTGTCGTATCTCCTTCCCTGCCGTTTCCTTGCTACTGTTTTTTCCGCGGTCCTCCAGCCTGCCGGGGAGCCGGGAAAAGCGGGGAAGACGGCCGGCTGCGGCCGTCTCTCCCGTCCCGTTTTCCTGCCTTATGGCTTCAAGCTGACCATGTTGACGAACATACGGATGGCTCCCGGCACCAGGGCGGGGATTTCACGGTACCAGACGAGCGAGCTGTAGGTGTACGTCCCTTTGCCGTATTTCGCGGTGAGGAACGTGCCGGTAAACTCCTTCTCGCCCGGATCGCCGTTTGCGATCAGCTCCACGTACTCCTTGCCCCACTGCGACGGGTTGTAGGCGGAACGGTCCTGAATCCAGCCGTTCCAGTCTTCCTCCGTGATCTTGTTGGGCGTGGTGAAAATGGGATGCTCCGGCGCAAGCATGGTAACCTTTGACTGTTCATCGGTGACGCGCCATTCAATCAGCGGCGTGCCGATCGTGATCGGGTACGGCGCCAGCTCCGGCTTCCACTTGTCCTCCGGCTTGTGGTACTGCACCACCAGGTTGCCGCCGTTTTCCACGTACTTCAACAGGCGGGCGTTGCTCGAAATCAGTTCGGGACGGAACCCGTACGCACGGATGCCCAGCACGATCGCATCGTACTGGCCGAGGTCGCCAGACTCGATGTCCTGGGCACTGAGGCGGGTGACGTCAACGCCGACCTGCTGCAGGTACTGGTCGATGTTGTCAAAGCCGCTGGAGACGTACCCCACTTTCAACCCCACCGGCACTTTCAGGTCAAACGCCTGAATCGCCAGCTCCGCCGGTTGGACGAAGTAGGTGGTGCCGATGTGCGGATAGTGGATCACCTGGGCGCCGTGGCGGCTTTCCCTTGCCCCCGCGCGGGCCACGGCCGTCACCGTGTACGTGCCCGGTTTGACGGCGGCGGACGGCTGTACCGTAAACGCGGCCGACTTTGTCTCCCCCTTGGCGGCAAACGACAGCGGACTCGCCTTCGGTTCCACCGACCAGCCGTCCGGGACGTCCAGCGAGATGTCCGCTTCCGCCGCACCCGGATTGTAGTTCTTTACCGTCACCTTCACCGGAATCGGCTCCTGCGGCTTCAGCGTGTTGAGAACAGCTGCGCCTGGGTTGAGCGACAGCGAGAACGGCGGCAGGACGGCGACGGCGTCGGACGGGACGGCGCGGCTGACCGCGGTGGAGCCAAACGCCTTGTACGACACGTCCGCGGTGACGGACGGCGGCAGATACGGCTGGAACAGCGGCGCGTCTTTCGGCACCTCCACCTCGTACGCGGCCGTGACGGTCTGGTTGTACCCCACCTGGTCGAAGCTGGTCGCCCCCAGCGGTTTTGCCCGCCATCCGTCCGGCACGTTCAGCTTCAGCCTGACGTTTTTCAGCGGTACCTGTCCGCCGTTGTACGCCGTCACCTTCACGGTGGTGGTCTGACCGGCGACCAGTTCGCCTGTCTCCGGCCTTACTTTGGCCACCAGCGACAGCGCTTCCGCACTCGCCGTGTACAACTGCCTTTCCTTTACCTCCAGACGGTGCGTCAGGTCCGCCCTGGTCTCCTCGTCCAGTCTGGCTCCCTTCACGGCGGTCAGCGCCCTCTGCACGTCCGTCAGCATGTCGTGCACTTCCCTGGCCACGTCGGCAAAGCGCGGGTAGGCGGCGATCACTTCGTCCGCGTCCTTTTGCAGGGTCCTAAGCTCCCTGGCCAGCGTTTCCCCGTCCGGCTTGCCGGCCACTTCCCTGGCCAGGTCGTCATAAGTGTAGGCGATGCCCTCAAAAAAGTCCTTCTCCCTGGCTTTGGCCGGAACCGTCGACTGCTCCAGCTTGTAGTAGTTGAAGCTGGGCCCTTCGTCGTAGTGGCGCCCCATCCCCTGGCTCTTGTGCATGAAGCGGGATTCCTCTCCCAGCTGCAGGTAAGACGCGCCGTACACCTCGTCGTACTCGCCGACCGGCACGCGAACCGTGTAGTCCTTTTCATCCGCCGGGACGTACAGCTTTTTTGCCTGCCAGGGGCGCAGCCCGTGTTGCAGGTGCTCCGGAAACACGGACGGATCGGCGGCGTCCTTGAACGCTTTTACCGTGATTACGTTGATGGCGCGGTGATGTCCGTGCGTGGAGGGTTCGTTCAAAAACGCGGGGATGACCACGTCCGGCCTTAGCTCGCGAATCTTGCGGATCAGCCGTTCGTAGACGACCTGTTCTCCCCATTTGGCCAGTGTCTCGTCCGGGCTCTTGGAAAAGCCAAAGTCGTAGATGGGATCGTTGATCGCTTCGCTGAGGATGCCCAGCGTGACATTGGTGACCTTGGACGCTTCCTGCAGTTCGCGCGTGCGGATGATGCCCAGCGCGTTGCCCAGCTCGCTGCCGATTTCGTTTTGGCCCCCTTCGCCGCGGTTGGCGATGATGCTGAACGTGTCCACGCCTTTGCCAAGCGACAGGTACGCGAGCATCGCGCTGTGCTCGTCATCCGGGTGAGCCCCCGTGTTCATGGCGCTGGCGATGGTAGTCAGCGGCTTGATCGCTTTCCACAAGTCGACCACGCCCCGGTCGGCATGGGCGGTCCGGGGCGCCAGCGGCCATACCAGAGTGCCGGCCAGGGCCACGGCTGATGCGACGGAAAACAGCTTGGCAAATGTCCCCTTTCTCAATGAACGCTCCTCCCTTTCCTGTTTGGGATTGATGTATGCATCAATCATGGCCTCCCGGGAAGCCGGATCCTGCTGTCGCCATGGATTGACCCGCGGAAGCTGAAACGGACATGCACGGACGCTGCCGTCTTTCGGGACGGGAAAGCGCACGGCGCCTGCCTACACCGCCGTGCCCGCCTTGTCGCCGGCCAGTTTTCTGGAGATGAACAGGACGATGATGATGACCGTAATTTGCAGTACGCCGTATGCGCACGCGGTGCCGAATTCGAACGTGTACATGCGCTGGAAAATGGCGACCGACAGCGGCATTGTCCGCGGCGTGAAGATCAGGATCGAGGCGACGAACTCGCCGATGCACTGGACGAACGCCAACAGCGTGCCGGCCAAAATCCCGCCGAACGCCATCGGAAAGACGACGCGGCGGAAGCTGTACCACCACGACGCCCCCAGATTGCGCGCCGCTTCCTCCACCGACGGGTCCATCTGCATCAGCGTGGCCGACGTGGAGCGGAACACCAGCGGCAGATGGCGGACGAAATAGGCGAGCGGAATGATCCAGAAGGTGCCGATCAGCACCTGCCCGAAGCTGAAGACGGTCGGCTCGCTGAACGCGGCGATCAGGTTGACGGCGACGACGGTGCCGGGCAGGGCCCACGGCAGCATGATCAGCACGTCGAGGAGCGTTTTGCCGCGAAAGCGCAGCCGCACCATCGCGTACGCCGCCGCCACCCCGAACAGGACGATGCCGACGGTGGCGATCGCGCTCAGTTCCAGGCTGTTGGCAATCGGCCGCCAGGTCTTGCTGTCCGTAAACAGGTCGATGTAGTGGTCCAGCGTATACTGCGGCGGGAGAATCTGCACCGTCCAGGTGCCGTCCACCGAGAACGAGATCAGCACCATCACGAGGATCGGCAGCATCAGGATGACGATGCCGATGAAGGCCAGCACCATGCAGACGCAGCGGCCCGCTTTGCTTTTCACCTCGGTCCGGTGCACGCTGATCCCCTTGCTCAGGTTCTGGTAGCTGCGCGCTCCCTGGTACCAGCGCATCAGCAGCAAAAAGGCGATGGAGACGACGGACAGGACCGTCGACTGGGCGGCCGCCATGTCCAGGTCGCCGTTGGTCCGGGACAGGTAGATCTGCATCGTCATCGTCCGGTCGATGCCGAAGATCAGCGGCGCCGTGTAGGATGCCATGGAGATCATGAACACCAGGAGCGACGACGCCACCATGGCCGGCGTCAGCATCGGCAGGATCACCCGCCGCCAGACGGTAAAGCGGTTGGCGCCCAGGCTTGCCGCCGCCTCTTCCAGCGACGGGTCCAGTCCCTTGATCGCCGCCGAAGCCGTCATGAAAAAATAAGTGTACATGGTAAAGGTGTGGACCACGACGACGCCCGGTATTCCTTTCAGCGCAAACGGCACCTGCTCCAGACCGAACAGTTCCTTGAACAATCGAGGGAATATGCCGCTTTCCCCGTACAGAAACGTAAACGACAGCACGCCGATGAGCGGCGGCAGCGCCATCGGCACCAGGGCGAGCACGGAGAGGATTTTCCGCCCCGGAAACTCGTAGCGTTCCAGCAAAAAGGCCATCGTCACGCCGACGATGCCGCAGGTGATGACGCTCAACACGGATATGTAGACGCTGGTCCAGAGCGCTTCCAGGTTGGCCGTGTGCTCCAGGCTGAAGAAGCGGGCGTAGTTTTTCCACGTGAGCTGCCCGTCCACGCTGACGCTGGCGACGAACGTTTCAAACAGCGGATAGATGACGTAGGCCAGCAGGATCAAGAACAGCGGCGAAACCAGCACGTAGACAAAGGACGGCGAAGCGGTGAAGGACATCCGTTTGGACGGTGCCGCGGCTGGCTGCAGTTCTGCTTTCACTAGCTCCTCCTCCTTATCCCGCAAAGTAGATGCTCGCTTTCGGAATGTGCAGGGCAATGGTCTCTCCGCGCTGTTTCAGCGGCCGTCCCTGGCTGATGGACATGCTGCGGAGCTGATGGGGGCCGACGCTGGTCACGTAGTTGACGCACGCGCCCGTAAACTCGGCAAGCACGACAGTGCCCGCCACCACGTTCTCACCGTCCGCTCCCGCGCTTTCCTGCACCGATTCCGGCCGGATCGACAGGGCCACTTTTTCGCCCGGCGCCAGCCGTACCTGCGGCGACGCGTTGTGCATATATCCGGTAAGCACGAGGTCAGGAGCCACCCGCACCCGCACTTCGCTGCCGTCGATGCCCGCCACGATCCCCTCCCACAGGTTGGTTTCGCCGATGAACGACGCGACGAAACGGTTCACCGGGCGGTGGTAGATCTCGTGCGGCGTACCCACCTGCTGCACTTCGCCGCCCTGCATCACCATCACCCGGTCCGACATGGACATCGCCTCCGCCTGGTCGTGCGTGACGTAAATGGTGGTAATGCCCAGTTCCATCTGCAATCGTTTGATTTCGTACCGGGTTTCTTCGCGCAGCTTGGCGTCCAGGTTGGACAGCGGTTCATCCAGGAGCAGAATCTGCGGCTCGATGACGAGCGCGCGGGCCAGCGCCACCCGCTGCTGCTGCCCGCCGGAGAGCTGGTCGATCCGGCGTTCGCCGTATCCTTCCAGGCGGACGAGCTTCATCATCCGCTCCACCCGTTCCTTCACTTCCGCTTTCGGAATGTTGCGAACCTGCAGTCCGAAGGCGATGTTCTCAAATACGGTCATGTGCGGAAACAGGGCGTAGTTTTGGAACACCATGCCCGTGTTGCGCTTGTGGGGCGGCAGCGACGTGACGTCCCGGCTGCCGAAGCAGATCCGCCCCCTGGTGGGATAGTAAAAGCCGGCGATCATCCGCAGGGTGGTCGTCTTGCCGCAGCCGCTGGGCCCCAAAAACGTGAAGAATTCCCCTGATTCGATGTGAATGTGAACGTCTTCGACCCCTTTTGCGTTGCCAAACCGTTTGCTGACGTGATCAAGTGTTACGCTGCTCATCAGGTGTCCTCCCTCTCGAGATTGGCAGGGCGCCGCCCGGCGCACGCGACAGCCGGAGCCGGGCGGGAACCGAACGCGGCCAGACGGAAAGGATCCCCCTTCCCGTCTGGTCCGGCTGCCCTCAACCACTTACTTTTTGCTTTTTCCCTTGATGTTTTCGTCCCAGTACTGCATCCATTCCTTTTCTTTCGCCGCCATCACGTTCCAGTCGAGCTCCAGCGGTTTCAGCTCCAGGTTTTTCATGAAGTCGGGCAGTTCGTCCTTGCTGATGTCGGTGCGGGACGGGAACTGGTAGCGCTCTTTTGCCAACTGCGCGGCGATTTCCGGGCTGAACAGGAACTCGTAAAACTTCTTGGCCGCATCGATGTTCTTGGCCCCTTTGACGATCCCGACGCCGTCGACGAGGATCGGCGCGCCGCTCTTCGGATAGACGAAGTCGTACGGATGGTTGTTCTGCTTGCTTTGAATCAGGATGTCCTGCAGGTTCCACAGGGAAATGACGCCCTCCTGGCGGTCCAGCTTCAGGTAGAGCTGGGTCGGGTCCTGGGTGTACTCCTTGGTGTTGGCGTCCAGTTTTTTCAGCCATTCATACCCTTTCTCCGGCGTGTCCGGACCCTGGCGGTAGATCATCGCCGCGTAGATGGTCCGCATCGTGCCGGACGGCAGGACGTTGCGGATCACGATTTTGTCCTTGTACTTGGGATCGAGCAGGTCGTCCCAGTCCTGCGGCGCTTCTTCCTTCTTCAGCGCCTGCGAATTGAACATGATCACCTCGGGCAGCAGCATTTCGCCGTACCAGCGGTCCTGCGGGTCCTTGTACAGATCGGGGATCTTGTCCGCGAACGTCGGTTTGTACGGCTCCAGGAGTCCCTCCTCCGCCGCCGTGCTCAGCGCGGACTGCGTGCCGCCCCACCAGAAGTCCGCCTGCGGATTGGCCTTTTCGGCACGCACGCGCTCCAGGATTTGCTGCGCACCCATCTCCATCGGTTCCACTTCAATATTCGGATATTTTTCTTTAAACTTGGGCAGGACGATTTCAAAAATGTTTTTGTCCCGCGCGGTGTAGACGACCAGTTTTTGCTTTTCGCCGGATGATGCCGGCTGCGCCTGTTCACCGGACTGGCTGCCGGTGCCGCTGTCCGCCTGTCCTCCGCCGGAACAGGCGGCGACGGTCAGGGCCAGCGAGCCGGCAAACACGCCGCGAAGCCATTTTTTCCATGTGCTGTTGGACGTTTTCACAACCAAATCCCCCTTTTTTTCACCCTATTTGTCCAGCAATTTCGTGGACGGAAACGCTTCCAAGACACTGTGAACGGCCCCGATCAGCCCCGCCTCTTCGCCGAGACTCGCTTTTTCCAGACGGGGCACGACGGGCACCCATTCCGTCAGCCAATCGTGAATCTGCTTCACCCCTTTTTCGTCGATATGGACCATCTCTCCGCTCAGGATCAAAAGCTCCGGGTTCAACACGCTGACGATGTTGGCCATCGCGTACGCCCAGTGGCGGTACACGTCGTCCAGCAGCCGCGCGGCCTCCCGGTTGTCCTGCCGGGCATGACCGATCAGCGCCTCTATGATACTCGACCCTTCCTGAAGGTCGGAGAGAAAGGCCTTCGCCTGCTCTTCGATACCGGGGACGGAGTAATGCGTCTCAAACACGCCGTACGCTCCGTCCCGCCGGCTGTGTACGGGGCCGATCAGCATGTAGCCGATCTCGCCGGCCGCGTCCCGGCTTCCCCGGTAAAACTGGCCGTCCAGCATGATGCCGGAGCCGATCCCCGTGCCGACGTAGATGTAGACAACGTTGGAACAGCCGACACCGACACCGCGGACGCACTCGCCCAGGGTCATCATGTTGACGTCGTTGTCGATGATGACCGGCACACCCAGCCGCTCCTCGATGGTCTGCCTGATCGGCGATCCCATCCAGCCCGTGCTGGGAGCGAAGCTGACCGTGCCGCTGCCCCGCTGGGTGACCCCGGGCAGGCCGACGCCGATGCCCAGCAGCCTGTCGCGCGGCAAACCGCTCTCGGCCAGCAGACGGTCCAGTCCCGCCGCCAGGTCCTCGATCACCCGCTCCCCGTCGGCCGGCTGGGCCAGCCGCTTGCGGTACCGGGCCAAAAACTCGCCTTTCAGGTCGGCCACCGCCATCTCCAGCGCGGAGCCTTCGAACACCGCTCCGGCAATGGCGTACGCCTGGTAGTTGTACTCCAACAGGATCGGCTTTCGTCCGCCGCGCGAGTCGCCCATCCCCACCTCTTGGAGCAGCCCCTCCTGAATCATCTCCTCCACCAGGGCGGAGACGCAGGGGCGGCTGAGCTGCGTCTGTTTGGCGATGTCGGCGCGGGAGATCTGACCGTGCTGAATCACCTGCTGCAAGATCTCTTCCTTGTTCCACTTTTTCACCAGCTTGCTGCTGCCCGTTTTTCTGGAAGAACGCACGCCTTTTCACTCACCACCAAACAGTTAGTTAACCTTACTAACAAAGTTATCCAAATTATACCGCCCAATCGCAGAATAGTCAAACTATTTTGATGCATATGGCTTGCGGCAAAAAAAGATAAACAGGATATTCTTTCCTGCCAACTGCCGGTGTGTACCATCATCCTTTTGGAACCGCGTCCCCCTCATTTTTTCTTGCCGAACTCCGCACCCGCTCAGCGTTCTTCGCCCCGCCGCTGAATACACATGAAGTACGTCTCGGACGTTTTTCCTTTCGTATCACACCGATTCCACCGGCTAAGGAAGTGAGACATCGTGAAGCGAACCGGGAAATCCGGCATCTCCATCATCACCTGCACCAAGCGCCCCGGCATGATGCGCAACCTGTTTCACAATTATCTGCGGCAGCGCGGGGTCAACAAGGAATTGATCGTGGTGCTGAACAACGATGTGCTGAGCGAAGCGCTCTACAAAACATACGCCCGTTCGTTTCCCAACGTGTCCGTCTACAAACTGCCCGGACGGGTGTCACTCGGCGCCTGCCTGAACTTTGCCGCAAACAGGGCCCGCTTTCCCTACCTCGCCAAATTTGACGACGACGACTACTACTCCCCCCGCTACGCGGCTGACACGCTGCGCGCGTTTGCCCGATCGAAGGCGGCGGTCGTCGGAAAACGAACCTTTTTTACGTACGTTCAGGGATTGCGGCTGCTGATCCTGCGCTTTCCGGGGAACGAACACCGGCGGACGCGGCTGCTCGCTGGCGGGACCCTCGCGTTTCGACGGAGCGTGTGGAGCCGGGTCCGTTTTGCCAACCGCTCCCTGGGGGAGGATGTCACGTTCCTGCGGAGCTGCCGCCGACGGGGCTTTCGCATCTACTCCGGCAGCCGTTTTCACTACTGTGCGATTCGCCGGAAAAACGTCCGCAGCCACACCTGGAAAGCGGGCTACCGTTACCTGCTCTCCCAGCCGCACAAGCGGATTGCCCGCACGGCCAACTTTCGCAAGTTCGTCGGCGGATAAAAGCTGTCTGACGCAGAATCGAGGCCAGACGCTTCGAGCTCATCGCCGCTGATCGCCGCGAAGGAATCCGTCCCCGACACCCTCTTCGCCCGCGCTGTTCCCGACCGTTCACTGGAACCGGTGGCGACGCCAAAAAAGAGAAGCCTCCTAGCGAGGAGGCTTCTCTCTCACGGCGAACGGGGTCGCCGCGTTCAAAAAGGGCCGTATCCGATCAACTGCGCAACGACGACGGCGACCACGGCAATGGCGTATTGGGCGACAATCAGGGGAAGGATCCACTTCATCCAGCGCGACCAGGGAATGCCGGCCAAGGCCAGTCCGGCCATAAAGTACCCGGAGGTGGGAATGAAGATGTTGGATATCCCGTCGCCAAACTGGAACGCCAGCACGGCCGTCTGCCTGGTGACGCCGACGAGGTCCGCCAGCGGCGTCATGATCGGCATGGTCAGCGCCGCTTCACCGCTGCCGGAAGGGACGATAAAGCTCATCACCGTCTGCAGCACGAGCATGCCCACGGCGGTGAAAGCGGGCGGAATCGCCTGGATCGCGGCGGAGGCGTAGTACAGGATCGTGTCGAGGACGTGCCCCTCGTTGAGCACGACGACGACCGCGCGCGCCACGCCAATCACCAGCGCTCCGGCGATCAGCCCGGCCGCCCCCTTCATGAAGGAGTCGACGATCGTGTTGGCGGAGAGCCTGCCGATCAGTCCGATGACAATGCCCAAGAGCAGGAACAGGCCGGCAATCTCCGTGATGTACCAGCCGTATCGGATCACGCCGAACGCAAGCACGAGGAAATTGATCAGAAAGCAGATCAAAATCCACTTGTGCCGCGTGGTCAGCACGACGTCCGAACGCAGCAGCTCGTCCGCGTTTGTTCCCTCGAAGCCGCCGAAGAAGCCGAGTGAACGGTCTCGTTTTACCTTCATCGCATAGCGGTAGACAAACCCGACGGAGACCAGGTACATGACGGCAAACACCCCGATGCGGAAGCCCGCGCCGGAAAACGTGGGCAGCTCGGCAATGCCCTGGGCCACTCCGACCGTAAAGGGATTCATGATCGCCGACGTGAAGCCGACCGAAGCGCCCACCAGCACGATCGCCGCTCCCGTGATCACGTCAAAGCCCAAGGCGACCGCCAGCGGAATCATGACCGCGATGTAGGGAATCGTCTCCTCCGCCATCCCCATCAGCGATCCTCCCATGGCAAAGAAAAACATCATGATCGGGATCAGCCACTTCTCCTGGTTTTTCAGCTTGCGGGAAAGGGTGACGATCAGCGCTTCGATCGCTCCCGTGGTCGTCAAGATGCCGAACGTCCCTCCAATGATGAGGACAAAAAAGATAATGCCGGCCGCTTCCTCCATCCCGGTATGAATGCTGTTGACAAGCCCCAGCGGCTTCACCGGCGAGGAGTCGACAAACTGAAAGGACTGCGGATCGACGACGCTTCTGCCGTTTACCTCCACTCGCGAATACTCACCCGCCGGCAGCACGTAGGTCAGCGCGACGGCGATCGCCAGCACGGCAAACAGCAAGACGAATACGTTGATTTCCTTCCCTTTGGAAACAGCGGGAGTGGAAACCGGTTGTGGTTGACTCATAAGCATCCCCCCTTTGTTTTCCTGGTTTTCATCGTAGCACCATTATATTTATGCGATCAACTGTATTTTTATAAAATTTTACCGGTAACCGCCTCCGCTCAGCCGCGGGACCGCAAAAACTCCGACACCTTGACCAGTCCGGCGCGCAGCACTTCGGTATCGCAGGCGTACCCGATCCGCACATGCCCTTCCAGATCAAAACAGCTTCCGGGAGTCAGGAAGACGCCTGTCGCCTGAAACAGGTCGAGGCAGAAGGTCTCGGAGGGAACGGGCAGGTCGTATTGGAGCAATGCCGTGGTCCCCGCCTGCGGCTTCACGTACGAGACAAGCGGCTCGCGCTGCACCCACTCGTCCAGGATGTGCAGGTTGCGCCGGACGATTTTCCCGTTCCGCTCCATGATCTTGTCGCAGTTTTTCAGCGCGTGGACGGCCAGCGCATCGTCCAGCAGGCCGCAGCTTATCGTGGTGTAATCCCGATGCTTGAGGCACTCCCGAATCACTTCCAGCGGAGCGGCGATCCAGCCCAGGCGCAGCCCGGCCAGCGAAAACGCCTTGGACATGCTGCCCGTGCTGATGCCTTTCTCGTACAGGTCGACGATGGACGGAACCTGGGCGTCCGGGTCCTGGTACAGGCCGCGATACACTTCGTCGCACAGGACGAAGGCGTTCACGGAGCGGGCGATGCCGACGATGTCCGCAAGCTCCGCTTCGCCCATCAGCGCTCCGGACGGGTTGTTCGGGTTGTTGATGACGATCAGTTTGGTCTGGCTGCTGACGAGGGAACGGAGCTCGTCCGGGTCGGGACGAAACCCGTTTTCCGGCCGCAGCCGCAGCAGTTTCACCTCCGCGCCGAACGATTCCGGCACCGAGTAGAGCTGCTGGTAGGTGGGATGGACCACGATCACTTCGTCACCCGGCTGCACGAGCGAATAGAGCACCAGGTAGTTGGCGCCGATTGCGCCGTTCATCGCCAGGACGTTTTCCGGCCGCATGGAACGGTACAGACCGGCCACCAGCGAGCGAAACTCCGGTGAGCCCTCGATGTGGCCGTACGTCAGCTTTTGCTGGGACAGCTCGCGAAAAAAGCGGTCCGGCTCGTCGGACAGCCGGATCAGCTCCTCCAGTGTCAGCGAATCGACGCACGTCTCCGCGATGTTGTAAACGGCGTCCTTTTCATACGTGTTCATCCACTCTTCCACTTTGAACGGTTTGACCTGCATGGCACTCTCCTCTTCCTTTCCACGCGCACCACGTATTCGCGCCGTTTGTTCTTTTCCTAACATTATCATAGTTTTCAAAAGTGAAAAAATAAAAATGCGCACGGATGACAATGGCACAACCGCAGGGGCGCAAACAAAACGGCTGCCCGGGAGGGGGGTGATCCTTCCCCCGCCCGGGCAGCCTGAATACGCACGGACCGTGCCTGCACCCGCACGGTTACACGTTGAACCTGCCCACCATCTCCTGCAGGTCTTCTGCCATCTTCGCCAGCGCCGCGGCCGACGCGTTGATCTCTTCCATGGAAGCCAACTGCTGCTGAGCTGCGGCCGAAACGTTCTGCGTGCCCAATGCCGCTTCCTCCGCCACTTCCCGGATCGTGTACGTCGTCTCCACCACGCGCTTCGTGCCTTCGGTCAACTGCTGCACCGCGCCGGACACCTCCCGGATCCGGCCGGCCAGCTCTTCCACTGCCGAGCGAATCTCTTCGAAGGAAGCGCCTGCCGCATGCACCACGTCAATTCCTTCCGCCACCTCATGGGTAACGGTGTGCATGGAGCGAACCGCGTCGTTCGTCTCCTGGCGGATCATCGCGATCAGTTCGGCAATCTTTTGCGTGGATTGCGTCGTCTGCTCCGCCAGCTTCCGCACTTCGTCCGCCACCACGGCAAATCCCCGCCCGTGCTCACCGGCCCGCGCTGCTTCGATGGCGGCGTTGAGCGCCAGCAGGTTGGTTTGATCGGCAATCTCGGAGATGACGTCGACGATGCTGCCGATCTCCTGCGAGCGCTTGCCCAGTCCGTCCACGGTATGCGCCAATTCCTTGACGGTGGCGTTCATTTCCGTCATCTGGTTGATCGCCGTTTGCACGGTCTGGCTGCCGGAAGCCGCTTTGCCCGCCGCTTCGGAAGCCAGCCCGGCCACCTGCTGCGTGCTGCCGTTGATCTGTTCCGCGGCGCTTGCCATCATGTTGACCACCTGGTACGCCTCTTCCACGCTGGCTACCTGCTTGTCCGCCCCGACGGCCACTTCCTGAATCGCGGAAGAGATTTGTTCGCTCGCCTTGCTGCTCTGGTCCGCGCTCGCCATCAGCTCCTCCGCCGACGCCGCCACCTGGACGGCTCCCTGGTTCACCTCGGCCAGGACAGACTGCAGCGACAGGCGCATGCCCTCGAAGCTCTCCGCCAACCGGCCGATCTCGTCCCTGGCGTTTACCTTGACCGGTTCGGACAGGTCGCCCTCGCTGATTTTGGCGGCGGCAGCCATCAACACGCCGAGCGGACGCGTGATCGAGCGGACGATCCACAGCACAATCGCGGCGCCGCCTATCACAGAGCCGGCCACAATCGTCAGAATGGCGGGCAGCACGCGTGCGGCATCCGCATCCGCTTCGCTGACGTAATAGGTGCCCGCCAGCTTCCAGCCGGTCAGCCCGTTGGTGACATATGCCATTTTCTTGCTCAGTCCGTCCTGGTTGACGTACTCAAACGTGCCCGCTTCTGTCGTATAGAGGCGGTCTATGTAATCCGCCTTCTCCGCTTCCGTCCCCGCTTTCTGCTCGGGATGGACGATGAACTTCCGGTGTTGGTCCATCAGTACGACGTAACCTGATTTGCCGATTTTGACCCGGCTGGTGATCTTGGCCAGTTCCTCCAGGTTGAGGTCGAGCCCGACCACCCCGTGCCCGTCCTTGGTAGTCCGGGCAATGGTGATGACGACGCGGCCCGTGGACGCGGCGACGTACGGGTCGGTGATGACCGTTTTTCCCTTGTTCTCCATGGCCAGTTGGTACCAGGGTCTGGTACGCGGGTCATACCCGGCCTTATTGACCGGCACCGTACTGACGAACGCGCCCGTCTCCGTTCCGATGAACAGATTTTCCCACTCCTTGTGGAGGGTGTAGGTTTCCTGCAAATACGCATGCGCTCCGGGGTCGTTTTTCTTGAGCCCCTGTCCCGCCAGATGGGAAGCAATCCGCTCCGCCTCCTTCACCTGCAGGCCCAGGTAGGAATCAATCGTTCCGTCCAGGGTCTTCACCTGCTCGTCAGCCCGCTGCAGCAGTTGGTTCTCAATTTCCTTCTTGGCGCTGTAGAAAGAGACCCAACCGATCAGCAGACTCGGCAATAGCAGAATCACGGCAAAGGTCAGCAGCAGTTTTCCTTTCATCTGCAGCGAAAGGATTCGTTTTCGCGCGGTACGCCCATTCATGTCGATTCCTCCTGTTGTTGATCGAGCTGAAAGAAAAATAAAAAAAACAGGCCATTCCGAAAAAAATGAACAGCCGTCCATCATTATACAAATATTTCCCGAAAATTACAAGGCATGCATATCCTTTTTCTCCATATTTTTACCCGGACTGTTTTTCCCCAGCTCATGCTTGATGAACAGATAGCGCTCGATCTCCCGCAGCAGGTAAAACAGGGCCGCGCGGGTTTCAAACTCCTCCCGCGTCTTGGGCAGGGCCGTCTGCTGGATCTCTTCCCGCATCACCCGCAGCTTGTCCAAAAAGCGGTACGCCGTGTTGCCGGGGTGGATGGCGCGGCTCAGCCGCTCGAGAAAATCGGCGATCTGATGCCCCTGCGGCACCTGCACGTCCAGCGTCGAGACGATCGGCAGCATCCGCTCCAGCAGTTCAAACTGCTTTTCCCGCATGACGAAATACTGGTAGTAGGTGTCGTCCCGCCGGCCGATGCGGTTTTCCACTTCGCGCCAGGCCAGCTCTTTCGCCTGCTGCAGCAGCCTCTCCGTCTCGATCATCTCCCGGCCGTCCCAGTCGCTCTGGCCGTGGCGCAGGTAGTAGCAGAACTCCTGCAAAATGACGGCAAAGTTGTTCTCCACCGCCGCCTGCATCGCTTTCAGCTCTTTTTCCATGCTGGGCATGTACAGGTTGGCGAGAAGCGCCACCCCCACCCCGATGGTGAGCAGGGCCAGCTCGTTTGCAATCGTGGCCGCGTCCATCCGCTCAGCGGAGTAGAGATGCAGCAGCACGACCATGCTGCTCACGAATCCTTCCTGAATGCCGAAGCGGACAGCCAGCGGCAAAAAGACCAGAATCAATAGCGTCAGCGCGGCGGGATGATAGCCGAACAGCGCGAACACGCCGATCCCGACCGCCAGCGCCAACAGGCAGGCGAGGATGCGGTTGACGGCCGCGCGTATCGACTGTCTTCGCGTCACCTGGATGCAGAGGATGGTAATGATGCCCGCCGATGCGTAAAACGCCAGGCCCAACTGCTGCGCGATAAAAATAGCCAGGCCTGCGCCGATCGCGGTTTTGATCGTTCGGTATCCAATCTTCATGGCCATAACGTCCCCATCCTTCTCTTCCGGGGTTGTCTCGGGCCGTTTCGGGCGCGTGCCGGCGAACAGCCGGCTTCGCCGAAGCGAAACGGCGGAGGCTCCTTTTACGATAGCAAAAACCGGCGGCAAATCAAAGTGATCCGCTGCGATCTCCCGCGCAAAGCGAAAAAAAAAAAAGCGGAGGACGTCCTCCGCTTCAGACTGACGGCAACCCGATTGCATCGAAGGAGAAACGCCGGAAGCGGCGCGGGACCGCACGTCACTTCAGGTCTCTCGCCTCCAACAGCGCCTTCATCAATTTGGCCGCCTCCGCCCGGGTCAGCGTTTTGTCCGGCTGGAACGCGTCGGCTGACGCGGAAGGAAGCAGTCCGTAGGCATGGACCAGGGCGACGGCGGGCACCAGCCGCTTCTCCACATCCCGATACGGCGACACGAACAGCCCCGGTTTTTCCAGCAGTTCGCCAAATCCCAGCAGGCGGGCGGCCATTTCCGCCGCTTCCCCGCGGGTCGCCGGGCGATCCGGCTCAAACCTTGTCCCCTCCTCGGGGATCAGTCCGTATTGAATGGCTTTTTGGATGACGCCGTACAGCGGATGTTTCACGTCGACGTCGGCAAACTGGTACGCCTTGCGATCTTCGTCTCCGAAATAGGGAGGCCGCAAAGGCAACCCGATGCGGTTGACCATGCGCGACAGCATCTGCACCATGTCTCCACGCGTCACCGCTTTGTCCGGTTCCACCTTGCCGTCGGTGACCGCCAGCAAGCCCTCCCGGATGGCGAACTGCAGCGCTTCCTTCTCCGCATGACCGTCAATGTCCTGCGGGATTTCTTTTTGGCGCAAGTCGGCAAAACTGAGCCACTCCCCGGTCACGGCGTCCACGACCCCCTGATCGCCGACGTAGCGGTAGACGAGCAGCGGCTTGGAAGTGCCGGCCGGCATCCCGTTACGCGGCAGCTCCGGCAGGAAATAGGTAAGCATCAGCTTCTTCCGCTCTCGCTCCGCTTTGGCCGCCGCCTTTCGGTCAATCTTGGCCGCCGTCTCCTCCGCTCTGACAGGTCCTTCTTCGAACAGGAGCAGCTCTTCCGCTTCCCCGGTTTCGGGATTGACCGTCACGCGGAACTCCCTGTCCTCGATCGGGACGCCGTCCTTCAGCCAGCCGAACGTAATCGCGAAATTCCGCCCCCGCTCCAGCACCTCCTCCACGTTCGCGCGGGACGGCTCGCGGTCAATGAGATAGATGTCCCCCAGCCGGTCGGACAGCAGCGTTTTTACCAGCTTGACCGCGCTCTCCTGCGCCGCTTTCCACGACACCGCCTTCTCGATTTTCCGTCCTCGTTCGTCGGGATATCCCGGTTCCCCGACGCGGTATTCGACCAATTCCCCGCGGTCGCTGACGCTGATCTCGACCGGCTCCACGTTTTTGCCCTGGACGTGCAGCGGGGTAAATTCAAAACGCCAGTGTCTCGTTTCCACGCCGTCCGGTCCCGAGCTGGAACCGCCGCCCCTGCTGCCCTCGGAACGATAGCTGCCGGGGAGCCGCTTGACCAGCTCTTCCGCGATCTTCTGCGCCTCTTCCTTGCCGATCAGCCTGTCCGCTTCGCGGCTGTTGTCCGTGCTCCCCAACGGCTTGATCCCGCCTTCCTCGGCCGGCTCGCCGAGTGCGTTCAGCACCGTTCCGGTCGCCGCGTCCACAAACTGCGGATCGGTCTGCCCGTAGCGGTAGACCAGGCGGTACCGGTTCCGGTCCGCCTGGTA
Source organism: Brevibacillus sp. LEMMJ03 (assembly GCF_007197875.1). Lineage (NCBI taxonomy): Bacteria > Bacillati > Bacillota > Bacilli > Caryophanales > Paenibacillaceae > Brevibacillus > Brevibacillus sp. LEMMJ03. The sequence continues at coordinate 78,890 of NZ_VKJN01000003.1, read as the reverse complement.
ACGTCCCGTCAGCTCGTTCGCCCGCGTGTAGACCAGCGACGGCGCGGCTTTTTCAGCCAGGAGCCGCTCCGCCTCGTCGACCCCGATCGCCGCTTTGGCGTCAGGCAGTTCTCCCTGGTACCACATCCGTAGAAACGAGACCACTTCGCCGTTTCGGCCGACGATCACCTGAAAGCCGTTTCCCAAAAAAGGCGTGTCGCCTTCCATGCGCGTAAAGGAAAAGACGCGCTCTCCCCACGGATCAAGCGAAATATGGAGCAGGCCGGGGTATTCGTTGGGCTTGGACAGCTTCTCCCGCTCCGCTTTGGGGACGGCCCGCTCGAGAAACTGCTCCGCCGTCCGCAGCGCCTGTTCCTCGCTGACGGCCGGCGACGAATCGCTTTCCCGCTTTTCGCTGTAGTGTGAATACTGCATCAATTGTCCCGTCACCGCGTCGACGGCGGCAGACACATATCCCTCCCTGTCTTTTACCCAGGACAGGTTCCACAGCGGCCGGTCGTATGGCGAATTCCGGCTTTCATCGAGGTACGACGTCCGTTCCATTTTGTAATCCGCCGGTATGTCCAGAAGCTGCCGCACCTGTTGAACCGCTTGCTCCTGCGTCAAGCCGCCCGCCTGCTGTTCGGCGGCGTAGGCTTTCGGCAGGCTGTTCCCCCACACGCCGGCAAGCGGGACGGGAACGCCGGTCAGCAGCACGGCTGTCGAAAGTCCCGCCGCCACCTGCAGCGTCTTTTTTTTGGTTGTCACGCAAACACCTCTCCCTTCATTGTCGTTGGAAATTGATACCATTTTACCTCAGAGGCTCTTCGTTTGGACACCCTTTCTTACCAGTAGAGTTTGTTGTAGTAGCGCGGCTGTACAACAATCTGAGCCCGGTTCAATACCGGGCTCAGGTTCCGAATCGGGGGTTTCTTTACCAGATTGCTGGATGGGAGTAAGACCCAATCTTTGAGAATAATAGATCGACAGAAAATTTTAAACCATTAGCAATTGGAGTATGTGGCTTCCCAATACGTTCCTCTATCATAGAAGTACTGCAGTTCCAAGGTTTCTCCGGCATAAGGCAAATAGTTTGGTACGTAATCCCAATCATCCTTATAGAGTTTAAACGTTTTCGTGATACATGCAGCAACCGTTACCTTAGCATCTGCTGCTTTAACCGCTTCCACTCCTGCACCAGTTAGAAAGGTCAAACTGGAGAAAATCGCCACTGCACTTAGCAATACCTTTTTGCGGAACACAAAAATCACCTTCCATAAAATGTATTTCATCTTTCTAATTGGAATTATATACAAAAAAGGTAGTTTTTTCAATCCTCTTTTTGAAATAGTAGTCTCCCTCTCTCCATCCGGATTCAACTCATTTCAAACTAGGTCACTATGGCAGCGGCGTCGTAAATTTTTTGCAATAGAATGGTCGGTAGTTTCTGTTAACAATCAACCTAAACAATCCATACATGGAAGAAAATACTATATTTTCGCTGTTTAGTAAATGAGGTTTGCCGATTTTTATCGCAACGAATACGGAACAATCAGGACAAGTACGACAAATGCTAACTCTCCCAACTGATCTCCAGCAGTTTCTTCATGCCCACAACGAAAAGGATTATCAGTGTTTGCCGACGTTATGTTTTGGGAGAAGGACACAGGTGAGAAGCAGGATATGGTTCCTGTACAGCGGTTTCATTCTTTTTAAATATAAATAAAAAAATCTACCCCGGCTGCACCGCGGGTAGATTGTGGTTGATGGGTTACACCTGCAGCATCTGCGTGAGCGACTCGGGCGTGACGATGTTGCCCACCAGGAAGTTGCCGAACTCCCCGTAGCGTGCGCTCACTTCGTCAAAGCGCATTTCGTAGACGATGTGCTTGAACTCGAGCGGGTCGTTGGCAAACAGGGTCACGCCCCACTCCCAATCGTCGAAGCCGACGGAGCCGCCGATGATCTGCTTCACTTTGCCGGCGTACTTGCGGCCGATCATCCCGTGCGAGCGCATCATCTCGGCACGCTGCTCCATCGTCAGCATGTACCAGTTGTCCTGCAGGTTGCGTTTTTTGTTCATCGGGTAGAAGCAGATGTGCTCCCACTTCGGCAGAATCGGGTAAAGACGCTCCCGGATGTGCGGATTGGACTTCGGGTCTTCGCCGGGATTATGTACGTAGTTGCTCAGCTCCACCACGGAGATGTAGGAGTACGGCGCTTGGGTGTAAGCGGCGAAGCGGGTCTTGTTGAACGCCGTCTTGATCGCGTCCAGCTCCTGCATCGTCGGGCGCAGGAACAGGAAGACCAGATCCGCCTTGTGCCCCAGGATGCTGTAGATGGCGGTGCTGCCTTCCTTCTCCTGTTCGTTTGCCTCCCACTCGCGGATCAGGCCGAGCAGCTCGTCCAGCGCGGCCTGGCGCTCTTCGGCCGAAGCGGCTTTCCACTTCTCCCAATTGATCGTGCGGAAATTATGATAGGTATACCAGCCTTCCAGCGTAAGCAACGCCTCGTTCGTGCTCATCAGGATCAACTCCTTACGGTAATCTGGTGCATTCTCCTTGGACACTCCCAGTATAGCATAACGAACGAGGCGTTATTCGAAACGAATTGGTGAACAAGCGCAGCAAAACGGACCGCTCACACCAGGCGGCCTCTGCCTCTCGTCTCGGCTGCCAGCAGCGCGGCCGCGTCCTTGTCCACGATGACGGTCACGTCCGGATGAAGCTGCAACAGCGACGCGGGCACGTCGGGCGTCCTCTCCCCTTCCAGCATGCGGCGCACCGCTTCCGCCTTGGCCTCGCCGCTCGCGAGCAGGAGGATCCGCTTCGCCGCCAGAATCGTTTTGATCCCCATCGATACGGCTTTCGTCGGCACTTCGTCGATCGAGTCGAAAAAGCGCGCGTTCGCCTTGATCGTACTTTGCGCCAGCTTCACGACCCGCGTGGTCGTCTCCGCGTCTGACCCCGGCTCATTGAAGCCGATGTGGCCGTTTCTGCCGATGCCCAGCACCTGTATGTCGATGCCTCCCGCCGCCGCGATCGCCTCTTCATACCGCCGGCACTCCGCCTGCAGGTCGGGTGCATCCCCGCGCGGGATGTTGGTCTGCTCCAGCGGGATGTTCACGTGGCGGAAAAAGTGCTCCTGCATGAACGTGCGGTAGCTTTGCGGATGATGCGGTGGCAGTCCGACGTATTCATCCAGGTTGAACGTCGTCACCCGTGAGAAGTCAACGCCCTCCTCGCGGTGCAGCCGCGCCAGTTCCCGGTACATGCCGATCGGCGTGCTGCCCGTAGCCAGTCCCAAAACGGCCGTGGGCTTGGCTGCCACCACCTGCGCCACGACGCGCGCCGCCTCTTTGCTCAACGCCTCGTAATTCTCCGCAATCAACAGCTTCATGCTCTCTCCCCCATCCAGCCGTTTCAGTATTTTTTGTCCAGCACCGCTTTTGCCGTTTTTTCCTTGTAGGTCAGCGCTTTCTCCTTGATGCGCATGGCGAGTGCCGTGCACAGGATGTCGATGACGTGAAGCTGGGCGATTTTGGCCGCGAGCGACCCGCCCTGCAGCGGCCCTTCCTTGGCTGCCGTCAGAAGCGTGATGTCAGCCACGTTCGTGATCGGCGAGCGGCGGTAGTGGGTGATGCACAGCACCGTCGCCCCCGCTTCCTTCGCCACTTTCAGCGAGTCAATCGTATCCTTGGTGCTGCCCGACACGGAGATGCCCACGGCCACGTCACCGGGGCCCAGCGTGGCGGCGGCCATGGCCTGCAGGTGCGCCTCGTAAAAGGCGTCCACTTTCAGGCCGAGGCGCAGGCACGTGTATTTGGCATCCTGGGCGGTCACCCCGGATGTCCCCACGCCGTAAAAGTGGATCGTGTTGGCGGCTTGCAGCAGGTCGACACACCGTTCCAGCTCGATCGGGTCGATGAGCGAGCTGGTGTCGCCGACCGCCTGCACGTTGGTGGCCGTCACCTTTTGCGCGATGGTCGCGAGCGAATCCTCCTCCGTTACCTCGCCGTGCAGGTTTTTGACCGGATGGACCAGCTCCTGGGCCAGCGCCAGCTTGAACTCCTGGTAGCTGCGAAAGCCGATCTTGCGGCAGAACCGCAGCACGGTGGTTTCGCCCACGTCCGCTTTTTCCGCCAGGTCGATGACGGAGGAGTAAATCACGCTCTCCGTCTGGCTCAATACGATCTCCGCCACTTTTTGCTCAGATTTGGTAAACGACGGCCGCAAACTCTGAATGCCCAGCAGGGTGGTATTGGTTTTGGCCGCGCCGCCGGACGCTCCGGCCGTCCGCTCTTCCTGATATGCCGTCATCGGTTTCCTCCCCCGTCCATCGCCAAAAGAAAACGGCTGTATTCCTACAGCCATTATACGCAAAAGCGGAGCATTCCGCCATATTAGACGACAAAAGTGGAGAAGTTCTCCGATTCATACCCGACCGCCCGGATCGTTGGGCAATCCCGTTTCCGCGATCATCCGCCGGTCTTGGGGGCACTTGTCCGGCCGCAAAAAAGGTTCCCGCAAAAAAAGGCCTCCGCCCGGATCCTTTCGATCCGAACGAAAGCCTTCCGACTTGAACCCCGCGCCTGCCGCCTACATGATGACGCGGTACCCGATCAGGATGACGACCACCATCAGCGCGAGGGCACCGACGAAAAATCCGGTGCTGGCTTCCTGCCGGCGCGCCCGTCCCAGCGCCATCTCCATCAGCCCGAAGACGAACAGCCCCAGCACTCCCTTCACATAGTAAAGGACCTCTCCCGCGCGGAACTGAAACAGCATCCAGGCGCCCGACACGACGATGATCACGATCATCAGACGCAGCAGCATGTGGACGATTTTGCCCGCCTTTTCCCTGCCGGTACGGTACAGGATGTACCCGACGATCAGCAGGACGAACGCCACTTCCCAGCCGCCCACGTGGGATTCGATCAACGCTTTGTACACGACTCGTTCACTCCTTGCCCAGTGACAATCTTCATACTCGTCTCATTATAACAGAACGGCAAGGGAAAAACAGGGCGGGCAATGCTTGGCGGTTTTGTGACAGCGAGCGGCACTTCCGCGGACAAACAGTTCTCCTTGTTTCACCACCCTGCGGTAGAAAAGGGCTGATCGAGCCGTTACGAAGATTGGCTCAGTCGAAAGGCTGGAATTACTCCAGCTTTTCCGCGATGGCCAACAAGTCCTGCTTGGTAATTTCCGGCGACGACGTCCATACATGATAAAGCAATTTCGCTTCGTCTTTGAAATATTCGATTGACTGTTCCATCGATTCTGTTTTTCCATCCGCTCCCTTTATTTTCCTCAGATGATATAACGCCTCTCTTTTGTCCACCTTTACTTTTTCCACAGTGTCGTCCGGACCTGCTTCGGTGCTCACATACTTTACTTTCTCAAAATTCTCGATGCGTATCCGTACTTCACCCTTGTGATTCGCGTAGGTGGCGCCCAATTGCTCAATCGTCGGTTCTACTTTCAGCTCCTTCACGATCACGTCTTTCTTTGTCTCTTCCGCTTGCTTATAAAAATCTTCCTTCTTGTAATCGTGGATGATCATATGCTGGACAAACCCTTCTTTAAACGTGTACCCGCCAGTCAGTTCGGCCGGGAAGGCAAACATGTTTCCCGCTTCCGCCTGAATCACCCTACGGTCTGTAGACGTAATCGGCTTTTGGAAGAAAGCAACGATTTTCTGAGGATTATCCGGCACAATGTACACAGCGACAGCGGTGCCCGGTTTGACCGATTCGCGAACCTCCTTCAACATCTGGCCATACGTTTTGTGTTGGCTCGTAACCGGATCCTTGGCTGTCTGGTTGATCTGTACCACTACTTCTCCTTTTTCATTCTTCAGCTCATACACTTTCATGGCCGCGTATGCAGACGTTACCCCAAAGACCAGACACGCCGCTACAATCAATCCGATTTTCTTTTTCACTCGAACCGCCTCCCTTTGATTTTTCCGCTCCCGCAGTTTCTCGAGCACCCGATCCTTGACGTCAATTTTCGGAACGGGTGTATCCATGATCAGATGCTCCACATCACCGAATGGCTTTGTAGGCTTCATTCACTTCCCCTCCTTTCTGCAATTGCAAATAGTGTTTACATTTTCGTAAAGCCCGCTCATATTGTTTTCGCAGGGTTGCTGGTTTTTTGTTTAGCAGTACAGAGAGTTCTTCGTACCCTTTTTCTTCAATCACGCGCAGGATGATCAAATTTCGATCCTCCGCAGACAGACGGGACATCGCCTGATGGAGCGGATAGCTTACCTGCTCGTGATCCACCCGGATCTCTCCTTCGTTTTGACTGACGGCCGCCATTCCTCTTTTCAAGAAAGGGACCATTCGGTATAGCTTTCTCCGATTGATGAGATTCAAGCAGTGATGATAGGCAATCTTGTACACCCACGCTGAAAAGGAAACGGACTTTGTGTACTTGTCGATATGTTCGTATGCTTTGATAAAAACCTCTTGCACGGCATCCTCTGCTTCCTGCCTGTGTCCGAGCATATGATAGCAGTAGGTAAAAATCGGCTGCTGCAAAGCTTCGATGATGTCTCCAAACATCTCCAATGAACCGGAAGACTTGATCTCCTCAATCACCCGCTCGATTTGATCTTTGTCCAAACCGTTCACCTCCTTTGCCAGATATAACAAATCATCCTCCCGTTTTGTGACATTTCGAGAAAAATATTTGCAGAAAAAAAGCGTTCGAGTACCGACGAGCAACAACGCTCCATTCATCGTGTTGTTCCTGGAGAATCGATTCCCATGACCGACTCACGTTTCGGGAAGACTTTACCTGAACGAGACAATCACAATACTTTGTTTAAAAAACAACCTAAATTTTCTAAACTCGATCAGATCTGGCAGGGAACATCACTGGCATGGAAAGAGCCAAAGTTGGGGACTGCCAAACGGAAGAAGGGGGAAAACACCGCACCTATTCGTCGCGAACGCGGCGCTTTGCTCCCGGAAGGACTGCGCGGCGCAAAGGATTTTCTCGATTCGTCCCGAACATATTAGGAAACGACGAACGTGAATCGAGTGATGCCGATGCCCAAGGAAGACCTGTCAACCGAACACTTCGAGCAGTGGCGCTCGTGGTACTTCACCCATGTGGGGCCGCGGGAGCTGCCGCAGGTATGCGCTCGCTACGACCTCTGCCCCCCGGGCTTTCGCAGCGTCAAACATGTTCCCTATCCCACGCTGAACGCGTTCTTTCGCAAACACCTGTTTTGCGGCGGAGAACCCGTGCTGCCGCGCTACCATGCCGCCGCACGCCTGTATGAAACGTACCCTGACCTGGAGAAAAAGATCGCCTCGCTGCCCATCCCCTGTACCCTGGCGGACGCGCTGGCGCTTGAAGCCAGAATCGATCTCGGCGATGTGGTCCTGGGCCTGATCCTCTCGGGCCGCGACGACCTGACGCAGTTGGCGCTGTCCTGCATGAACGAGATGCGTCCATTTGAACCGGCCACGGCCCGCCGCGCGCTGCCGTCCGCCGGCGAGACGCTAGAAAAGGAGAACCGCCGTTTGAAGCGGCTGCTCGAAGACGTGAAAAAAACGACCGCCCGAAAACAGAAGAAATGGGACCGCGAAACGGCTGCACTGCGTGACGAAATCGCCGCGCTGCGGAAAGAGGCCAAGGAAATCGACAGGCTGCGGATGGAACAGGACGCCCGCCTGCAGGCGCAGCTTCAGGAAGAGCGGACGATGCGCCAGGCGGCGGAACGGCACTTGGCCCTCATGGAGCGAAACTGGCAGCGGGCCCTGGAGCAGAATCGAAAGCTGGAAGCGGAGGTCGCAGCATTGACGCAGCGGCTGAAAGAGCAGCAGGAGACCGTCTGTCGGCTGCAGGCTGAGTCAGCGCGCCTGCACGCATTGCTGGCTCCTCCGCCCGCGCCGTCCATCCGCCTTCCCGCCGCGAGCCCCGAACCGGAAGCACTGACCGCTATTGGGCCAGCCGTTTCCCCAAACAGTGACGAGGCCGGCGGCGACGATCCCGGCACCGCACAAGCGGCCCCTAATCCGGAGTTCGATGCTCCCTCCTATCCGCCGGTGGTCCGGGGGATTCTGCGCATTCCCGTACGCGCTTCGTTCGGGCTCCTGTCCACGGAAGCGGGCACGGATGTGTACGTGTCGGAAAAGATCCTCCTCGCCATCAAGGCAGAAGACGGCGACGAACTGGAAGGGGTGCTGGTCGGAGAGTATTCGCCCGGATTTCCGCAGTACCGGTACCGCGTGCTGCGAAAAGGGGCCGCGCCCTCCCATCACCGAGAACTGCTGGGGATTGTGGACGAGCGCGCCGGCTGGATCGGCGTCCGCGACCTGTACGATGACGATCTGTTTATCCCCCTTCACGCCTACGAACTGGAGAAGGTAGCCCCCGGCGATGTCGTCACGCTTTTGTTTGACGCGGCCCATCCGCACAACAACCGCATCCTGACCGTCCACGAGCATCTGCCGCCGGACGAATCCGGACCGGAGCGCCTCTCCCGCCGCAAAGGGGGACGGACCGAGCATTCCCAAGACGGCGAAGCGGCGGAAGCGGAAGCGACTCCGGCGCTCCAGGATGTTCACGTCTTGATCTGCGGGGCCCAGTCCAACATGGTCGCACAATACGAGGAAGCGATACGGGCCAGGGGAGGCTCCGTCATCGTTCTGGAAAGCCAGCCGCAGACGCTGCAGCCCTATGTGGCCAAAGCGGATCTCGTCATCTGCAACACGCATCAGATCAAGCATTCGTTCTACTGGGCGGTAAAAGAAGAAGCCTCGCGCCAGCAGAAGCCCGTCCGCTACCCGCTCTCGGGCGGCGTTTCCTCCATGCTGCGCGAGGTCACCATGTTTGTGGCGGAAAGTGCGTTTCGCTCCGCGTAGTCCAAAGGCGGCCCCCAACGGGAGCCGCCTCCTTCTTGCCCGTCCTGTGCCGATTTACGCAGGACGGAAGCCTTCGCCCAGCACCTCCTGGGCGGGGCAGAGAATGATAAACGCGTCCGGATCGACGGAGCGCACGAGCATTTTCAGCTTGCTCACTTCGCTTTGGCTGACCACGGCCATCAGCACCTTGCGTTCGTCCCCGGTGTAACCGCCGGCGCCGTCCAGCAGCGTCAAGCCCCGGTCCAGATCAAACAGGATCGCTTCGCGCAGCCGTTCCGTCTGCTCGGAAATGATGTAGGCCACCTTGGAGGTGTTCCAGCCCATCTGCACGATGTCGATTGTTTTGCTGGTGACAAACAGCGCGAGCAGGGCGTACAGCGCCTTTTCCGGATGGAAGACGACGCCCGCCAGCAGGATGACCAGCCCGTCAAAGACGGCGACCGACGCGCCCAGGCTGATCCCCGTGTACTTGTGCAGGATTTGCGACGCGATGGAAAACCCGCCGGTCGACCCTCGGCCGCGAAAGACAATCCCGATGCCAAGCCCGACGCCCATGCCGCCGTAAATGGCAGCCAACAGCGGATTGTCGGTCAGCGGCGGCAGATGGCTGGTCAGCGCCACAAACAGCGGCAGAATGAGGGAACCGACCGCCGCCTTTACACTGTACTGCCGGTCCAACAGCCACAGGCCGAGCAGAAACAGCGGGATGTTAAACGCCCACTGCACGACAGAGGGGGGAAAGCCAAACAGATGGTAACAGATCGTAGACAGGCCGGAAACGCCGCCCGACGCGAGCTGGTTGGGGTTGAGAAACAGGTTGAAGCTGGCGGCCAGCACCAGCGATCCCAGCGCCAGCATGCCGTATTCAACCGCTTTCCGCTGCGGGCTGTTCAAACTTACGGCCGCCCGTCGTTTTCGTGCCACAGCTCTCACTCCTGCCATGTTTTCACGGATACGAAACTGTTCCATACAGTACCATGTTTTTTTCCAAAAAGAAACCCCCGCCAGCTTGGCCGTATCACGCCAGCTTGCCGCGTCACCAGCGGAACCAACCGCCGCGCAATACCGCTCAATACGCAACAACCGGCCCAAAGGCATACGCCCGGCATCCGCCAGACGGAAAGCCAACAGGAGGCACATTTTGGACAACTGTTATAATATAGAATATTCAGAAAAAATATTGACAACTGCCGCCATCCAATGACATAATAGAAACGGTTCACGGGCAGAGAGCCGACTTTTCGCCCCTCCCTGCCGCTCTGAACCGGTTTCCTTCCCTACCCCGTTTGAATCGGTTCACCATTGGGATTCGCGATCACAGCTTGATATGAAATTTCTGCCTTCATTCGTCCGATCTTCCTCGCCGGAAGACACACGCGAACGACAGCCAGGAAAATGGCAACGGAATCACCTGTTGCGGTTTGCCTGGCTGTTTTTATTTTCATGACGAAAAAGGAGGGATTTCCTTGGACGGCGCACTGCGGGGCATCACGGTTCTCGATTTGACGCGCGTGCTGGCGGGGCCGTTTTGCACGATGATTCTCGGCGATCTGGGCGCCGACGTGATCAAGGTGGAGGCAGTCGGATCGAAAGACGACACCCGCGCCTGGGGCCCCCCGTTTGCTGGCGGGGAAAGCGCCTACTACCTCTGCGCCAACCGCAACAAACGGGCCATCACCCTCAACCTGAAGTCGGCCAAGGGGCAGGACGCGTTCAAAAAGCTGGCCGCCGGGGCGGACGTGGTCGTACAAAATTTCAAAACCGGCACGCTGGAGCGGCTGGGGCTGGGGTACGACACCCTCAAGCGTATCAACCCGCAGATCATCCTCGCCTCGATCACCGGCTTTGGACAGACCGGCCCATACAAAAACGAACCGGGGTACGACTACATCATCCAGGCGATGGCCGGTCTGATGAGCATCACCGGTGACGAACGCTCCGGACCGCTGAAAGTGGGTGTCGCCATCGCCGATGTGCTTACCGGCTTGTACGCAGCGATCGGAATTCTCGCGGCGCTGCACGAGCGCAGCTATTCGGGCGAGGGGCAGCAGCTCGACGTCTCCCTGTTTGACGCGCAGCTCTCGGCACTGGTCAACGTCGCCAGCAGCTACCTGACCACCGGCGCCGTGCCCCGCCGGCTGGGCAATCAGCATCCCCACATTGTCCCCTATCAGGTCTTTCCCACACGGGACGGCGAAATGGTGGTCGCGGTCGGAAACGACGCCCAATTCCGCAAATTGGCGGAGGCCCTGGGCATGCCGGAACTGGCGGCCGACGAACGCTACCGGACCAACGCCGACCGGCTCCGGCACAGAGACGGGCTGGTCGCGGTCATCTCTGCGGTGATGAAAGCCAAACCCACCACTCACTGGAGAGCGCGGCTACAGGCGGCGGGCATCCCCCACGGACCAATCAACGACCTGCAGGCCGTCTTCGCCGATCCCCAGGTGCAGGCTCGAAATATGGTGGTGGAGATGGCGCATCCGACGGCGGGCAGCGTGAAGCTGGTGGGCAGCCCGCTGAAGCTGTCGCGCACCCCGGTGGAGATGAAACGGCACCCGCCGCTGTACGGCGAACACACCACGCAGGTGCTGTCCCGCCTCGGCTATTCGCCGGACGAGCTGGACGAGATGAGACGAAATGGCGACATTTAGGAGACATCTAACCCAAAAAAAAGGAGGCACCCGACGATGATGAACTTTGCCTTGACAGAAGAGCAGGAAGCGGTGCGCAGGATGGTGCGCAGTTTTGTGGACAAGGAAATTATCCCGCACATTCGCGAGTGGGACGCCAACGGCCATTTTGAACCGTCCATCATGAAGCGGCTGGCCGAACTGGAGCTGATGGGCGTCTGCATCCCCGAGCGCTACGGCGGCGCCGGCATGGACTACAACACGCTGGCCATCGTTTGCGAGGAATTGGAGCGGGGCGATACGGCGTTCCGCACCGCCGTCTCCGTGCACACCGGGCTGAACAGCATGACCCTGCTGCAGTGGGGCGACGACTTCCACAAGGAGGGCTACCTGATTCCCCAGGCGCGCGGGCAAAAAATCGGCGCCTTTGGCCTGACCGAGCCCAACGCCGGATCAGACGTGGCCGCCATGGTGACCACGGCGCGGCGCGACGGCGACGACTACATCCTGAACGGGGCGAAAACCTGGATCTCCCTCTGCGACATCGCCGACCACTTCCTGATCTTCGCCAAAACGGACAAGGATAAGGGGCACCACGGCATAAGCTGCTTCATCGTCGAACGCACCTTCCCCGGCGTCACCACCCGGGCGATCAAGGGCAAGCTGGGCATCCGCGCGGGCAACACCGGCGAAGTGATTCTGGACGAGGTGCGCGTGCCCAAGGAAAACCGGCTGGGCGAAGAAGGGGAAGGCTTCAAGATCGCCATGTCCGCCCTGGACAACGGCCGCTTCACCGTCGCCGCCGGGGCCTGCGGCCTGATCAACGCCAGCCTGGAAGCCAGCCTCGCTTACTGCCGCGAGCGGAAGACCTTCGGCAAGGAGATCGGCAGACACCAGTTGGTCCAGCAGATGATCGCCAGGATGGCGGCCAACCTGGAGATTTCCCGGCTGCTGGTCTACCGCGCCGGCTGGCTGAAAAACCTGGGCAAGCGCAATACTCGGGAAACCTCGCTCGCCAAGTGGTTCGCCTGCGACGCGGCGTTTGAGGCGGCCAACGACGCCGTGCAGATCCACGGCGCCTACGGCTACTCCAACGAATATCCGGTGGAGCGCTACCTCCGCAACGCCAAGGCGCCGGTCATCTACGAAGGGACGCGGGAAATCCACACGATCATGCAGGCCGAATACGCGCTGGGCTACCGGCGGGACAAACCGCTGCGCCGCATGCTGCCGGCCTGGCCGTTTGCCCAAGAGGGAGAGGCCGAGAGGTGAAGGAGACCTTTCTGGCCGTTTGAACGGAAAATGATTCGACAAAAAGAAAGAATCGACGCGGCAAAAAAGACCGTATCCCCCGGCAGGGATATGGTCTTTGCGCTGCGAACCAGTCATCAAAACGTAAAGTGGTTGATCATTAGCAGAAAGGTGGCGCAGTCATGCCGTTGCCCAACACGTACTTTATTGCCGGCCACGCCAGGCTCCCGCAGGGGATGGCGGCCAAAAGCGTGTTTGACTCCCTGACGATTACCGCCGAGGTGGACAAGCGATACGGCGTGATCGTGGAGGCTTCCTGCACACTGGCGACCGAGCACGGCCGCGATTTTGTCGGCCGGCTGCTCAGGGGGTTCAGCCTGAAAGACGGGGTGGACGAACCGATTCAGCACCTCCTGACCCACTACCGGGGAAAGGCGGCCAACGCCCTGGTGGCGGCGCTGAAGGACCTGCACGCGCAATACGAACTGCTGCACGCCGCCAAGGGAAAAGACTAGAGGGGAGCGTCTGCCCTTCCCTCTAGTCTCCCGTCTGTCGGATGGTCGCCAAAATCATGCCGGCGATCACCCGGTCCCCCCGCTCCACTTCCAGCGAATCGGCATACCCCGTCACCGGCGACAAGATGTCAAACGACAAGCCGTCTTGGACCAGTGAGAAGAAGACCTCTCCTTCTTCCACCTTGTCGCCCTTACGGAACCGGATGCGTTCCACCGTGCCGGCAAAGGGGGAAATTACGTCATATGTTACGCCCAATCTGCTCACCCCGACTCATCTTCTCTTGGATTTCCTGAAACTTTCGGCTGACGGTGGATTGGCTCACTCCCAGCACCTTGGCCGCCATCGAGGTCGTTTTGTACTCGTCCATGGCCATTTTGATCAACTGCTCCTCCACCGCCCTGGTTGCTTCCTTGAGCGGAATGATCTTGTGAATACGCTGCTGCATGTACTGCCGTTTTCCTTTTTTCAGAAGGGGCGTGATGTGGCACGCCTCGATCAGGTCGTCGTCGGCCGTGACCACGATGCGCTCGATGATATTTTGCAGCTCCCGCACGTTGCCCGGCCAGGCGTACGATTCCAGCACGTCCAGGGCATCCTGGGAGAGCTGGGTACTGCGCCCGTATTTTTCGTTAAAGGTGTGCAGAAAGTGCAGGGCGAGCAGCGGAATGTCCTCCGGCCGCTCCCGCAGCGGGGGAATCGCCACCGGAATGACGTTGAGCCGGTAGTAGAGGTCTTCGCGAAACGTCCCCTCCTCCACCATTTTCTCCAGGTTCTTGTTCGTCGCGGCGATGATCTGCACGTCCACCTCCACCACTTCCGATCCGCCGATCGGGATAATCTCCCGCTCCTGCAGGACGCGAAGCAGCTTCACCTGCAGGTTGAGCGGCAATTCGGCGATCTCGTCGAGGAAGATGATGCCCTTGTTGGCCATCCGGAAATACCCCGGCTTGCCGTTGGAATGGGCCCCAGTAAACGCCCCTCTTTCGTAGCCGAACAGCTCGCTCTCCAAAAGCGTCTCCGGGATGGCGCCGCAGTTTACCTTGACGAAAGGCTTGCTGCTGCGCGGACCCAGCTCGTAGATGGTGCGGGCAAACACCTCCTTGCCCACGCCGGACTCGCCGGTGAGCAGCACCGTGGACGAGGTGTTGGCGATCTTCTGGATGTACTTCATCACCTTTTCGATCTTGTCGCTGGCGTAGATGAGCTGCCGGCTCTTGGCGTACCGCTTTTGGTCGCGCAGGTGCTCCAGCTATTTTTTGTACTTTTCCGACATCTTCTTCGCCTGGAGCAGTTCCTCCTTCAGCATCACCGTCTCCGTGATGTCGCGCAGGGCGATGACGATCCGCTCCAGCCTGCCCGCCTCGTCAAAGATCGGGTTGCCGACCGCCAGCACGTTTTTTCCGGAGCGGCTTTCCTGGGTGACGGACACCTTTTTTCGCCGCTCGATGACCATTTTCACGATGGCGGAGAAAAAGGTCCCTTCATGCTCCAGCTCCATCAGGTTGAGCCCGATCAACTGCTCCTTGTCGATCTCCCAGAAATCCTTGATCAGATTGCCGCTGTAGCGCAGCAGGACGCCTTTGGCGTCGAGGACGAGAATCTCGTCGTAGATGGAAGAGAGGATCCCCTGCAGGTCCTTGTTGAGATTTTTCACATACTCCATCTCCATCGCCATCTTCTCGATGTAGGGCAGATCCTGCAGGACGATGATGGCGCCGGTCACGTTTCCATGCCGGTTGCGAATCGGCCCGAAGTCGGCCAGCACGCCGATCCGTTCATTGACGATGATGTGGTTGAGAATCGTTTCGCCGTTCTCCACGACCTTCTGAAACACCTCGGGGTCGAGCAGTTCCCCCACCCGCATTCATACCCACATGTGCTACTGCGAGTTCCAGGACTTCATGGGGGTCATCAGTGAACTGGACGCCGACGTGATCTCCGTGGAATCTTCCCGCAGCCACGGGGAACTGATCGCTTCGTTTGAACGCGAGTCGTACGACAAGCAAATCGGGCTGGGCGTCTACGATATTCACAGTCCGTGCATTCCTTCCGTGGAAGAAATGGCGTCGACGATCGAACGCGCCATTCGGGTCATCGATCCGGCCCGGTTCTGGATCAACCCCGATTGCGGACTAAAGACCAGACAGCCGGCGGAAACGATCGCGCCGATCAAACACATGGTGGAAGCAGCCCATCGCGTCAGAGCACGCCTGTCCCGTTTCCAGCAGGCGTCAAAGGAGTGAACCCTTCCCATGCCAGGCATACCCGTCTCACAATCCCGAACATCGCTGACCGATCTGGTGCTGCCTCCCGACACCAACCACCATCACACCATCTTTGGGGGCAGGGTCATGGCCTATGTGGATAAAATCGCGTGCATTGCCGCCATGCGCCACTGCCGGAAGCCCGTCGTTACCGTATCGAGCGACAGCTTTGATTTTCTCGCTCCCATCAAAACCGGGGAAGCGATCAACCTGGAAGCCTATGTCACGTCCACCTACCGCACCTCGATGGAGGTCTTTGTGAAGGTAGAGTCCGAGAACCTGCTGACCGGGGAACGAAAGGTGACCGCCCGGGCGTATTTGACGTTTATCGCCCTCGATGAACAGGGGCGGCCCACGTCCGTGCCGGAGGTGATCCCGGAGACGGACGAGGAACGCAAGCAGTTTCAGCAGGCTCAGCATCGCTATCTGTTGAGGAAAAAACGAAGAGAAGAATCGTGAGAACTGGCGGGCGTTGACGCAAACGCCCCCTCTTTTTTGGAAGCTGCCAGCCAACATCACGCTTTCATTTCACAACATATTGTGTTATAGTACCATCATAAAACCATATATAGTGTACTTTGTGGTGCGCTTGCCCAGGATTCCGGCAAGCGCTTAAAAGGGAAGACCGGTGAAAGTCCGGCGCGGTCCCGCCACTGTGAATGGGGAGCGACTCTGTCAGATGCCACTGTCGATCGCATCGACGGGAAGGTTCAGAGAAGCGACGATCCATGAGCCAGGAGACCTGCCACAAAGAAAACACCGTTGGAACCACGAGGATGGGGAGGTGTGGAATCGGTCACCGGAGGCGTGCCGCTCTTTCTGGCGCACGTTCCGCTTTGGCACAGGCATGTCTTTTTCCACGTTGTCATCATCAGCATCCTCTACCTGACGGGAGAGGATGCTTTTTTCATGAACCGCAAAGGAGAGGGAGAGATTGCAAACGGTTGTTTCTGACATCGACAGACGGATTACGTCGCTGATTGGCGACATGTTGGCCGATTTTCCCCGGCTGCGCGCGGATGCCGTCATCCAGGGTGCGGCCACGAAAGCCAAACACAAGGAACTCACGGAACAGGAAGTGGCGAAAATCGTTTCCATGTCGGCCGCCGAACTGATTTCCAAAGAGGAACCGGAATGGACCTACGTCGCAGCCAGGGCGTACCTCGCTGCCCTGTATCACGAAGCGGCCCGCAGCCGGGCATATTCCTTCAGTCCTTCGCGTCCCTACGGTTCGTTCCTGAACCTGTTGGAGCAGTTGGTTGAAAAGGGCATTTACAAACAGGAACTGCTGGCCGCCTACCATCCGGAAGACATTGCGGAGCTGGAACGGGAGATCGATCCCGAAAAGGACAAGCTGTTTACCTATCTGGGGATTGTGACTCTCGCCGAGCGGTATCTGGCCAGGGATTACACCGGCAGCCTGTTTGAACTGCCCCAGGAGCGGTTTATGGTCATCGCCATGCACCTTATGATGCAGGAACCCCGCCAAAAAAGACTGGCGCTGGTGAAAGAAGCCTACTGGGCGCTGAGCCATCAGTACATGACAGTGGCAACGCCCACCATGGCGAATGCGGGCAAAGCACGGGGCGGACAGCTCTCGAGCTGCTTCGTGGACACGGTCGACGACTCTCTGCAGGGCATCTACGATTCCAACACCGACATCGCCCGGCTGTCCAAAATGGGAGGCGGCATCGGCGTATACATGGGAAAAGTGCGGGCTCGCGGCTCTTCCATCCGCGGCTATGAAAACAAATCAAGCGGGGTCATTCCGTGGATTCGCCAACTGAACAACACGGCGGTCAGCGTCGACCAGCTCGGAACGCGAAACGGCAGCGTTGCCGTTTATCTCGACGTGTGGCACAAGGATATCCTGGCGTTTCTGGATCTGAAAATGAACAACGGTGACGAACGCCTGCGGGCGCATGACATCTTTACGGGTGTGTGCATCCCGGATCTTTTCATGGAAGCGGTGGAAAACCGGGCCGAGTTTCACTTGTTTGATCCGCATGAAGTGCGCACCGTCATGGGCTTTTCGCTGGAGGATTTCTATGATGAGGAGCCCGGGCGAGGCAGCTTCCGCGAACGGTACGAAGCGTGCGTGCAGCATCCCCGCTTGAGCCGCGTGACGGTACCGGCCATCGAGATCATGAAGCGGATCATGATCTCCCAGTTGGAGACGGGCACTCCGTTCATGTTCTACCGGGATACCGTCAACCGCGCGAACCCCAACAAACATGCGGGAATGATTTACTCCAGCAATTTGTGCACGGAAATTCTGCAGAACATGTCTCCCACCACGGTGCGCGAAGAAGTGCTGCAGGACGGAGAGATCGTGATTCGGAAAACGCCGGGCGATTTCGTCGTCTGCAATCTCTCCAGCATCAACCTGGGGCGTGCCGTACCTGCAAACGTGTTGGAGCGGCTGATTCCCATCCAGGTGCGCATGCTGGACAACGTGATCGATGTGAATCAGATCGACGTCCTGCAGGCCCACCAAACCAACAAAAGGTACCGGGGCATCGGGCTGGGGGCCTTTGGCCTGCATCATCTTCTGGCCCTCCATGAAATCAAATGGGAAAGCGAAGAGGCGGTCGCCTTCAACGACCGGTTGTTCGAACGGATCCATTACTTGACCATTCGCGCGTCCCTGGAACTGGCGAAGGAAAAAGGCGCCTATCCGCTCTTTTCGGGCAGCGAGTGGGAAAGCGGCAAATATTTTGTCCGCAGGGGCTACAATTCTCCCGAGTGGAAGGCGCTCGCGGAAGAAGTGGCTGCGCACGGCATTCGCAACGGTTATGTGATGGCCATCGCCCCCACCGGCTCCACGTCGCTGATCGCCGGCTCCACTGCTTCCGTCGATCCGGTGTTCGAACCGGTCGCCTACGAGGAGAAGACGACGTACAAAATCGCCAATCCCGCTCCCGATCTGTCTCCCCGCACGATGTGGTACTACAAGGGAGCATATCACCTGGATCAGCACTGGTCGATCAAACAGGCGGCCGCCCGCCAGCGCCACCTCGATCAGGGGCAGAGCATCAATTTGTATGTGCGCCCCGACATCCATGCCAGAGAGCTGCTGCAGCTCCATCTGGAGGCATGGAAGCAGGGACTGAAGACGACCTACTACGTCCGCAGCCGGGCGGTAGAGATCGATGAATGCGAAGCCTGCACCTAACCGCGGAAAGGAGAACGGACATGCTGCAGAAGCAGAAAGTGTTTCAGACAAACGCTCCCAACAAGTCAACCAAAATCATCAACGGCGAGTGTTCCGGGGTGTTGAACTGGGATGATATCCGCCACCCGGCGATGTACAAGCTGTACAAGGTGCTGATTGCCAATCACTGGATTCCGTCCGAGATTCCGATGAACAAGGACAGGCAGCAGTTTTCCGAACTGACGCCGACCGAACAGGACGCCTTCAAGAAGATCATCGGGCTGCTGGCTGTGC
This sequence comes from Brevibacillus sp. LEMMJ03, assembly GCF_007197875.1. Taxonomy (NCBI): domain Bacteria; kingdom Bacillati; phylum Bacillota; class Bacilli; order Caryophanales; family Paenibacillaceae; genus Brevibacillus; species Brevibacillus sp. LEMMJ03. Next base: position 59,912 of record NZ_VKJN01000003.1, on the reverse strand, counting down.
TGGACAGCATGCAGACCAACTTTGTGACCGATGTCGGCCAATACTTTACCGATTCCTCCCTGGTGGCCATTGCCGCCATTATCAACCAGCAGGAGGTGATTCACAACCAGTCGTACTCCTATGTGCTCTCCAGTCTGGTCGATTACCAGACCCAAAAGGACGTGTTTGAATACTGGAAACACGACCAGGTGCTCCTGGAGCGCAATCTGTTCATCGCGGACATGTACCAGCGCTTCCGAGACGAAAAAAGCCCCCAGACATTCCTGGAGGCGCTTGTCGCCGACATGATTCTGGAAGGGGTCTTCTTCTACACCGGGTTCGCGTTCTTCTACAATCTGGCCCGTCATCAAAAGATGCTGGGAACCAGCCAGATGATCAGCTACATTCAGCGGGACGAGGCGCAGCACACGTTCTTTTTCGGGGAAGTGTTCCAGCTCCTGCTGGCCGATTTTCCCGAACTGGATACGGAACGGAACCACTCCTTTGTGTATGAAAAAATGAACCAGGCGGTTGAATTGGAGATGAAGTGGGCCCGCCATGTGCTGACAGGCGTCGACGGCATTGACTTTGACGAATTTGACCGCTACATCCGTTATATTGTCAACAAGCGGTTGACCATGATGGGACTGGAAAAAGCGTATGAGGGCGTGGATAACTGCATGCCGTGGATTCGGCCGTTTTCCGACGAAGCCCTGAATCAAACCAAAACGGACTTCTTTGAGGGCAAATCCCGCACCTATGCCAAGGTGACGAAAGAGAACGGATTTGACGAGCTGTAATGGCTGTAAGGGAAGAAGCGGCGGTGGACATCCATCGCTGCTTTTTTTCATCCCTGGCGCTCTGTGTGAGCAGGGATTGACCGAACGGCCGCCCGCCCGCAGACGAGGGGGCTCCCGATTTGCTCTTTGATTCGTTGGCTATTTCCTGTTGCCAGGTACTATTTCTTCTTGCAAATTCTCTTGCTTCTTCGTGCATACATCCCGAAGTGCCGAATCATTTTAGATTGTTCATCGGGAATATGACAAATGCACCGGGCAATGAATTGCTCCACCGTCAATGTTTCCTGTTTTCCTTGGCCACTCGTTTTACGTGATAGCAAAATGTTACGGTCTGTCCGTCGTACTCTTCTCTTCGACGCAAGGCAATCGCTGGTCAGGGTTTTACCGATTTGTTTTCAGATGTTCGAGATAACCTTTCGCTACGGAATCTGTGGTATGAAGCATCTTGATCTCCGATTGGAGAAAAAGGTCGAGATCAGGAATGCCTCGTGATTCATTTCCCGGAACGAACCCTTTAAAATTCTCTCCGAGGTAAGGCTGAATCTCTTGTATAAAACGTTGATCGTTATCGTAGATATAGATAATCTCTATATGTTTTACTGCATTCTCGGCTAGTTCCCTTATCTTGCCAAGATTCTTTCTATGGTAGATATATAAACTCTGCAGCCAGCGATAATGAGCGGGGTAACCCGGAAAATGGCGAATCGCCTGCAGCAGATACTGTTCACAAGTTGGGAAGTCCTTAGAGAAGTAGTACCAAGCAATAGCCAAGTTCAGCAATGAGCGTTTTTCAGGATTCTTCTCCTTGTCAAGAAGGTTGACAAGGGAATCTTTTACGTCCTCGTGCAATTCCTCATGGGTTTCTTGTATATAGGCAAGAAGGATCCAGGCAATCGTATGGTTTGGATCATAACCGAGTATGTTTCTGATATACTCCAAGCTCCTTATGTAATCCACAACGGGAACTTCCAATGCCAACAAGGCCCGCAGGATCCAAAGCTGCGTGTTGGTAGGATCTTGTTTTAATGCTCCTGCCAATATGGAATCGCCCTTTTCTATCTTTTCACTATCATCCAGTTTGTCTGAGATAAAAATCTTTTGTATTTCCGCGATAACAGTGTCCATGCTGCCTCCCCCTTTTGTTGAAAACGATATAAATGGACGAGAAAGGCTTACTTTCTCGTCCTCTATCATTCTAGTCATCATAATCTGGTACAAGATACACGATATTACCGAAATTAGTATTCGGCCATTCACCTGTTACCAGAAAAGCGTTCAGGTTCTTTAATTCTCCGTCTTTCACATAAGCTCTTACTTCCACTTTATAGCCATTAATGATTGTTCGTATCTGGTTGTTTGTATTATCTTTCAGCACTCCATATTCATCGGCGTTTTCAATCATATCCCTAAACTTTTTAAGAATTGCTTTTTCATTTTTCCCCAATTTCATTATGCCTTTGTCTTTGTGATCTTTGGAAAAAATATGTTCAGTTTTTACTTTAAAGTCTGCCTTTTTGATTATACTACCTTTTTTACTAAGCTTAATAAAGTACTCTGTGCCTTCTTCAATCAATTTTAAAATGAGTCTTCGAATGAACCGAGGCTCTACTTGATCATCAGAGTGTGATTGATCAGTACCAATGGATTGACTCGTCGCATTACTCTGAACAATAGAGTTATCGTTATGTACGATATTCTTCTGTGCGAATGTCGGAACACAAAAAGAAAGCGTAAAGATTACAGATAGTAATAACGCTGTAATAACAGTCTTTTTCATGGTTCCCCCTCCAGAATTTTAGTTACTTATCCTTCCGAACTGTTGTACGCAAAAAACAACCTCCTTCTATGAATGTAATTTACAGTTTTTATAATATCGGATAACATTTTCCATATAAAGAGGGATATAATCGAATTTTTATGTCATTTTTCCGCATTTTTCGACAATGCTTGCAAAAATGTAATCCAGCAGCATTCCCACTCATACTTCCCAGCTCCCAGCGCTGGGAAACGCCATACCGTTTCCGCCCGCCGACTTTTTCGCTTGGCATCCTGTTTGCAGAGATAACAGGCCAGCAGCCCACATTTCATAACGCGAAGTAAGGAGCAGATGCCTATTGATTACCTGTACGACGAATCGGAGCAGCTGCTGTCCCGATACGGATCCTTTGCCACCACCCACAACCGGTACGATTTCGGCCTGAACAGACGCCCGCCCATTAGCAGTTCCGGGATTGGCAATGAATGAGCAATAAAACCAGCGGGCGGCCGTGCTCCCGCTGGTTTTGCATATGCGCCGGTTACCGGGTATCCGTTTGCGCCGTGAAATGATGCCGGAATTGTTCCCGCAAGGCCCGTTTCAGGAACTTTCCCACGGTTGTCTTGGGAATCTCGCTCATGAAGACGATGTCATCCGGCAGCCACCATTTGGGAAACTGGGGAGCCAGGTACGCGAGCAGCTCTTCTTTGGTCACCTTGTCCTTGCTGGCCTCCTTTGGCACCACGCAGGCCACGGGCCGCTCGTCCCACTGCGGATGGGGAACCCCGATGCAGGCCGCTTCCAGCACGGCCTCGTGTGCCATGAGAGCGTTTTCAAGATCGACGGAAGAAATCCATTCGCCGCCGCTCTTGATCAAATCCTTCGTCCGGTCGACCAGCTTGATGGTCCCTTCTTCGTCAATCGTCGCCACGTCCCCTGTATGCAGCCAACCATCCTGAAACGCCTCTCGGGTTCGTTCATCCCGGTAATATTCGTCGGCAATCCACGGTCCGCGGACGAGCAGTTCCCCCATTTCCTTTCCATCCCATTTCACTTCGCCATGGGGTCCGACCACCTTGACTTCCAGCCCGGGTACCACCATGCCCTGTTTGGCGTACAGATCCAGTTTGGTTTCGAACGGCAGCTCCTGCTGGTAGCTTTTCAAGCGGGAAACGGTAACAAGGGGGCTGGTTTCGGTCATGCCATACGCATGCAGAACGGGGATATTGAACTGCTCCGCAAACGCCTTGATCAACCCTCTAGGCGCAGCGGAACCGCCGCAGACGATGCCGCGCAGGCTGCTGGTGTTGTAGCGCCCCTTTTCAAGCTGCTGGTACAGCCCCAGCCAGATCGTCGGAACGCCTGCGGCAACGGTTACCCTTTCGGACTCGATCAATTCGGCCAGGATCTGCGGGGTGAATCTCGGGCCGGGCAACACTTGTGTCGTCCCAAACCACGCAGCGGCAAACGGAAGTCCCCAGGCGTTTACATGAAACATGGGAACGACCGGCATGCAGACATCGGACTCGGACAGCGCAAGGGAATCTGCCAGCCCAATTCCCATGCAGTGCAGGACAATGCCGCGGTGCGTGTACACAACCCCTTTCGGCTTCCCCGTTGTGGCTGACGTGTAGCACATGCCAGCAGGATCGTTCTCCTGGATATCGGTGGGGTATTGATAGTGGGGATCGCCCTCCTGCAGCAACGCTTCATACGAATAAAGAGGCTCGAGGCTGGAGGCGGGCAGTTCGTCGTGATCCGTCATGAGGATGTAAGCCTTCACCGTATGGAGGTGATCCTTGCAGCGCTCGATGAGCGGCAGCAGGTCATCGTCGATCAGAAGCACCTGATCTTCTGCATGGTTGATGATGTACGTGATGTGTTCGGGGGAAAGACGAATGTTGATCGTATGCAGCACAGCTCCCATCCCCGGGATGGCGAAATACGCCTCGAGATGTCGATGGTGATTCCACGCCAGTGTCCCCACGCGATCGCCGCGTTTGACGCCCAGTTTTTCCAGGGCACTCGCCAGCCGGCGCGTTCGTTTGCCGATCTCTTCATACGTAAACCGATACATCCCGGTCGCCGTTCGGGAGATCACCTGTTTCCTGGAAAAGTATTGTTCCGCCCTCTCCATCAACGGCGCGATGGTCAACTGGACATTCATCATGCGCCAACACCCCCTGCACAAATATTCGTTTGTATGTTTTGAATATATATACTATTCTATACTCTTTCCCCAACCATAATCCTTCTGGAAACGGCGGAAATGGACAATCGAAAAAAAATAGTGGAGATCATCATATGATTGGACGGAATAGTTTAACTAAAATGAAATTTCATCTACTTTTGTGAAATGATAAATGGTATAATTTGAATAGACGAAATGTTTCGAGTGTTGACGAGGCCCATACAAGTACGTCCAACACCGGCACTTTACGAGGAGGATGCAGCAATGTCTCAACCCATTGATCGCGCACAGAGACGACGTATCACGAGCAACATCTTCAAGGGGTCGGTCGGAAACCTGATCGAATGGTACGACTGGTACGTCTATTCCGCATTCGCCGTGTATTTCTCGGCGGAGTTCTTCCCCAAGGGAGACCCGACCATCCAACTGCTCAACACGGCGGCCATCTTCGCCGTCGGCTTCCTGATGCGCCCGATCGGAAGCCTGCTGATGGGCCGCTACGCTGACCGCCATGGCCGCCGTGCCGCGCTGACGCTTTCCATTACCATCATGGCCAGCGGTTCGCTGATTATTGCCTGTACCCCCGGCTACAGCACCATTGGCGTGCTGGCTCCCATCATTCTGATTTTTGCACGTCTGCTCCAGGGATTGTCACTGGGCGGCGAGTACGGAACTTCGGCGACGTACCTGTCCGAGATGGCCAGCAGCGGCCGCCGCGGCTTCTACTCGAGCTTCCAGTACGTCACGCTTGTTGCCGGACAGTTGGTGGCACTGGGGGTTCAGATCATCCTCCAGCAGGTGCTCAGCGAACCCGATATGAAGTCCTGGGGCTGGCGCATTCCCTTTGTGATCGGCGCCATCGGAGCATTGGCCGTATTGTGGCTGCGCCGCACGATGGACGAATCGGAGCAGTTCTCCAAAATGGGCTCGGAAAGCCGGGCGAGCGCCGGGACCATTCGGGCTCTGATGAAACACCCCAAGGCGGTACTGACCGTGGTCGGACTGACGCTCGGCGGAACCGTCGCCTTCTACACCTACACGACGTATTTGCAGAAATTCATGGTGAATACGGTGGGCCTCGACAAAGAGGTCGTCAGTTGGATCAACTTTTTTGCCCTGCTGGTATTCGTCGTGCTTCAACCGATCGCCGGCCTGCTGTCTGACAAGATCGGACGTCGCCCGCTGCTGATTGGTTTCGGCATCCTGGGAACGCTGCTGACGGTGCCGCTGTTCCTGCTCATGGAGCAGACGACGAACCCGGTCGCCGCTTTCCTGCTGATGATGACAGGTCTCATCATTGTAACCGGTTACACGTCCATCAATGCGATCGTGAAAGCCGAGCTCTTCCCGACAGAAGTCCGTGCTCTTGGCGTGGGCTTCCCCTACGGCGTCACCGTAGCGGTGTTCGGCGGGACGGCGGAGTTCCTCGCGTTGTGGCTGAAGAGCATCGGAACAGAGTCGCTCTTCTACTTCTACGTCTCCGCCTGCATCGCCGTGAGCTTTATCGTCTACTGGCGCATGGACGAGTCTTCGAAAATCTCTCGCATCGAAGCCGAACTGAATCATAACCGGAAAAAATAGCGGACAGGGAACCATCGGTACACAGCGGTTCACGCTGCTCCATCACGTCGTGCAATCAGCCTAGTGAGCCCTCGGTTTTGCCGGCAGGCAAGGCCGAGGGCTCACCTTCGTTTGGGGCGTGCGCGCCCGTCTCCCCTGTCACATCGGCGTTGCATAATCAGGTGCGAACAGTTTTTTCAGCACCAGCGTGACGGCGCCGATCGCCGTGGCGTGATCGCCCAGCCCGGAGAGCGTGATGGACGCGGCTTCCGCGGGCGTCTGCAGCGCCCGGGTGCGCACCGTCTCGTTGACCGCCTCCAGCAGAAAATCTCCCGCTTTGGCCACTCCTCCGCCGATGATCACCCGCGCCGGATTGAGGAAGTTGATCACGGCGGCGATCCCGATGCCCAGGTAACGGCCCGCAGCCTGCAGCACCTCAATGGCCAGCGCGTCCCCCTGCAGCGCGGCCGCATGGACGGTTTCGCCCGTGATCGCATCCGCGTCTCCGCCTGCCAGTTCAGCGATGATGCTTGTTCGGCCCCGCTGCATCTCCGCCTTGGCCCGGCTGGCGATCGCCGGACCGGAGACGAGGGCTTGCAGGCAGCCGTAGTTGCCGCAGCTGCACTTCGGTCCTTCGGGATCGACGGTGATGTGCCCCAGCTCGCCGGCCGTGTGGGTGGTTCCGTCAAACAGCTTCCGGTCGATAATAATCCCGGCCCCGACGCCGCGCCCCACATTGACGCAGACGAAGTGATCGATTCCCCGGCCGCTGCCGAACCAGCTTTCGCCCAGCGCCATGGCCCGCACGTCATTTTCCACTTCGACGGGCAGCGCAAACGCTGTCTGCAGCCAATCGCGAATCGGAATGTTCCGCAGGTTCAGGTTGGGGGCGTAGATCGACACCCCTTCGGCCGGGTTGACCAACCCGTGCATCCCCACGCCAATGCCGATCACGGACGATTTGTTCAGCCGATTCCGGTCCATGATGCCGCGGACGGCCTCTGCCAACAGCGCAAGCAGCCGTTCGTTGGACAGGTCGGCGGGCATGCTGACCCGGAGCGAGTCGAGAATCTCCGCGTCCAAATTGGTCAGCACCAGCTTGATGTCGCGCGCTCCCACGTCGATGCCGATGACCTGAAACGCCTGGGAATGGATGCGCAGCAAAATGGGTTTGCGGCCGCCGCTGGAGGCGCCCAGATCGCTTTCGATCACCAGGCCGGATTCCAGCAGTTCGCCGACGATGTTCGTGACCGTCGGAGCGGTCAACTGCGTCCGTTTCGCAATGTCGGCGCGGGAAATGGGGCCTTCGGTGCGGATGACGTTCAAGATCAGCGACTTGTTCAGCGATTTCATCAACTGAAAGCTTCCTGCCATGCCTCGGACCATGCGTTTCCCTCCTTTCCGTCAGCGTGCCCGATGTGCGCAACCCACACACCAGTGATACCACAAGCCGCTGTCCGGCGCCAGTCCGGTCGTTTGTTCCGCCGCTTCCCGGCCTAGCGGATCAGGATGTCCGGCCGCAGGTAGGTCCGCCCCTCGCTTGCCGCCTCCATGTACACCCATTCGCCCGTGTGCGTGATGAATTCAATGTCCGCTTCGTGAACGAGGAAGGTATCTTCCATCTTGATGCCGCGGATGGCCGGATTCCAGGCGAAGGCCTGCTGCGCCTGGACAACGCCTTCTCCTCCCGGCACCACGAGCAATTCCCGGGAGGCGTAGCCGCTCGGTCCTCCCTGGTGCAGCAGCCGCCAGTCGTCCGGGTACCCTACCCGTTGGTACGCTTCGATCCCCCGCTGCAGGATGTCGGCCATCTTCGCTCCCGGCCTTGTCGCCGCAATCATCGCGATCTCGATCTCCGCCAGCTTCCGCTTGTTTTCTTCCAAGGCGGGCGGCAGGTCCCCGAAATGGACAAAACGGGTGACGTTCGCCACCAGTCCCCCCTTTTCCGCGCACAACACGAGCATGGCGTAGCGGTCCAGCCTCTTGTCCGTGGGAATCGGGTGGCGATAGCGGTAAATCCGCTCGTCCGTGGCGACCAACAGCACCTGCGGGTTGATTCCTTCTCTCATCACCTTGGCCGCGAGATGGGCGGCGATTTCGTGCTCCGTCCACCCCCGCTGCAGCTCCCGACAGGCGGCCTCGAGCGCTTTTGCCGCCGTTCGCCCCAGCCGGCGGTAGCGCTCCATCTCCTCCTCCGTCAGCGTGTACCGGACCTGCGCCAGTTCGTTCGCCACATTGGGCAGGTGGTGGAACCAGACGTCGGCGCCCACCGCTTTTCCCGCGCACAACTGCAGGATGGCTTCATCGTTCCCCTCGTACCATTCAGGCGTGACGAACTCGCAGCCGAAATCGGCCAGCTCCTCGTCACGGATGCGGGCGGCTTCCATCCGCGACGTGATGCAGTAGATGTTGTCGGCAAGGATCAGCAGGTCCGCCACGCCCAACGCCGTCGTGTTGACGATGTGGTTGTCCCCTCCCCCGGTCGCCCAGGCGAAATTGGACCGTGTGCGGAGCAGCACCCCGTCCAGCTTTCGCGCTTTCAGAAACGCCCGTATTTTCGCTACCGCCGCGTCAGAGGACATGGCCCTGGTCACTTCCTTCCGCCTTTTGGATGAACTGCAGGACGTCCGTTTTCAAGCGGTTGAGCCGTTCGCTCGCGTCTGCCGGGTCCGTTCCCTTTACGCCGAAGTAAAACTTGATCTTCGGCTCCGTGCCGGAAGGACGGGCCGCAAACCACGAACCGTCCGCGAGCAGGATTTTGATCACGTCAGCCGGAGGAAGCCCCTCGATTCCGGGCAGGTAATCCTTGCGTACGGCCACCGGAACATCACCCACCCGTTCAGGAGGCTGCTTGCGCAGGCGCTCCATCAGCCGATGGATTTGTTCCTCCCCCTCCCTGCCTTTCCACGTGATCGAAACCAGATCTTCCTGATAGAACCCTACCTGTTCATACAGCTCCAGCAGCACCTGATGCAGGCTCCGCCCCTGTTTGTCATAGTAGGCCGCCATCTCCGCCGTCAGCATGCACGCCTGGACCGCGTCCTTGTCGCGGCCGAAGTCGCCGATCAGATAGCCGCAGCTCTCCTCGTAGCCAAAGAGGAACGTCTTTTCCCCCGTCTCTTCCCACCGCCTGACGGCTTCCGCGATATGCTTGAAGCCGGTCAGCGTCTCCACCGTTTCCACGCCGTACCGGGCGGCAATCGCGGTCCCCATCTCCGACGTGACGATCGTTTTCACGATCACGCCGTTGTCGGGCAGCGCATTTCGACTCGCTCGCTGGGACAGGATGTAGGCGAGCAGCAGCGCTCCCAACTGGTTGCCGGTCAGGCAGACGAATGAGCCGCTGCCGTCCCGCACCGCGACGCCAACGCGGTCGGCATCGGGGTCGGTGGCCATGACCAGGTCGGCTCCCGCCTTTTCGGCCGTCTCGATCGCCAGGGCGAACACCGCCGGGTCTTCCGGATTGGGAGCGGCCACCGTCGGAAAATCAGCATCCGGCCATTCCTGCTGCGGTACGACGGTCACATGCCGGAAGCCGATGTCGCGCAGGCTCCTTTGCACCGGCACGCTGCCCGTCCCGTGCAGCGGCGTGTAGACGACGCGGTAGTCCGCGTTGTTCTCCCGGGATTGGAACGCCAACGTGCGCAGCCGGGCGGCATACGCCTCGTCCACCGCCGCGCCAACCTCTTCCAGCAATCCCTGTGACACCGCCGCCTCCGCGTCCGCCAGCGGTACCGCCAGTTCGTCCACGACCGCCATTTCGTTTGCGATGGCCTCCGCCACGCCGGCGGTGATCTGGGCACCGTCGGCTCCGTACAGCTTGCAGCCGTTGTATTCGGGGGGATTGTGGCTCGCCGTGATCATGATCCCGGCGGCCGCCCCCAGATGGCGGACGGCAAAGGACAGTTCGGGCGTGGGGCACACTCCCTCAAACAGGTACGCCTTTACCCGGTTGGCCGCCAGGACCAGCGCCGCCTCCCGGGCAAATGCGGCAGACTGCCGGCGGGAGTCGTACGCGATGACCACTCCTCGCCGCATCGCAGTTTCCCCCTGCCGGGCGAGGAAGCGGGCCAGGGCCTGCGTCACCTTGCGGACCGTGTAGCGGTTCATCCGGTTGGTGCCGGCCCCCAGAACGCCGCGCAGCCCGCCGGTGCCGAATGTCAGCGACCGGTAAAACCGATCTTCGATTTCACGCTCGTCTCCTTCGATCAGGAGCAGTTCCCGTCTCAAGTCCGGATCCAGCTCTTCATGCCGAAGCCAGCGTCCGTATTCTGCCTTTGCGTTCATTTCACATCTGCCCCTCCTCTCCCCCCGATTTACCGGTCCACACCGGCGTAGCCGCGCGGATGGCGGCGGTGCCAGTTCCACGCGCTCTCGATGATCGTCTCCAGCTCGGGGCAGCGCGGATGCCAGTTCAGCAGCCGTTTCGCCTTGTCGGCGGAAGCGACCAGCACGGCCGGGTCTCCCGCCCGCCGGGGGCTCACTTTGGCGGGGATCGGATGGCCCGTCACTTTCCGCGCGGTGTCGATCACCTGTTTCACGGAAAAGCCCGTGCCGTTCCCCAGGTTGAACACATCGCTCCGGTTGTGCGTGCGGAGATAGTCCAGCGCGAGCCAGTGTGCGTTCGCCAGGTCCATGACGTGCACGTAATCGCGAATGCACGTCCCGTCTTCGGTCGGGTAGTCGTCGCCAAACATCTCGATCTGCTCCCGCTGTCCCAGCGCCACCTGCAGGACGAGCGGAATCAGGTGGCTCTCCGGCTCGTGGTCTTCCCCGATGATCGCGTCCGGGTGGGCGCCGGCCGCGTTGAAGTAGCGCAGCGAGATCGACTTCAGTCCGTACGCCTGGTCGCACCAGCGGAACATCTTTTCCATGGCCAGTTTGGTTTCGCCGTACGGATTGGCGGGAACGGTCGGGTCTTCTTCCCGGATCGGGATGCGCTCGGGTTCGCCGTAGACGGCCGCCGTCGAAGAAAAGACCGCCTTCCGGACGCCGTGCTCCACCATCGCCGACACCAGGGTATGGGTTCCGATCACGTTGTTGTCGTAATAGGCGAGCGGATCGCGGACGCTCTCCCCGACGAGCGATTTGGCCGCGAAGTGAATCACCGCTTCGATCTCATGGGCGCGAAACACCTCGTCCAGAAACTGCCGGTCCCGGATGTCTCCGCGGTACAACGTGCCGCCGAGCACGGCCCGCTCGTGTCCCGTACGGAGGTTGTCCACCACGATCACCTCTTCGCCGTGAGCGAGAAGCTCCGCCACGGTGTGACTGCCGATGTACCCCGTTCCGCCCGTCACCAGAATCGCCATCACGCGCCGCCTCCCTCTGGCAGGCGCCCTTCTTTTTGCAAAAACCGCCGATACGCTTCCCGCAGCCGGGGAGCCGTCTCTTCCACGGACTGGGGATTGGTCGCCGCCCACGCCCCCATCTCCGAGGACGCGTAGTACTTGATTTTGTCTCTTTCCCTCAGCGGCGTGTAAAACTCAATGTGGAAATGGTAGTAGTCCTCCACGTTTTCGCCGTTGACGGGGCGTTGGTGCATGACCATCATGTACGGGAACAGCTTCTCGAACAGTTGATCCATTGCCCCGGTGGTGTCGCGGAGGATCGCGGCCAGGCTTCGTTTCTCGTCCGCGGTGAAATCGGTGATCGCCGTCTTGTGCTGTTTGCTGACGATAAACACGCCGTACGGGTAATCCGTGAAAAAGGGCAGATAGGCGAGAAAGTGGTCGTTCTCGACGATGACCCGCTGTTCGAAGTTCTTCTCCTCGTCATTCATCTGGCAGAGCAGGCACTTGCCTGTCTCTTGATGGTGAAGCCTGCAGCTTTCCAGCTCCTGCTTGATTTTCAGCGGCATTTTCGAGTAGGCGTAAATCTGTCCGTGCGGATGGGGCATGGTGACCCCGCATTCTTCGCCCCGGTTTTCAAAAATCAACACGTACTGGTGGCGAGGGTCTTTTTCCAGTTCGGCAAAACGCTCCGCCCACAGGTCGACCAGCTTGACGATATGATCGACGGAAAGTTCCGGCAATGTTTTCGTGTGGTCGGGCGAGTACAGAATCACCTCGCACTTTCCGTACGACTTCGCCGTTCGGTACAGGGAGGTCTGCACCGGGTCCGGTTCCGGCGGATCGGGCGTCAACACGGGAAAATCGTTGTCGTACTTGTACACGTCGTAGTGGTCCGGCACCCTGCCCGAGCCCGGGCAAAACGGGCAGGTATCCTTGGGCATGTGCGGACGGTGCTGCCTGTTGGACGCCACCATCGTCCAGTCGCGCAAAAGGGGATTGTAGCGCAGTTCAGCCATTGACCAGATTCCTCCTTGCTCTCGTTTCTCTTCCGGCATGCGTGCTGACGTTACACGGAAGGGGGCAGCACGACTTCGCCCGCTCCGTCTCCGAGCTCGCACACGTAAAAGTCGGGCACCAGCCCTGTGGCTCGCGTGTAATGTCCGGCTGCCTGACGCATGAACGCGTCCACGGCGTCCGCCTTCACCAGACTGACCGTGCAGCCGCCGAACCCCGCCCCCGTCATGCGGGTGCCGATGCAGCCGTCGGCCTGTGCCGCCGCTTCGAACAGCGCATCCAGTTCGAACCCGGTCACTTCGTACAGGTCGCGCAGCGATTCATGCGAGGCTTTCATCAGGCGGCCGAACGCGTGCAAATCGCCGGCCGCCAGGCATTGCGCCGCCTGGATGACCCGTTCGTTTTCAGCGACAACATGCTCCACCCGCCTGCGAATCACGCCGTTGGGGAGTGCCGTGCAAACCTGCCGCCACTCGTCGCCGGAAAGATCGCCCAGCGAGCGGAGATGCGGCAGACGCTGCTGCAGTTCGCGCAGTCCTTCCTCGCACTCCCGGCGGCGTTCGTTGTACGTGGAATCGGTCAAGGCCCGCCGCTTGTTGGAGTTGGCGATCACCAGCTTGTATCCGTCGATGTGAAAAGGCACGTATTCGTAAGCCAGCGTGTCGCATTTCAGCATGATGGCATGGTCCTTTTTCCCCATCCCGACCGCGAACTGATCCATGATCCCGCAGCGCACCCCGACGAAGCGGTTTTCCGCCCGCTGCGCCAGTTTGACCAGCTCCACCATCGGCACGTCGATCCCCGCCAGGGCGGTCACGGCCGCAGCGGCCGCCAATTCGACGGAGGCCGAAGACGACAGTCCCGCGCCGTTGGGAATGTTCCCGAAAAACAGCAAATCCGCCCCCTTCAGCAGCGGGGAGCATTCCGGCAGCGCCGCCAGTTCATGCAGAACGCCCTTCGGATAATTGGCCCATCCGTCTTCCGCCCGGTAGACGATGCGGGCCGCTTCGCACGAGGTTTTCCCGGGAAAATTGACGGAGGCAAACCGGTACACGCCGTCCTGCCGGGGAGCGGCCAGCGCCCAGGTACCGTACGTGAGGGCGGCGGGAAACACATAGCCCCCGTTGTAATCGGTATGCTCCCCGATCAGATTGACCCGCCCCGGCGCAAAGAAGACGCGGACGTCTTCCCGTACGCCAAACTCCTCGCGAAATCTCACGTGCAGCCGCGCGTAGATCTCCACGAACACCACCCTTTCCTTTCCCCTCTCGCCGGCAATATGCCGGCGGCAGCCCTTGCGTTTCCAGATGCTTGCCAACGTCAACCCTTGCTTTTCCGGCTGCCAACCGGCAGGGCCGTGGAGAGCGGAATGCATACATACTTTATTAAATTAATTAAATAATACTACGTCTGACGTTGATTCTCAATGATTGACTTTTCGAAATTTTTTCGTTAGATCTATCGCCAATGATTTATGCTGACATGCCGTTAAACGGTCTTCAATCATTCTCGAATCTCTGCACTTTTCCGGGGTTCTTTCACACCTTAGGATTCAATAGTTTTCGTCCCGGGAATACAGCATGCTGACACCTGGTTGGATGGATTTAGATTCGCGCGGATCTACTTTGCCAGGCTGAGTGTCACAAAACGAGCGAATCAGTTCTGCAAGATGAACGGGAATTTGTCAAAGCGTACGCCCGGCTACTAACGTCGAATGGAGCACTGTCCGCAGGCCGGATACGGTGGCCAATTTTTTATGATCGTCATATTGCTAGATGATAAGAATTAGATTAGCACTCACAACTTTTCTCAGTAACTTTTGTCTTTCGTGTAGATAAACTGAGGATTCATGAAAGAAGTAATCATTACTTTTGATTTGTCATTTTTCACTTCATAAATCCTTTCACCATATTGTGTTTGACCAATCAGTTTCCCATAAGTAAAGTTTGCTGGATCAGCAGATATATCCCAGTAGTAAACATTACCATTTATGGTTACCTTACTTATGGAATATTCAGTACCATTAAAAATTACCTCTTTTACGTTTTGTTCTAACGTATATATTGGAGCGTTGACCACATTATAAAAATAACGGCTTATGAACAATAGAATGATGAATAATCCACAGAGTATAGAGATTCTTATCTTCATTTATCTTCATCTGCTCCTTAGCTACAATTAGACTTTTTACCTGCGGGCAACTCCAGCTCGTGGAGTCGCACCGCTTCATCACATCATTTTACATATCCGCCGCTGCTGTCGTCATTCGCTCCCGGCTCAATGGCCGGGCCGTTCCATCACCAGCGTTTTCAGCGCCGCTTTCACTGCCGCCACCTTCGCCTCGTCCACAGGCTTCAGCGCCTGGCCGTCTTCGCGCACGCCGGTGCCGAAATGGACTTCGGCCACGCCGGTGGAGCGGATCACATCGGCCATCGTCGTCAGCGTCAGGCCGCTGCCCGCCATGATGGACAGATGCGTTCCCGCGGTCATCCGCACCAGTTCGGCGATCCGCTCCGCCCCGTCCAGCGCGCTCCGCTGTCCCCCGGATGTGAGAATCCGCCGCACCTGCGGATAGTGAAGCAGCACGCGGGCCGCTCCCAGTTGGTCGGCCGCCTCGTCAAAGGCGCGGTGGAACGTGACGTCCAGCCCTTCCGCTTCGGCCAGCAGCTCCTCCAGCGCTGCCGTATCCACCGTTCCCTGCGGCGTCAGGATGCCGAGGACGATGCCCGCCGCGCTGTTCTCGCGGATGACGCGAATGTCTTCGCGCATCACCCGCAGATCGTCGGCCGTGTAGCAAAACGTCTGGCTGTGCGGTCTCACCATGACGTTGACCGGAATGGAGACGGCCTTGACCACCGCGTCGATCAGACCCCAACTGGGCGTCACGCCCCCTTCCAGGATGCCGCTGATCAGCTCGATCCGATCCGCTCCTCCCCGCTCCGCCCGTTTGGCGTCCTCCACCGTTGTCGCAATAACTTCCAACACCATCGCGCTTCCTCCGTTCTCTCGTGTTCTCCATGGTAAACCGGCCGCAGCTTGTCGGACTGATGTGGGCCAGCCAAATAACGGCAGTCCGCGCTGGCGGCAAAAATAGTGTATAATCAGAATAGCCATGCCCATACCGCCTGACAACTGCATACCGGAAAATCCATGCGCACGCATGGGAGAGGTTCGCGAACTCCCTCTATAAAAAACTAAGGTGAAAAACAGTACCCTTGGTATTGTTTTGTTTTTTTTGCAGGATTCGGTTCAAGAACTCTCTTTCTTCCACCACAACGCAAAGGAGATGGAGAGCATGAAACAGGAAAAAGCCGTCGTCGTCTTCAGCGGCGGCCAGGACAGCACGACCTGCCTGTTCTGGGCGCGCAAGCAGTTTGGCGACGTGGCCGCCATCACGTTTGACTATCAGCAACGGCACAAACTGGAGATCGAATGCGCCCGGCAGATTGCCGGGGAATTGGGTGTAGAACACACGGTATTGGACATGAGCCTGCTCAATCAACTGGCGCCCAACGCGCTGACCCGAACCGACATTCCGATCGCCCAGGAAGACGGCCAGCTTCCCTCCACATTCGTAGACGGACGCAATCTGCTGTTCTTGTCGTTTGCCGCCGTCTTCGCGAAACAGCGGGGAGCCCGCCACCTGGTCACCGGCGTGTGCGAAACGGACTTCAGCGGGTATCCCGACTGCCGCGACGCGTTTATCAAGTCGCTGAACGTCACGCTCAACCTGGCGATGGATTACCCCTTCGTCATCCATACGCCGCTCATGTGGCTGAACAAGGCGGAGACCTGGAAACTGGCCGACGAATTGGGCGCGTTTGACTTTATCCGCGAAAAAACGCTCACCTGCTACAACGGCATCAAAGGAGACGGCTGCGGCGAATGCCCCGCCTGCACCTTGCGGAAAGCCGGCCTGGAGGCCTACCTGCGGGAACGCGGGGAGGTGAAGGCCTGATGAGCGGTTTTTTTGACTTCCGCATTGTCGACCGCCTGCAAACGCTGGGCAAAGAGATTCAGAAAGAACAGCTTCGCTACCATCGCAAGCGGGTGCTGGTCAGCAAGGAGTTTACCTTTGACGCCGCTCACCACCTGCACGCCTACGAAGGAAAGTGCAAAAACCTGCACGGCCACACCTACAAGGTGGTCTTCGGCATCAGCGGCTATCCGAATGAGATCGGCATCGTCATCGATTTCGGCGACATCAAGGAGATCTGGAAGCGGCACATCGAGGTGTACCTGGACCACCGCTACCTGAACGAGATGCTTCCCCCGATGAACACCACGGCGGAAAACATGGTGGTCTGGCTGTTCGAGCAGATGGAGGCGCAGCTTTGCTCGGAAGCGTACCGCGACCGGTACGACGGCGCCCGCGTGGAGTTTGTCCGCCTGTACGAGACGCCGACCAGCTACGCCGAGGCGAGACGGGAGTGGATGTACGAGTGAACACCATTCCGGTGCTGGAAATCTTCGGCCCCACCATTCAGGGAGAAGGCATGGTGATCGGCCAGAAAACGATGTTTGTGCGCACCGCCGGCTGCGACTACCGCTGCCGCTGGTGCGACTCCGCCTTTACCTGGGACGGCTCGGCCGCAGGCGAAATCCGGCAGATGACGCCGGAGGAAATCTGGCAGGAGCTGCGCCGGATCGGGCAGGACCGCTTTGCCCACGTCACCATCTCGGGCGGTAATCCGGCGCTGATCGCCAACGTCGGGCAGCTCGTCCGGCTGCTGCGGGAGCAAAACATCCGGACGGCCGTCGAGACGCAGGGCAGCCGGTGGCAGGATTGGCTGCTGCTGGTCGATGACGTGACGATTTCGCCCAAACCGCCCAGTTCCGGGATGACCACCGACTTCGCCGCGCTGGATGCGATGGTGCACGCGCTGTCCGGCCGAACCGGCGATGTGCACACCAGTCTGAAGGTCGTCGTGTTTGACGAAGCCGATTTTGACTACGCCCGCCAGGTGCATCAGCGGTACCCGCGCGTTCCCTTTTTTCTGCAGGCGGGGAACGACGACGTGGCGCAGGCCGATCTCGCCGGTCTGCGGGACCGCTTGCTGGCGGCCTACGAATGGCTGATCGAGCGGACGATGACCGCAGCCGACATGAACGACGTCAAAGTGCTGCCCCAGCTACACGCGCTGGTGTGGGGCAACAAGCGGGGCGTCTGACTGATTGGCACGTTTTTGCATAAGAAACGGGGGAATGTTGCATGGATAACCGTCAGGAACGAGATCTTTCTTCGCTCACGCTGCTGGGCAACCAGCAGACGAAATACAGCTACACATACGATCCCGATGTGCTGGAGACGTTTGACAACAAGCATCCGTACCGCGACTACTTTGTCAAATTCAACTGTCCGGAGTTCACCAGCCTGTGTCCGATTACCGGACAGCCCGACTTTGCCACCATCTACATCAGCTACATCCCGGACAAAAAAATGGTGGAGAGCAAGTCGCTGAAGCTGTACCTGTTCAGCTTCCGCAACCACGGCGACTTCCACGAGGACTGCGTCAACATCATCATGAACGACCTGATCAAGCTGATGGACCCGAAATACATCGAGGTGTGGGGCAAGTTCACCCCGCGCGGCGGAATCTCCATCGATCCGTACTGCAACTATGGCAGACCGGGCACCAAGTACGAGAAGATGGCGGAGTACCGCCTGATGAACCACGACATGTATCCGGAAAAGGTGGACAACCGCTGACGGAGCGGACAGGCGAAGCCGGGGCGCATTCACGACGCCACCGGCACACCTCGTCCCGCCAAAAAACAGATGCCAGACGAGCCGATCGTCTGGCATTTTGTTTGTCGAAACGCGACCGTGCCTGCCGGGGACTGCTCCCGGGACGGGCCGGTTCTGCTTCCATGTGCCGATACGCCGCGTCGGCCCATCGCTTCGTCACACGGACGCCGCGAACTCCTTGTCAAACCATTTGATCAGCGCCTGGGTGCCGCTGTTCTCCTCGCCCTGCGCGGCCAGTTCCTCGTACAGCGATTTGGAAAGCTCCAAACCGGGGGTCATCAGCCCCATCTCCTTGGCTGCTTCCAGCGCGATGGTCATGTCTTTGATGAAGTGCTTCACGTAAAAGCCGGGGGCGAAATTGCCGGCGATCATCCGCGGCGCCAGGTTGCTGAGCGACCAGCTTCCCGCCGCTCCCGCCTCGATGCTCTGCAGCACGCGGGACGGGTCCAGTCCCGCTTTTTTCGCGTACGCGATCGCTTCGCAGACGCCGATCATGTTGGTGGCGATGGCGATCTGGTTGCACATTTTGGTGTGCTGGCCGGCGCCGGGTCCGCCCTGCCGGATCACGTTGGTGCCCATCACCCGCAAGATCGGCTCCACTGCTGCGTAGGCGTCCTCGTCGCCGCCCACCATGATGGTCAGACGCGCTTCCCGCGCCCCCACGTCACCGCCGGAGACCGGCGCGTCCAAGGCAAAGAGCGAGCGCTTTTTCGCCTCTTCGTAAATCGTCCGGGCGAGGGACGGCTTGGACGTGGTCATGTCGATCAGGTAGGCGCCGGGCTTGGCATGGTGAACGATGCCGTCCGTCCCCAGATAGATCTCTTCCACGTCTTTCGGATAGCCGACCATGGTGATGATCACCCGCGCCGCCGCGGCCAGATCGGACACCCGGTCCATCCACGTCGCCCCCTGCGCGATCAGCTCCTCCGCCTTTGCCTTGGTCCGGTTGTACACGAGCACGCGGTAACCCGCCTTCATCAAATGGGACGCCATGCTTTTCCCCATGACGCCGGTGCCGACAAACCCGATCACCACGTCTTCCTTCTGCACTGTCATCGTTTCCGCTCCCTTCCGCTGATGGCTGCTTGTTTCACACAGAGGGAACTTCTCCTGCCGCCATCCAAAATCCTGCACGCCGTTGATTCAAAACCGCAGCGCCCGGTGCGGGTATCCGTGCAACAGAAAAGGGCCCGCAAGCTGCCGGAGAGTGATCACGGCAGGAGGCCAATCCGATAAAAACGGGGCAGACTGGAAATCCTAACAGGTATGGCAAGGTTGACCATGACGGGAGGAATCCATCCAATGAACCAGTTCATCGCCGGTTCCATGATTTCGGGCGAAGCGGACCCGGACGCTCACGAGTTTACCGTCACCGAAATAAAAAGCATCCCAACGCATTCCGTATGGGACACCCGGCAGGTGGAAGACGTGTACGAGCTGCTGACAAGGGTGATCAACAGCGGCCAGGATTCGCTGGTCATCTCCACAGGCATGCTGCCGCTCCTGTTGAACCGCATGGAGATTGAAAAGCTGCAGGCGGAGCTGTCTTCCATCCTGGCGTTCATCCGGTAAAAACAGCGTCCCTTCCGGCGAAAGGACGCTGTTTTTTCGCTATTCGCTCCTGCTTTCATCGTACGGCTTCCGCAGAGGTGTTGTGGTGGTCGTGGATGTCAAAGCCGGTCATGTGGCACGCACCTTATTGTGCAGCGGGTCACAGCCGGGCAGCCGATCATTGGCACCCGGTCAGCGCCCCAGGTAGTTCAGCGCCAGCGCCGACAGCATGGCAATGCCGACCGGCAGCGCGTCCTCGTCAATGTCAAACAGCGGGTGGTGCAGCGGATACGGCGTCAGTTTCTCCGGATTGCCCACGCCGAGGCGGAAAAAGACGCCGGGCACGTGATGCGTGTAATACGAAAAGTCCTCTCCGCCCATCGACGGTTTCACCAGCCGGCACCGGCCCGGACCGAGTACCTGCTCCGCCGTCTCCATCACCAGATCCACCATCCTGTCGTCGTTGATGATGGAGGGATAGCCGAACTCGTAGTCAAACGCGTACGCGGCTCCCATCGCCGAGGTCACGCCGCTCACCACCTGTTCGATTCGCGCCGGCATCTGTTCCCGCAAAGCGGGATTCAGGGTGCGCACCGTCCCCAGGAGTTCCACCTGGGGCGCAATCACGTTGCTGGCCGTGCCCCCCTGGATTTTGCCGATGGTGATGACGATCGGATCGAGCGGGTCCACCTGCCGGCTGGCGATCTGCTGCAGGGCGGAGATCACCTCCGCCGCGACTGCCACCGAGTCGACGGCCAGATGGGGATGGGCGGCGTGTCCGCCCCGGCCGATGATCGTGATGCGGATGGTGTCGGCAGCGGCACAGCCCACCCCGCGCACCGCCGTCACCTCCCCGACGGGCACGCCAGGAAAGACGTGCAGCCCGGCCATCGCCTCGATACCGTAGTCGCGCAGCAGACCGTCCTCGATCATCACGTTGGCCCCACCGCCATCTTCTTCGGCCGGCTGGAAGACAAAGACGACCGTACCTCTCGGCGGCCGCTCCACCTGGGAAAGAAACTGGGCCGCCCCCATCAGCATGCTGGTGTGGGCATCGTGTCCGCAGGCGTGCATCTTGCCCGGCACCGTCGATCGATACGCCGCTTCCTTTTGGTCCTGGATCGGCAGGGCATCCATGTCGGCGCGCAGTCCGATGACCGGCCCGGGCTGTTCGGCCCTGAGCACGCCCACCACGCCGGTGCGCCCCACGCCGCGCCTCACCTCCAATCCCAACTGCTGCAGGTGGCGGGCGACGATCTCCGACGTGCGCACTTCCTCGAAGCTCAGCTCCGGATGCCGATGGAAGTCGCGCCGCCAGGCAGCCGCCTGCTCTCTCAGCGCGCCGGCTTTGGCGAGAATGTCCGAACGTTGATACAAGACGGGAATCTGTTCCATGAAGTGGACGCCTCCTTTGTTACGCCTCGTGGGCGAATGCCTCCAGTATGGCGGCAATGTGCTTGATCCCCTGGACGTAGTCGTCGAGGATGATGTTTTCATTCGGCGCGTGGTTGTTGGACGCTACCCCAATACTATAGAATATTATGAATATCGTGTCAATTTGGAAATGATTGATGATGGAGAAGGAACCGGCCGAGAAAAAGCGAACAGCAAATGATTATTGGCATAATTCTTACATTATTCCCAAAAGAAACGGATCATGACCCGGATTGAAGGAGAAGAATCATGGAGAAACGTGTGCACTCGATTGTGGAAGAACTGTCCCCCACGCTGCTGAAGTGGCGCCGCGATTTTCACCGCTACGCCGAATCGGGGTGGGTGGAGTTTCGCACCGCCAGCATCGTCGCCAGCACCCTGCAGGAATGGGGATTCGAGGTGAAGGCGGGACGCGAGGTCATCAAGCCGGAAGCGCGCATGGGCGTGCCTTCGGAAGCGTTTTTGCAGCAGCAGGAACAGCGGGCGCTGTCGCAAGGGGCCGTCACCGAGTGGCTTCCCCGTTTGTCCGGGGGATTTACGGGCGTCGTCGGGATTCTCGATTCGGGCCGTCCCGGTCCCACCGTCGCGTTTCGCGTGGACATGGACGCGCTCGACCTGCAGGAGTCAGCCGATGCCGACCACCTGCCCGCGGCGGAAGGGTTCGCCTCCGTCAACGCAAACATGATGCACGCCTGCGGCCATGACGCCCACACGGCGATCGGGCTTGGCCTGGCCTATGTGCTGAGCCGGATGAAAGGCGACCTGCACGGCCGGGTGAAGCTGATCTTTCAACCCGCGGAGGAAGGCGTGCGCGGAGCCAGGTCCATGGTGGAAGCGGGCGTCGTCGATGACGTCGATCTCTTCTTCGCCTGCCACGTCGGCACCGGCGTTCCGCTGGGGGAAGTGGTCTGCGGCGCTGACGGCTACCTCGCCACGACCAAGATCGACGTCACCTACAGAGGCGTCGCCTCCCATGCGGGCGGGCATCCCGAAGACGGCAAAAACGCGCTGTTGGCTGCCGCTTCCGCCGTGCTTAATCTCCATGCCATCTCCCGCCACAGCGGCGGCAACTCGCGGATCAACGTCGGTGTGCTGCATGCCGGCAGCGGGCGAAACATCATTCCCAACCACGCCGCGTTCAAACTGGAGACGCGCGGCGACACGAGCGAAGTAAACGAGTACATCCTGTCCAGGGCCATGGACGTGATTCACGGCGCCGCCGCGATGTACGGCGTACAGGCGGAGATCGACATCGTCGGAAAAGCGGACAGCAGTTCCCCCAGTCCGGAGCTGCTCCCCTACATCCGCGCCCAGGCTTCCAAGGTGGCCGGCGTCACCAGCATCGTCGACACCCGGAACGCGTCCGGCTCCGAGGACGCCACGTACATGATGGAGCGGGTGAAGCAGCGCGGCGGTCTCGCTTCCTACCTGGTTTTCGGCACGACGCTGGCGGCCGGCCACCACAACGAAAAGTTCGACATCGACGAACGGGTGCTGGGCATCGGCGTACAAACGCTTGCCCTCTGCGCCCTGTGCGCCGGGGATCGGTGATTACGCGGGCGGGAGTGGTTGGGTCCGTATGACTCCGTCCGGATCATCTGCGACGTGGGCAGGGAGTTTCAGGACCGCATGACCATCCGGAACATGCTGGAACTGGCCTGCCGCAAAGAAGAAGCGTTCCATTTCAATAGGCGCAGATTGCCGTGCAGGTGATCGAAGTGGAGGGGCTGGCCCCCGTTTGCCCCAAAAATCAAAAAACGGACCTCCCCCCCCAAGGAAGGGTTCGGCCAAGCGACAACCGATGCCGAACCCTTCCTTGGGGGGGGGGGAAGCCCGCCTTTTCCCCGTTCTCTTTCCTGTCTGCCGTCAAGGGGCTTACCTGCTCTTCACCAGCAGCCGGACGGCCTCCTCCACGATCTGGTCCGTTTCCCTGCCCTCGGCCAGCTCGTGTTTGATGCATTCCGCCAGATTTTCCGCGACGATGACGGCGATCGCCTTGTCCACGGCGGAGCGGATGGCGGTGAGCTGCCCCACCACTTCCTTGCAGTCCTTGTCCGCTTCGATCATGCCGAGGACGCCCCTGACCTGACCCTCGACGCGCTTCAAGCGGTTTTTCACGTGATCTCCGTACTTCATGGCCATGCCTCCTCTTCCTCTGCCGATCGGCGGACGGACGGATCACCCCGTTCACGTACCCCGATGGGTATATAGTAGACAGGAAGGAAGGGGGCTGTCAAATCCGCGAGCGCCCTTTGTCCGCTTCCGTGCCCAGCCGGATGCCGTAGCCTTTGATCTTCCGGTACAGCGTGTTGCGGCCGATGTGCAGCAGCCGGGCCGCTTGGGAGATGTTGCCGCGGGTCGCCAACAGTGCCTCCTCGATCGCTTTCCGCTCGTGCCGCCGCAGCGAAGACGGCGTGTCCTCCCTCTCGCCGGGATCGTCAAGCATCACGTGCTCCGGCCTGATGACGGCGCCCTCCGCCAGAAACGACGCCTGCTGCAGCACGGCCAACAGTTCCCGGATATTGCCGGGCCAGGTATGCCTGCACAGCTTGTCCAGCGCTTCCGGGGAGAGCTCCGCCGGAGTGTCCGCATGCTTGCGCAGAAGGTGGCCGGCCAGTTGTCGGAGATCGCTGCGCTCTCGCAGGGCGGGCAGATGCAGGGTAATGCCCTTTAGCCGGTAGTACAGATCGGCCCGAAAACGGCCGGCCTGCACCTCAGCCGGCAGGTTCCGGTGCGTGGCGGCGATGACGCGGACGTCCACCTGTTTGGCGACGGCACTGCCCACGGGCGTGACCGTTTTTTCCTGCAGCACCCGGAGCAGCGCCGCCTGTGCGCGGAGGGACATGTCCCCGATCTCGTCGAGAAAGATCGTTCCCCCGTTGGCCGCAAGAAACTTGCCCGGACTCCCTTCTTTCTGCGCCCCGGTAAACGCCCCTTTCTCGTATCCGAACAGTTCGCTCTCGATCAGGGTGTCAGGGATGGCGCTGCAGTTGACCGCCACAAACGGCCCCCGTCCGCTGGCCGCGTGGATCGCCTGGGCGAACAGCTCCTTGCCGGTCCCGCTCTCTCCGGTGATCAGGACGGCCAGCGGGCTCCCCGCCGCCTTTCGGGCAAGTTCCTTGGCCCGGAGGATGGCCGGACACTCCCCGTAGATGTCGGCAAAGGTATACAGGCCCTGCTCCTGCCGGACGGTCTTTTCCCTGGCCGGGCTTGTCCCGATCGCGACGGAGCGGTAGACCCGCTGTGTCTCGTCCTTGATCGGAATCACCTGGAAGTGGGGCTTGGGCGAAAAGATTTGGCCAAGGCAATCTTCTCCCAGGAGGCGGAGAGCCGCCCGGTTGGCTCCGGTCACGCGCCGGTCGGCGTCCAGCGTGAGCAGCGGCAGCGGATGGCGGTCAGAGACCGCCTCCAGATGCCGCAGCGTGATCAACTGCTCCTTTTCCATCTCCTCGATCATGAAGCGGTTTTGCAGCAGTTCGGCGGCAAGCGGCGCAAAGGTCGCAAACACCGGTTGAAACCGGTCGTGCAGACCGCTGATATTGATGACGCCGAGAAAGTCCCCGCCCCTGCCGTACAAGGGGGCCGAAGCGCAGGTGAGAAAGCGGTTTTCCACAAAATAATGCTCGCTTCCCCGGACGAGCGCCGGCCTCTTCTCCTCGATGGCCACCCCGATGGCGTTCGTTCCTTTTCTCGATTCGTGCCAGTTGGCGCCCACCTGAAGCTGCACTTGGGCGGCGCGGCTGGCAAAATCGGCATCGCCGCTGGCATACAGGATCGTCCCTTCCCGGTCGGTCAAAAAGACGACGCAGCCGAACTGCCGGATGACCGGATACAGCCTGGAAAAGACCGTTTCGGCATGGTTGACCAGGGAGCGGTGCCGGTCGATCAATTCCTTGATCAGCGTGCCGGTAATGATTTGGTCATCCGCTTTGTCATCCGGTTTGAGACCGCGTTCATGAGAGCGCTTCCACGAAAGGGCAACATCAGGCGGACAGTCTGACAGAGAAACCTGAAAGGACATGAAGAGGCCTCCTTTCCGATCGTTTCGTACCTCTATCGTACCACAACCGTCCGAATCTTATAAATGTTCCGTTTTGGAGCACCGCTGTTCCATCCCGGCACAGGCGGATGAAGCATGGTTCCGCATTTCGCCCGAAAACGACGCCGGTTATGGGGTTGGCATCTTCCTTGCACATGGAAAGAGGCAGCAGCCATTAAAAAAATCAATAAGGAGGCGTTTTCCATGATCTATGCGCAACCCGGACAGGACGGCGCGAAGGTGACGTTCAAGAAACGCTACGGAAACTACATTGGCGGCCAATGGGTCCCGCCTGTAAAAGGGGAGTACTTTGACAACGTTTCCCCCGTCAACGGCCAGGTCTTTTGCGAAGTGCCCCGCTCCACCGCCGAGGACATCGAACTGGCGCTGGATGCCGCCCATGCCGCCAAGGAGGCGTGGGGCCGGACGTCAGCAGCGGAGCGCGCCCGCGTGCTCAACCGGATCGCCGACCGGATGGAGGCCAACCTGGAGATGCTGGCGGTGGCGGAGACCTGGGACAACGGCAAGCCCATCCGCGAAACCCTGGCCGCCGACATACCGCTGGCGATCGACCATTTCCGCTACTTCGCCGGCTGCATCCGCGCACAGGAGGGAACGCTGTCGGAGATCGACTCCCATACCGTCGCCTACCATTTCCACGAACCGCTCGGCGTCGTCGGCCAGATCATTCCGTGGAACTTCCCGCTGCTGATGGCCGCCTGGAAGCTGGCGCCGGCGCTGGCCGCGGGCAACTGCGTCGTGCTGAAGCCCGCCGAACAGACGCCCGCTTCCATCCTGGTCCTCCTGGAACTGATCGGCGATCTCCTGCCCCCGGGCGTGCTGAACGTCGTCAACGGCTTCGGGCTGGAAGCCGGGAAGCCGCTCGCCTCCAACAGCCGGATCGCCAAGATCGCCTTTACCGGGGAGACGACGACAGGCCGCCTGATCATGCAGTACGCGTCCCAGAACATCATCCCCGTCACGCTGGAGCTGGGCGGCAAGTCACCCAACATCTTCTTCCCCGACGTCTTTGCCAGGGACGACGCGTTTTTGAACAAGGCGATCGAAGGGTTCGTGCTGTTTGCGCTCAACCAGGGGGAAGTGTGCACGTGCCCGTCCCGCGCCCTGATCCACGAATCGATCTACGAGCCGTTCATGGAAAAAGCGCTGGCCCGCGTCAAGGCGATCAAGCAGGGAAATCCGCTGGACACGGAGACGATGATCGGCGCGCAGGCCTCTACCGAACAGGTGGAGAAAATCCTCTCCTACATCGAAATCGGCAAGCAGGAAGGCGCGGAACTCCTGATCGGCGGAGAGCGGCAGGCGCTCGGCGGCGGCCTGGAAAACGGCTACTACATCCAGCCGACCGTCTTCAAGGGGAACAACAAGATGCGCATTTTCCAGGAGGAAATCTTCGGCCCGGTGGTGGCCGTGACCACGTTTTCCAGCGAAGAAGAGGCGCTGTCCATCGCCAATGACACGCTGTACGGGCTCGGCGCCGGCGTCTGGTCGCGGGACATCAACACGGCTTTTCGCATGGGCCGGGGCATTCAGGCCGGGCGCGTCTGGACCAACTGCTACCACACCTACCCCGCCCACGCCGCGTTCGGCGGGTACAAGCTGTCCGGCATCGGCCGGGAAACGCACAAGATGATGCTGGATCACTACCAGCAGACGAAAAACCTGCTCGTCAGCTACAGTCCCGACGCGCTGGGCTTCTTTTGAAAAGGCAATGGCCGACGTGCAGAAGGTGCTGGCTACCGACGCCGCGCTGGCGCTGATCGAACGGCTCAAAGCCAAGTACGGCCCGCTGATGTTTCACCAATCGGGCGGCTGCTGCGACGGCAGTTCGCCGATGTGCTATCCGGCGGGGGAATTTCTGATTGGAGACAGCGACGTCCTGTTGGGCGAAATCGGCGGATGTCCGTTCTACATGAGCCGGGCCCAGTACGAATACTGGAAGCACACACGGCTCGTCATCGACGTCGTGGAAGGGCGCGGCGGCATGTTTTCGCTGGAAGGGCCGGAAGGGGTGCGCTTTCTCACCCGCTCCAGCCTGTTTACCCCCGAGGAGTATCAGCAGCTTCAAGACGAATGGAACCGCTGAGCACGCAGCCCGGATCACCGCGATCCGGGCTGTTCGCCTTCCTCCGGGAGCAGGGAGCCGCCCCGGGCAGGAAAAAAGCCGATGTTCCGCTGAACATCGGCCGCTCTCCTTGTTACTCGATCTTGCCCAGGAAGGTCGTCTTGTCTTTCTCGTACTTGTAAATGAACACGTCGGCGTATTGGTTGTCCCCTTTGGCGTCAAACGAGACTTTGACGAACTGCCCTTGAAAATCCTTCGTCTTGTGGACCGCCTCCAGCACCTGCTCGCGGGTCGGCTTTTGCCCGCCGTTGGCCTTGATCGCCTGCTTGATGCCGTTGAGGATCACGTTCATGGAGTCAAAGGCGTAGACGGAGTAGGTTTCCGGCTTTTTCCCCATCGTCTTTTCGTACTCCTCCGCCCATTTCCGTCCCTCTTCCGTCTGCTTCACGTCCCCTGCCAGCGAGGTGAACACCACGCCCTCTGCAGCCTCGGGTCCGGCGATCTTGATCAGGTCGGGGGAGTCGATGCCGTCGCCGCCCATGAATACCCCCTTGAAGCCTTTTTCCCGCGCCTGCTTGACGAGAATCCCGGCCTCCGGGTAGATGCCGCCGAAATAGATCAGGTCAGGGTTTTTCGCCACCACCTGGTTGATCACGAAGTTGTAGTCCTTCTCCCCCTGATTGACGCCTTCATAGCCCAACACCTGCACGCCGTCCTTTTCGAACTGGGCTTTCACCTGGTCGACGAGCCCCTGCCCGTACGCCGTTTTGTCGTGAAGCAGGAAGACGGATTTGACCCCGAGCGTTTCCTTGGCGTACTTGGCTCCTTTGGGCCCCTGCGCGTCGTCGCGGGCACAGATCCGGTGCACGGTCTTTTTGCCTTCCTCCGTCAACTGCACGCCGCTGTTGGCCGGCGAGACCATCACCAGGCTGCCTGTCTCGTACTTCACGGAGGCGGGAATGGCCACGCCGGTGTTGAAATGGCCGACCACGCCGAGGACATCGGGGTTGGAGACCAGCATCTCCGCGTTGGTCACGCCGATTTTCGGATCGGCCTGGTCGTCCTGCGGAAACAACTGCAGGTCAAATCCCATCTGTTTGAACTCGTCCTGCTGCAATCGCAAGGCGTACTCCGCCCCTGTCTTGATCGAGTCGCCGATCGCCGACTGGGAGCCGGACAGGGGGCTTTGGGTCGCAATCAAAATCTTGGCGGTGGCCGACGAACCGCTCCCCGCGCTGGCGGCCTCCCCGGCTTGTCCGGCTTGTCCTGTTTGTCCGGACGATGAGCCTTGCGAGTTACAGCCGGCGATGGAAACGGCAGCGAGAAGCAGCGGCATGAGGATGGACGCGCGTTTTTTGAGTCTCACGATTCTTGCCCCCTTGTTTTATATGTCGAATAATTCTATGAATTTAAATATATGAGAAAATATAAGGTTCATGTTCTGACAACATGTCCAATCATTTGTGCGAAAAATCTGACAAAACATCTCTTGAAATGAAAAAAACGGCGTTGGGTAGACGCCGAAGGTTCATGTTTATCTACGTGACGAGCACACGTGTCAGAGTCGCCGCACATGGCGGTTCTACCCGAGCAGCCCGATCACGCCTCCTCTTGGAGCAGCCGCTTGATATCCGCCGCGATGCGTTCCGGCCTGGTCACGGGAGCGTAGCGCCTGACCACACTGCCGTTTCGGTCGATCAAAAACTTGGTGAAGTTCCATTTGATTCCGTCCGTCAACAATCCCGGAGCCTGCTTCGTCAGGTAGACGAACAGCGGATGGGCGTTCGGCCCCTTGACGTCCACTTTCGCAAACAGCGGAAACGTCACCCCGTAGTTCACCTGGCAAAAGTCCCGGATCTCTTCGTCCGAGCCGGGCTCCTGATTGTGAAACTGATTGCAGGGAAACGCCAGCACTTCAAACCCCGATGCGTGAAACTCATCGTACAGCTTCTGCAGCCCCTGGTACTGCGGGGTAAACCCGCACCGGCTGGCCGTGTTGACGATCAACAGCACCTTTCCCCTGTAATCGGCCAGCGGCTTCAGCTCGCCGCGGTTTGTTTTGGCCGAAAAATCGTAAACGCTCATGACGCCCACTCCCCATCGGTATCTGTTTTGCAAGGAGACTGCCTGCCGCTTCATGCACCGCTGCCTGGTTATAGACCACCAAACAGGTACAAAAGAACATGTGACTGTCTGAGGATAAACACGACAATGCCGATGCCAACAGTCGCAGCCATTGTTTTTTATTTGCAGGCATAAGGAGAAACAGGATGATGGCAGACAGCATGTCAAATCCAAACGGGACGGAACCCCTGTAAAAAACGGATAGCCCTCTGCCGCCAACAACCCGATGGGCATTGCGGCACAAAACGCTGCAATCCATCCGTTTCCTCTGCCAAACCACGCCAGATAGGCTGCGATTGGCGACGCTGCCGCTATTATACCCCAACGGATAAAGACATGGGTGGGGAAAAAGCCAAATACCCACGCCGAATAGACGTAATAACTCAGCAGCATGCCGGCGAAGAATGCAAACACCTTGACGGCTCCCATTCCTGGATGACTGCTCCATGCAGCAATCATTGCAGCCAACAGAACCCATATCCCCAATCGGGAGGTGATGTCACTGACAATCCCCCACAGGTTCCCGACGAACCCGTTGGACGGCAAATGCTTTGGTCCCGGTACGGAACAGATGAACGCAATCCTGTCCGTCTCCCCCGTGATCCGCAGTCACGTTGTCAACACAATGAAGGCTGTCTCCCCCTGCAGGAGAAGGAGACAGCCCGGTTCGCGTTTCACAGACAGGAAAAGCGGCTTCCGGCACAAGCGCCGCCGCTTCAGCCGCGGGTGGCGATGTAGTCCGGGCGCGGCTTTTGTCCGGAGTACGGGGACGTCAATCGGTTTTCCATGCTGTTGTAGACGAAAAACACGTTGCTTCGCGGCAGCGGGGTGATGTTGCTGTTGGACCCGTGCATGATGTTGCAGTCGAAGAAAACGACCGTCCCGGCGGGGCCAACCGCCGCTTCGATGCCGTGCCGTTCCGTCAGCAGGCGCAGGCTTTCCTGATCCGGCACGCCGTATTCCTGCCGGCGCAGCGACTGTTCGTAATGGGCTTCGGGCGTTCGCCCCACGCAGGAGACAAACGTCTTGTGCGAGCCGGGGATCAACAGCAGCGGACCGTTGCAGTGATGGTTGTCTTCCAGCGTGATCGAGCAGCTGAGCGCCCTCATGCGCGGCATGCCGTCTTCCATGTGCCAGGTTTCAAAGTCGGAGTGCCAGTAAAACTCTTTGCCGGTAAAGCCTTTTTTGTAGTTGATGCGGGATTGGTGGATGTACACGTCGCTGCCCAGGATCTGCCGGGCGATGCCGACGATCCGGGGATCGCGCGACAGCCGCCGGAACGCGTCGTGATCGCGGTGGACGGCAAAGATGGAGCGGATGTCCCGGCTGTCCGGTTCGCGGATCACCTCGTTTCTGTCCGCGTCCCGGCTTTGTTCCCACAGCCGCTTCAGTTCGCTGCGCAGTGTCTGCACGTCGCTCGCGGAAAAAAAGCCCGGCAGGCACAAATAGCCGTTTCGCTCATACCGGGCCAGGGCCTCGGCGTCCAGCGGCCCTGCGCCGGCAGCGACGTCTCCGTAGACGACGGGGTCTTTTCGCTCCAGCATGGCCGGTCGGTCGCTGACACGGGACGGGTACACATCCTCGGCGGCAAGGTGCGGATGGGTCATGCGATCCTCTCCTCTCGTTCCGATACTTTCCGGGCTGCTGCGTCTACGCGTTCGCCAGGGGGTAGGTTCCTTCTTCGTCGTGCACTTCCCGGCCGGTCAGCGGCGGGTTGAAGACGCAGACCATGCGCATCGCGGTTTTGGCCCGCAGGTAGTGCTTTTCGTGACCGTTCAAGGCGTACATCATGCCCGGCTGGATCGGGTAGGTTTCCCCTCCGACCACCTCGATTTCTCCCTCGCCTTCGATGCAGTACACCGCCTCCAGATGGTTCTTGTACCAGATCAGCGTCTCCGTCCCCGCCTTGATGATCGTGTCGTGCAGGGAAAACCCCATGTTGTCCCTTTTCAAGAGAAACCGCCTGCTGTTCCACGTGGGGGTGTCAATGTCGTCGGCCGTGCCGACAATCTCTTCCAGGTGTTTGACGATCATGAAACGCTCTCTCCTTTCACCGGCAGTCTTTTACGCTTTCCTCCAGAATCGACAGCCCTTGTTCCAGTTCCTTCTCCCCGATGGTCAGCGGCGGCATCACTTTCACCACTTCGCTGTTGGGTCCGGACGTCTCCATGATCAGGCCCCGGGCAAAGGCGCGCGCGCAGATCCTCTCCGCCAGTCCGTCCGCTTTGACGGCGATCCCCTGCATCAGACCTTTGCCCCGCACCTCGCCCTGGAGAAACGGGTACGCGCCGACGAGATGCTCCAGAAAGGCGCGGACCGCGGCCGCTTTGGCTTCCACCGCGCGGCGCAGGCCATCGTCCTCCCAGTACCGCAGCGCTTCGGCGGCCGCCACAAATCCCAGGTTGTTGCCGCGGAAGGTGCCGTTGTGTTCGCCCGGCCCCCAGATGTCCAGTTCCGGCTTGAACAGGGTCAGGGCGAGCGGCAGCCCGTATCCGCCGATCGACTTGGACAAGCAGACGATGTCCGGGCGGATGCCGGCCGTCTCGAAGCTGAAGAACGGTCCGGTACGTCCGCATCCCGCCTGCACGTCGTCCACGATCAAGAGAATGTTGTGCGTGCGGCAGAGCGCTTCGATCCGGCGCAGCCAGGACTCGCTCGCCGCGTGCAGTCCGCCCTCTCCTTGAACGGTTTCGAGAATCATCGCCGCAGGGAGGGAAACGCCGCTGCCCTCGTCTTCGAGCAGCCGTTCGAGATAACGCGCCGTGTCGGTGTCCGGCCCCATGTATCCGTCGTACGGCATGGAAACGGCATGGGGCAGGGGCGTCCCGGCGCCGTTCCGTTTCCGCCGGTTGCCGGTGACGGACAGCGATCCGATCGTCATCCCGTGAAAGCCGTTGGTAAAGCTCCACACACTCGTCCGGCCGGTCACCTTGCGCGCCAGTTTCAAGGCGCTTTCCACCGCGTTGGTGCCGGTCGGACCGGGAAACATCACCTTGTAATCGAGCCCCCTCGGCGCCAGGATGACGTCGCGGAAACGGGTCAGCAATGTTTCCTTCGCGTCCGTCGCCATATCCAGGCTGTGCGTGATCCCGTCCTGCCGGAGATACTCGATCAGCTTTTCCTTGATTCCGGGAGGATTGTGTCCATAGTTGAGCGCCCCCGCTCCCGCGAAAAAGTCGAGGTACGCCTTTCCCTGCCGGTCCCAGAGCGTATGGCCGCTCGCTTTGGTGAAGACGGCAGGGAAATGGCGGCAGTAACTGCGCACTTCCGATTCCAGTTGGTCAAAGACGGTCAAGGGTGTTCGCGACTTGGCAGCAGCTTTCATGCACAACCTCCTATCGTTTGGTTGGGATGGGCCCGATGCAAAACGTCCACTCCGGTTCGTGTACGCCCCCCGGAAACAGGCGGGCAGGGAAGCACTCCCGCACCTCGCAGCCCGTCTTCAGCTCCTCGGCCGCCTTGCGGAAAAGGGCGGCGGACGCCGCGTTTGACGGCGAGACGGTCGCTTCCAGATACCGCGTGTTCCGGCATGCGTCGCGCTTCAGCAGTTCCCGGATCATCCGGCTGCCGATCCCCTGTCCCCGCTGCGACTGGCTGACCGCGATCTGCCAGACAAACACGGTGTCGGGCCTGGCGGGGGGACGGAACGCCGTGACGAATCCGACCGCCTCCCCTTCCGCTTCCGCAATCACGCACGTGTCGGCGAAGAACTTGCCGCACATCAGATAGGCGTAGGCGGAGTTCAGCTCCAGCACGCCGGAGTCGCGCGCCAGCTTCCACATGGCGGCGCCGTCCGCTTCGCTCGGCTTTCGCATGGCGATGCGCCGGCCGGTTGTCGATTTCACCTCATCACCTCCTTTCCCGATCCGGCCCGAAAGCGGCTCAAAAAGGCCTGCAGCCGGGGGCTTTGCGGATCGTGGAAGATTTGTTCGGGAGACCCTTCCTCGACGATCGTGCCCCCGTCCGTGAAGATGACGCGGTCGGCCACGTCGCGGGCGAAGTCCATCTCATGCGTGATCAGCATCATCGCCATCTCCCCTTCCCGCGCAATCTCCTTGATCACCGCGAGCACTTCCCCGACCAGTTCGGGGTCGAGGGCGGACGTCACTTCGTCGAACAGCATCACGCTGGGCCGCATCACCAGCGCCCGGGCGATCGCCACCCGCTGCTTCTGCCCACCGGACAGGTGGGAGGGATACGCCTCCAGCTTGTCGCCCAGTCCCACTTTTTCCAGCATCGTCACCGCCCGCTCCACCGCTTCCTCCCGGGACAGCCCGAGGACGTGGATGGGGGCCTCCGTCACGTTGCGCAGGATGTTCATGTGCGGAAACAGGTTGAAGTGCTGAAACACCATCCCGATGTTTCCGCGCATCTTGTGCAGATGCCGCTCATCCGCCCGCACGAGCCGGCCGTTCACCCGCTTGTGCCACAAGAGTTCGCCGTTCACCTCGATCGTCCCGGAAGTGGGTTCTTCCAGCGTCATCAGCAGGCGGGCCAGCGTCGTCTTGCCGGAACCGCTCGGACCGATCACGGCCACCTTTTCTGCGGGCGCGATGTCCAGGTCAATCTCGTGCAGAATCGTCAGGTCGCCAAACGTCTTGCTTACGCTGCGGTACCGGACGATGGGATCGGCGGTCTGCCGGGTGTTGTTCATGCCACTCCCCTCCTTTTACCGCTGTGTCAGTTTGCTCTCCAGCCTGCGAATCAGCAGGGAGGAGGCGTAGCTGAGCAGGAAAAACAGCATCCCTGCCAGCGTAAAGGCCTCCAGGTAGCGAAACGAGGCCGAACCGATCATCTTGGCGGTCATCAGCATTTCCACCAGAGTGATGGCCGACAGCACCGGCGTTTCCTTGAACATGACGATCAGGTAGTTGCCCAGCACCGGTATGATCGGGCGGATCGCCTGGGGAAGGATGATGCGCGTCCACGTCTGTCGTCTGGAAAAGTTCAGCGCCGTCGCCGCCTCCCACTGTCCCCGGGGAACGGACTCAATTCCCGAACGGTACACTTCAGCCAGGTAGGCGCTGTAGTGAATGCCCAATCCCAGGACGCCTGCCGCAAACGGCGGCAGGGAAATGCCTGCCGAGGGGAGACCGTAGAAGAGCACGTACAGTTGGACCAGGAGCGGCGTGCTGCGAACGAACTCGATGACGCCCGCCGCGGCGAGAGACACGCCCCTCGGCTTCGCCCGCCGCGCGAACGCCAGCAGCAGTCCGCCGACAAGCGCGAGGGCAAAGCCGGCCAGGGTAGCGGCAATGGTCGTCTGTACGGCTCTCAACAGCTCAGGCGCAATCTGCCACGCAAACGGCCAGCTCCACACGGCTTACACCCTCCCCGCCGTCAGACGCCGCTCCAGCCCGCGCATGCCCAGCGTCAGCGGGTACGCCAGGGCAAAGTAGACGACCAGAACGAGCGCGAATATTTCGAAGGTTCGGGAC
Source organism: Brevibacillus sp. LEMMJ03 (assembly GCF_007197875.1). Taxonomy (NCBI): domain Bacteria; kingdom Bacillati; phylum Bacillota; class Bacilli; order Caryophanales; family Paenibacillaceae; genus Brevibacillus; species Brevibacillus sp. LEMMJ03. Next base: position 24,897 of record NZ_VKJN01000003.1, on the reverse strand, counting down.
GCGTCAAACGTGCGCAGCACCATCCCCTGAAAGGTGAGATCGGCCAGTGTGATCAGCGAGATCAGGGAGGTTCCCTTCAACAGCTCGATCAGCAGATTGCCGAAGGACGGAATCATCATGACAAACGCCTGCGGCAGGATCACCCGCCGCATCCGCTGCCACGGCGTCATGTTCAGGGCGATGGCCGCTTCCGTCTGCCCTCTGGGGACGGCCAGGACGGCGCTTCTCACCACTTCCGAGCCGTAGGCGCCGTGGTTGAGTCCCAAGGCGATCACCCCCGCCGCCAGCGGAGGCAGCTCCACTCCCAACAGCGGCAGCGCGTAATACAGCCAGAACAACTGAACCAAGAGCGAGGTGCCGCGAAACACCTCCACGTAGACGGCGGTCAGCGCACGAACGCTTTTCCGCCTGGAGAGGCGCCCGAATCCGGCCAGAAACGATGCCGCGAAAGCGACGAGCGCGGACAGGACGGTCACTTCCACGGTCAGGGCGGCTCCTTTTGCAAGCGAGGGAAGCAGGTCAAACAGGGACACGTTCCATCACATCCTTTCGTTTGAACGAAATCGGCTCAGGGCCGCGACAGCTCCGCCGCCGTTTCCTCCCCTGGCAGCTCCTGCTCCGTGAAGCCAAACGGCTCCAGGATGTGCAGCAGCTCGCCCGACTCCATCAGCTTTTGCAGCTCGCGGTTGTACGCGTCGACGAAATCCTGGTCCTCTTTGCGGAAGGCGGCCGCGCCGTACCCGCGGACGCTTTTGCCGTCGATGACCGGATGCACGAAATCCATGACCCTCTCCAGTTCGGGGTCCTTGGCGCTGTCCAGCACGGCCTGCAGAGAGGGACCCGTCATCGTGATCGCGTCCGCCCGCCCCGCCTGCAGTGCCGCAACGGCGGACGGCTGATCGGGCACCACCACCATCTGCGAAGGCTTCACGCCCGACTTCTGCAGGTACTCCATCTCAATCGCTCCGCTCATCACGGCCACCCTCGCTTGCGGTTGGGCCGCGATGTCCGGGTAGCTGCGCAAGTTGAGCGGGTTCCCCTTCTTGACCGCCAGCGCCTCCCCGATGCCGTACTCCGGGTTGGCGAAGGCCACTTCCTGCGCCCGCTGCGGCGTGATGTACATGCCCGCGGTGATGACGTCAAAACGCTTTGCCTTCAGACCGGGAATCAGCGACCCGAACTCGGTAAGCACCCCGTTGATCTCAGGGATGCCCAGCCGCTTCAGGATCACCCGCGCCACTTCCACCGCTTCCCCGGTCAGTTTGCCGTCAGGCGTGGCGTAGGCGTACGGCTTCTCGTTGGCGAACCCGACCGTGACAAAACCTTGACGCTTCGCCTTTTCCAGCGTGGTTTCCGCCGCTTCCCCCGCGCGGGGCGAGGCGGCCTGCTGCTGGGCGCATCCCGCCGCCAGCAGTGCGGCAGACAACAGCGCCGTCCAAGCGGCTGCCCACGTTCTTCTCCTGTTCATTCGCACCTCTCCTTTCTTCGTCAACGGATAGAAAAAAATCGGCGCACTGCTTCCGCAACTGGAGGGCCGTTCCAGACGGAAAGCGAATGCGCCGACTGTTTTCCTGCAAACAAAACGGAAAACCTGACGTGGGTACAGGGGGACTGCCCGAACGGGTGCCGGACAGCCCTCTGCACGCAACACAAGCGGATGTCGTGTACGAGTAAGATCGATCTGCTTTAGCCGACGAGGTTAGCTGACGGGTAGGATGGCAGAAGCATCCCTTCTGTTTGGAACAGAATTAACCCCAGAAGATGGTTCCCCCGTTTCCGTCATCAACGGAACTAGGCCCGTATGTGGTTGGATGATGATACGGCACGCTCCTTTTGCCATTTTGGCGTTCTCGAACATGGGGTTCATGTTACCATACTCCCGCCCCTGCCTCATCCCCGGTAATCCCGGATATTCACGCATCAGGCCCGCTCAGCCGCAGTTACCTGGAATTACCAGTCTCATCCAAAAAGATCCTTCCATATCCTACTGTGTTCATTCCTGGTAAAAACGTTGACTCCTGTCCTCCCTGCTGCGCCGGGTGGGGCTTGGCTGGTCGCACCGACCGGGAACCCGCGTTGAAACCGCCGTCACGCGGCGGCGTATAAACTAGTGGAAATCAAACCAAAAGGTGGGAATAGACAGTGGCCTGGACGAAACGATCTCTTCAAATTGGCCTGCCGCTCTCCCTGTTGGGCATCTTGCTGCTCCCCGTGTTCATGGCGGTGTTGAAATGGCTGTTCGTCTACCCGGAACAGACGTGGCTGATGTCCCACATGTCGCTGCTGCTCGCCTGTCTGGCGGGCCTCTTCATTCTGCCCGCCTTTGTCGTAAAAAAGGGCGTCAAACTGATCCTGGGCGGGGTGACGATCCTCTTTCTCTGGCTGACCATGAACACCTATGCGTATGTGGATCGCGAGGGTGTCCATCTGAACCCGTTCTTCGGCAGGGAAACGCTCTACGCCTGGAACCAGGTCCAAAAGACCGAAATCGGGGTCGGCCTCACGGGAAAAAAAGCGGATACGGCAGAAGTGTATATGCGGTTTACGTTCAAGGATGGCACACAAAAGCAGATCGGCTGCTGGTTCGTCTCCGATGCGGTGTTTGCCAAGGAAATGATGGAACAGCACGGTCTGCCGGTCACTCTGCTGCCGATCAGCGAGCAGGCGTACGAGCGCATCGGACAGTGGCCTGTTGCCGATCAGCTTGAGCTGCAGCAACTCTACACGGGAACCTCTACCTGACACGACAAAACGCATCAGGCGGACAGCGCGCCAGCCGTCCTGCCGGATGCGTTTTCTCGCAAAACCTCGTTTCCCCTCCCAAAGGACGGGAACGGTGCGGCTGCATAGGATGAAAACAACGCAGTACCACCGGCCGAGGAGGTGAAGATCATCCCGTACCACATCCGCATTTCCATCTCCAGGCTGCGGCTGGATCTGTACGACGGTCAGCGCCTGGTCCGCTCGTTTCCCGTCGGGTTGGGCAAAATTGCCACATCCACGCCGCGCGGCGACTTTACCATCATCAACAAAGTCCCGTACCCGAACTCCTACCCGGGCGGCCCGCTCAGCGTGTTCGGCACCTACTGGCTGGGGCTGAGCAGGCCTCATTACGGCATACACGGCACCAACAATCCGGCCTCGATCGGCAAGTACGTCTCTCACGGCTGCATCCGCATGCACAACCGGGACGTGGAGTACCTGGCCAAACGGGTGCCCATCGGAACGCCGGTGAAGATTCGCCCGTAGCAGCACGCAGGACAGACAAAAGGCACAGCGTTCCCGCTGCTGGGACGCTGTGCCAGTCTGTTTTCCACCGGCTGTATCTGAATTCAAATGCTTTTGAGTCCGAAAAACAGCAATAGGTAAAAGCAGCGCATCATCGTTGGATGCGCTGCTTTTGCATTGACATGTCCGGTGCTCCTTCGCATGCAGCCGGGGTTGCAGCTAATGATCTCTCCTACGTTGTTGAGATCGGAACGTCGAATAGACAGCGGACGATCCCTCGACCGAACACAATGTAAATTGCTCGTGCGGCCATTCACATCTCCTGGTTCAACCTTTGTTGTTCCCGAAAAGCAGATGAACCAAAAGGATCGCTGACAGTAACGCCAATAGACCCGAAATCGGCTCATTCTCAACATATGACATGGTGTGTGCGAGAACGTAGATAATGATTGTGAACATCACCACTAAAAACAGATGGAGTATCTTCTTGGCCAATACAGCCCCTCCTTTCCCAAAACCGACTAGAAGGGAGAATACCTTCCTTCGCTCTCCAGTACAGTCATAAAGGCATTCGGAACATGACAAATGGTAGCTGCTTCGATTCCATCGAGCGTTTTTTTGAGAGCTGTACCCAGGGAGCAGTGGGACAAACGATCATTCTCCTTTGTCAACCGTTCTGCGATGGCTCCAAGAAAATCTTGGTGGGACCCCCGCAACATGGCATTGTCTACAAATTTCTCTATTAGGGTTTTGTTCTCCTTGTAAAAGGAGATTAAGAAGGGGCAAAGACCTCTTCGTCTCATGCGGATTTTCCGTTTACGGTTCCCCGCTGACGAATTTTCCATTTTTTACATCCCTGAACATCGGCAGAAAAAAGTAGATCACCCTTGAGCCTGGCAGCTTGGTGATCTACTCTCTTCTGCAGTAGAGCCGCCCCCTTGTGGGGAACGTCTATTGTGCAGGGCCGGAGCGTGGCAACGCTCTTGGCCCTTTAGCCGTTTACGCAAATACATGTACCTTACATACACTTTTCCGGTATCAAAAATGAACCCAGATTGAAAGGAGAAAACCAGCCTGCCTGGCGAAAGCCGGCTTTTCGCATCCGGTTCCGGCCATGCGTACAGGATCCATGATCAGATCGAGTAGGAATGCGCTTGTTTTTTGGCGACAAACGGCTCCTCTTCCCGCGTTCCCAGGATTCTGTCCAGAATCACCCGCTCATAGTGGGCAAAACCGTTGTCCTTCACCCGGGGCCGGGCCAGGTTGATCTTGATGTCCATCGCCACTTTTCCCTCTTCCAGGAGAACCACGCGGTCGGCCAGGGCGACCGCTTCGCTCACGTCGTGCGTCACCAAAATGGCGGAGAATCCCTGTTCCAGCCACAGCTTTTCGATCAGCCGCTGCATCTCGATCCGGGTCAGCGCATCCAGCGCCCCCAACGGCTCATCCAGCAGGAGCAGCCGGGGCTCTCCCGCCAAGGCGCGGGCCAGCGCGACACGCTGCCGCTGTCCGCCCGACAGGACGCGGGGCCACTCACCGGCGCGTTCGGACAGACCGACGAGCCGCAGCGCTTCCTCCGCCGTCCGCCTCGCTCCCGCTCTGATCCCGACCGCCACGTTGTCGATGACCTTCTTCCAGGGGAGCAGCCTCGCGTCCTGAAACATGATGCGAACCTCTGCGTGAATGCCGTGGAGGGGCTGGCGATCCACGTAAATCTGCCCTTCCGTCGGCTGGTCCAGACCGGCAATCATCCGCAGCAGCGTGCTTTTTCCGCATCCGCTCTGCCCGACGACGGCGACAAATTCGCCGGGCTGCATCGCCAGCCGCACCTGCTGCAGCACCCGGGTGGCGCCAAAGGCTTTGCCCACCTCCTGCACATCGAGAGACATGCCGCAGCCCGCATTCATACCATCACCCCCACGCCGGATCACCGCTTGCTGTAGCTCGGATGCCACTGCAGCCACCTTCTTTCGATCGCCTTTGCGATGCCGTCGGACAATTTGCCCAACAGCGCGTACAAGAGTATGCTCAGCACGACGACGTCCATCTGCATGAACTCACGAGCATTGGTGGCCATATAGCCAATGCCGGAATCGGAAGCGATCGTCTCCGCCACGATGAGCGACATCCACATGACCCCGAGCGCGTAGCGGACCCCTACCAGAATGGAGGGAAGCGCCCCCGGAAGAATGATGTTCCAGAACAGCGCGAATCCTCTCAGCCCGTATACCCTGCCCATTTCGATCAGACCGTGATCCACCGTCCGGATGCCGTGAAAGGTGTTGACGTAAATGGGAAACAAGACACCCAGCGCGACGAGAAACAGTTTCGCTTCCTCTCCGATCCCGAACCACAGGATGACCAGCGGGATCAAGGCCAAATGAGGAATCGTGCGAACCATCTGCACCGATGTGTCCAGCAGCTTTTCGGCAGGGGGAAACACCCCGTTGATCAGCCCCAGGAAAAAGCCGAGGCTGCCGCCGATCAAAAAGCCGATCAAGGCCCGCTTGGCACTGGCCGCCGTATAGTCAAACAGTTCCCCGTCCTGAACCAACTGCACCGCCGCCTCCAGCACATGGACGGGTGTCGGCAGAACGTGCGTGGAGATGATCCCCCAGTCGCCGAGCACCTGCCACACGAGAATGACCAGAATCGGAATGCTCCAGGGAATCGCGTGCGCCAGGCCGCGGCTCTTCAACGGAAATCGCATGGCGAATCTCCTCCCGATCCAAAGACGATGTCAGCCATTGCCTATCCCGCTCTCGGACAAGGCTTTTTTCGCGGGAAAGCGGTAATTGCCGATGACTTCACCGGCGGGGGCGTTCGGCGCCTCCGTTCGGTTCGCCAGGGGCAGACGCGGGAATAGCAGTTCGGCCACCCGATATGCCTCTTCCAGGTGGGGATAGCCGGAAAAGATAAACGTCTCGATGCCGAGTTCGGCGTACTCCAGCATGCGGGCGGCGACGGTCTGCGGGTCGCCCACGAGCGCGGTCCCCGCCCCGCCTCTGACCAGACCGATGCCGGCCCACAGGTTGGGGCTGATCTCCAGATCGCTGCGATTGCCGTTGTGCAGCCGAATCATCCGCTTTTGGCCTTCGGAGTCGTAGTTGGCGAGCGCTTGCTGCGCCGTGCGGATCGTCTCCTCATCCAGGTGCTTGATCAACTGTTCGGCGGCGTCCCACGCTTCCCGTTCCGTTTCCCGGACGATCACGTGCAGGCGGATGCCAAATCGGACGGTACGCCCGTGCGCTTCCGCCAGCGCGCGCACCTTCCTGATTTTTTCCGCCACCTGCTGCGGCGGCTCTCCCCATGTGAGATACACATCCACATGTTCGGCCGCCACTTTGATCGCCGCATCGGACGAACCGCCAAAGTAAAGCGGCGGATACGGTTTTTGGAACGGGGGAAACAGCAGTCGCCCCTCTTTCACATGCAGGTACTGGCCTTGAAAATTGACCTGTTCCCCTCTTAACAGCGAGCGCCAAATGGTGAGAAATTCATGCGTCAATGCGTAGCGGTCATCATGGGGCAGGTGGAGACCGTCCCCGGCCAGCTCGACCGGGTCGCCGCCCGTCACGACGTTGATTAACAGGCGGCCGTTGGAAAAGCGGTCAAAGGTGGCCGCCATGCGGGCTGCCGCCGCAGGAGAAACAATCCCGGGCCGAACCGCCACGAGAAACTTCATCTGCCGGGTGGCCGCGAGCAGGGAAGAAGCCACCACCCACGCGTCCTCGCATGACCGTCCCGTGGGCAGCAAGGCACCGCTGAACCCCAGTTCATCCACCGCCTGGGCGATTTGACGCAAATAGTTGTACGTGATGGGACGTCCTCCGACGGATGTTCCCAGATAACGGCCATCCCCGTGTGTCGGCAAAAACCACAAGACTTCCATAGTCCTCTCCCTTTCTCTTACCGTGATGGTCGATAGATCGCCTCTTGGACGGAAATGTTTTGCGGAATCAGCTTCAGGGCGTAAAACGTATCGGCGATTTCCTGCTGCCCTTTCACGATGGCGTCATCGATCGGCTGCAGCCCGTACTCTCTTCGTTCCGCCGCCTTCTCCAGCGCGGCCACGTCGATTTTCAAAAGCGGCGCAAGCAGTTGGGCCACTTCCTTGGGATGTTCGTTTGCCCACGCGCTCGCGTGCTCCACTTCTTCGAGCAGGACTTGGACAATGTCGTAATGCTCCTCGGCAAAGCGTTGGGAAGCGAGGTAGAAATCGCGGTCCTCCGCCAGACCTTCGCCGTTGACCAGCACCCGGACCCCGCCGGCGTTCTCGATGTCGGCGTAATAGGGGTCCCACACCACCCACGCGTCGATCTTCCCCTGCTCAAACGCGATGCGGGCATCAGCAGGGGACAAAAACGACAGGGTCACGTCGCCGTACTGCAGGTTGGCTTTTTCCAACGCCTTCACCAGCAGGTAATGAGCGCTGGAGCCCTTCGCCAGGCCGATGTTCTTCCCTTTCAAGTCGGCCAGCGTGCGTATGCTGGAGTCGTTTTTGACGAGGATCGCCGAGCCGGCGGACTTTGCCTTGCCCGCGGCCACGTATACCAGGGAAGAGCCTGCCGCCTGGGCAAACACGGGAGGGGAATCGCCTGTTCGGCCCACGTCAAGATTTCCCGAGCTCAGCGCTTCCAGCAGCGGAGGACCGGCCGGAAACACGTTCCAGGTCACGTCGTATCCCAGTTCCTTCAATCGTTTTTCCAGGGTTCCGCGCTCTTTTACGATGTTCAGCGGATCCCCCTTCTGGTAGCCAATGCGCAGGAGCTTCGCCGTTTCTTCCTTTTTGGCGGCGGCCTGCCCCACGCTTCCGCCGCTGTCCCCGGAGCAGCCTGTCAAAAAGGCGGCCACCAGGAACAGGCCTGCGAGAAAAACGGCGGCAGCACGGGTTCCTGCCCGCAGGTTTTCCCGTGAATCTGTGTGTGTCAGCACGGTTTTCCTCCTCTCGCCGATGTGGGTATCAAAAAAAAGCCCCCACATGCTTGCATCAGAGCAAACAGGCAGGAGCCTTCAGTTGACTGATCGGCTGCGCGATGTTCGGTTTTCTTGTGCCCGGCATCGGTTGCTTACGGTACAGTTTATTCCAATTATTCCTACCTGTCAAGTATGAATTTGACTCGTGACGTTTCCCTTCTACGCCCGCATCACTTCCTCGAAAAAAGGCCCCAGTTCATCCAGGGGATGGCGAAACGCGGTCAATATCATGTCAATCCCCGCCCGGTGCAGCTCGTCGATTTTCTCCCGCACCTGCTGATACGAACCCACCAGTCCGGTGCGAAACCCTTCGTTGTTGGCGACAAAATCGCTGATTGCCGCAGCGCGGGACCACATTCCCGCAGCCCCCCGGGCATGGTTCTTGAATTTGTTGATCGCCGTCAGATCGGCGCGCTCCACGATGTATTGAAATTCCTCAAGCGCTTCCCGCTCCGTCTCGCGCGCGATCACAAAGGCGTTGACGGCAAACCGGACCTGCCGGTTGTGAAGAGCGGCGACCTCTCGTACCCGGTTCATTTGCCGCTGCAGTTCATCGAGCGGCGCGCCGTTCATAAAATACCAGTCAGACAGCTTCCCCGCCATGATCTGCGCCTCTTCCGAATTGCCGCCCTGGAAAATGGCCGGATACGGCTTTTGCACGGGAAACGGCCGGATTCTTCCCGCGTGAATCTGATAGTAGTCGCCGCGAAAGGAAAACTCTTCGTGCTGCCACAGCCCTTTTACTACCTGGAGGTATTCTTCCGACCGCCGATACCGCTCGCTGTGACTCATCCAGGGAACGCCAAACATCTCCTGCTCCCCCTGGAACCAGCCGCTGACGAGATTGACGTGCCAGCGGCCGGACGTGATCACATCCAGCGTCGCCCCCATTTTCGCCAGCGTCACGGGAGGAACGAAACCGGGCAGAACGGCGGAAATAAAGTGAATGCGTTCGGTATGGGCGGCCAGAGCCCCCACGATCGACAGCGAGTCCAACTGCCCATCCGACCCGTCTCCGCCACCCAGTCCTCCCAGATAGCGGGTCGGGAACAGGATCGCGTCCACTCCCAGCGCGTCGGCAAACTGCGTCAGCCGGAGATTGTATGCAAAGCTGCCGTCTTTTTCCTGCTCGGCCTCCGAGCGCAGAAACCCGCCGGAAATACTGGCTCCCCATATCGCCACCTGCACACTCATACGCTTCCTTCGCCCCTCCCGTTTGCTTTTGCCAATGCCCACACGGCATCCGTCAGCGCCTGTTTTTCGTACCCCAGATACTGGCTGGCATAGGTGCGGACGGGATCGCCGGAGTAAAAGCGCTCGTACAGCTCATGTCGGGAAGCAAGCGGACTGCCGATCAGGTCCCAGGCCAGCTTGAACAGTTTCACGCGGGTGTCGGCGTCCGCCTCCGCGCCGCGATAGTACCTTTCCAGAAACGGTCCGAGCGGCCCGTTTAGTTCCGCAAGCGATGACGGCACCTGCATAAAGCCGCCCGCTCCGATCTGCTGGAGGATTTCAATTGCGCGCGGGTAAAAGCGGGACCCGAGGTTTCTCGCGGTCGTCAACGGCTCGACGGCCGGGAGCCACACCCCGGACGGATTCGGCTTCGCCTGTTCGTGAGCGGCCAGCAGCAGCGCTCTCACGGTTTCCACCTGGACAATCAGCTCCCCCAGCTTTTCCTGCACGTGCAAAAAGTGTTGGGCGCCGATGGTTGCGGCCAGCTCGTGACCGATGGCGGCGACGAATTCGAGCTTGTGCAAAAGCCGCACCACCGTCGGCTGTTGGCTCAGCGCGACAGCGACCGGATCTTGTCGGACGGCCCAGATCGCTTCCGGATCGTCTTTGATAAAGACCCGCTCCCACGGAATCAGCGCATCGTCGAAGACCACCACCGCATCCATCTCGTCAAACCGGGAGCTGAGCGGATGATCCTCTCTTTCCGCGGACGCAAACGACTCCCGGCAGATAATATGCACCCCCGGCGTCGCTGCCGGGATCGCAAACATGGTCGCGTACCGCTCCTCCGACTGTGGGCGCCGGTGATACGGATACACCAGCAGTTCGTCCACGTAGGGAGCGCCAGTGGCGATCATCTTGGCTCCGCGCACGACGATGCCGTCTTCGGTCTCCCGCACAATGCGCAGATGGGTGTACGGATCGTCAAGCTGGGAAGAGCGTTTTGACCGGTCTACCTGCGGATCGTGCAGCGCGGTGGTGGAGAACCACTCCTGATCGCGGCTCTCCCGGTAATACCGCTCGATTTTCTCGGCAAACTGCCCATCCCCTCCCCCCAGCACATGCCGGCTGGCGTACCACCCGGTCAGCAGGGAGCGGGAATAGTCGGACAGCCTGCTCATCATGCCAAATGTCCGTTCCGACCAGATGTCGTACGCCGTCTGCTTTTGCAGCAGCTCCTCCCTGCTTCGCGGGACCAGATACGCCAGGTTGACCGGCTGCCCGGTGTCCGGAGACCGAAACGTCAGCGACGGCCCCACGTGCGGGTCATCCTGCAGATCCAACAGCTTCCCTATCGTGTCAATCGTTCCCGCAAACGCCGGGTGGCCTATCAGATCGTGTACGACCTGGCCGTTCAGCCAGACGCTTCTCCCGTCGTTTCGCCTAGACAGATACCGTTGACGCGCTCCCATCCTGCTTCCCCTCCTCGGCCGCAATCAGATTCCAGAAATCCCGCAGACGGGATTGAAACCGTTCCTTGTCGTAACGCAGATACTGCGCGGCGTACGTCCTGACGGGATCGCCGAGGTAAAAGCGCTCGTACAGCTCGTGCCGCGATCCCAGCGGGCTTCCGATCAGGTCCCAGGCCAGCCGGAACAGCCGGATCCGGTCCTGGGCGTCGACGTTTGCCCCTCGGTAGTATTTTTGGATCAGGCCGCCCAGTTCCCCGGCGAGCCGCTCCGCCTGGGACGGCACCTGCATGAACCCTCCCGCTCCGATTTGCTGCAGAATTTCAATCGCCCGCGGATAGTACCGGGGCCCCAGGTTTCTCGCCGTTTCGATCGGCGTCAGGTCCGGCACGAACGTCCCGTACCGATCCGCCTTGCCCCGGGTTTCCGAAGCAGCCAGCAGCGCCTTGACCGTCTCCAGTTGAATCGTCAGTTCTCCCAGCTTTTCCTGCACGTGCAGATGGTGGTTGGCACCGATCGCTTCGGCAATCGCAAACGCGACGCCCGCCACAAATTCCAGCTTGACCAGAAGCCGCACCACGGTGGAGTGGTAGGCCAGCCCGTTTGCCGTCTCATCCAGTCTGAGCTCCCAGACCGCCTGGGGATTGTCGTGCAAAAAGACGCGCTCCCAGGGAACGAACGCATCGTCAAACAGCAGAACGGCGTCCATCTCGTCATAGCGGGCGCTGAGCGGCTGGGCGTCCCGCTGGCTGGAAGCAAACGACTCGCGGCAGACGATGTGCAGCCCCGGCGTGTTGGCCGGAACGATCATCATGTGCGCATGGGCGAGATCGCCGTCATGCAGGCGGTGGAACGGATAGACGAGAAAGTCGTGCGTATACGGAGCGGCGGTCGCAATCATTTTCGCCCCCCGCAAAAACACCCCGTCTTCCGTCTTTTTCACGATCCGCAGAACCGCATCCGGGTCGCTCTGTTCGGACGGTCCCTTGGAGCGGTCGATTTGCGGGTCCAACAGCGCCGTCGTCACAAACCGGTGATGGTCGCGGGCTTGTTCGTAATAGCGGGTGATTTTTTCGGAAAAATGCGCGTCAAACTTCTGATAGGTGTCCCGGGCCGCGTACCACCCGGTGACCAGGGAACGGGCGTATTCGGAAAGGCGGCTCATCACCCCGTGCGTTTGTCGGTCCCAGCGGGCAAACGCCGCCGTGCGCTTCTGCAGGTCGGCCAGCGTGTGCGGCACGAGAAAGGCGGCGTGAACGTACTCCCCCGTCCGCGGACTGCGAAATCCGACCTGCTCGCGAGTCCCGTCGTCTTCCAGCGTCTGAAAAAGGGATGTCAAGGTGTGCAGGGTGCCTTGAAAGGCGGGATGGGTCGAGACGTTCTCCACCTTTTCGCCGTCCAGCCAGACGGTCCGCCCGTCCTGCAGGCTGTCGAGAAACCGCTGCCCCAGCGTGCTCATTGGCCTACCTCCTTTGCGTACTCGGGCTTGATGAACCCTTGGAACTCTCTGTCGATCAATTCGTCAAACGATGGGGACCGATACGCCTCGACGAGGTCTTTTACAAACGGCTTGTCTTTGTCTGCCGTGCGAACGGTCAGCACGATGATGTACGGTTTCGGCGTTTGCTCCAGCTTGAGCGCATCGCTCAACTTCCACCCGGAGGCCAGGGCAAAGTTTCCGTTGACGACGGCGTAATCCACATCGTCCAGGGAACGGGGAAGCTGGGCGGCCTCCAGCGGCACGATCTGGATCTGCTTGGGGTTTTCCGCGATGTCCTTTTCGGAGACGTGCAACGCGTCCGCATCGGGCCGAAGTTTGACCAGGCCCAGCGTTTGCAGCAGGCCCAGCGCGCGCGCCTGGTTCGTCGGGTCGTTGGGCAGCGAGATGCGCGTGCCTTCCCGGATGTCATCCAGCGAGCGGTGCTTTTTGGAATACACCCCCATGGGCACCGTGGGAATGGGGATGATCCCGGTGAGATCGGCCTGCTGCTCCTTGATGTAATTGTCCAGATACGCCGTGTTTTGGAACACGTTGGCGTCGATCGAGCCGCTCAATAGCGCCGTGTTCGGTTGAACGTAATCCTGAAACTCGACGATCGTCACCCGATACCCCTTTTCCTCCAGCAGAGGCTTGATGCCTTTTCGCAGTTGATCGCTGTACGGACCGGCGGTGGCGCCGATTTTCAATTCCTTCTGACCGCCCGCGGATGAGCCGCAGCCCGCCAGCAGCGCGGAAAGCAGACTGGTGACAAGCGTCAGAAGCAGCGTGATTTTCTTCATGGAAGACCCCCTTATTTCTTATCCAACCGCTGCGCGATCCGGTTGCCCGCAAACTGGATGAGCTGTACGAGCAGAATCAACAGGACGACGGTGGCCGCCATCACTTCCGTCTGAAAGCGGTAGTAGCCAAAGCGGATCGCCAAATCGCCGATCCCTCCGCCGCCAACGGTTCCGGCCATCGCGGAGTAGGACAGCAGGCTGATGGACGTGACGGTCAGCGCCGAGACGATGCTGCCGCGTGCTTCGTTGAGCAGCACCTTCCAGACGAGCTGCACCGGCGAAGCGCCCATCGCGACCGCCGCCTCGATCACGCCTTTGGGAAGCTCCCGCAGGGATTGTTCCACCAGGCGCGCAAAAAAGGGAATGGCCGCCAGGGAGAGGGGAACCGACGCGGCGATGGGGCCGATCGTCGTCCCGACGATCAGGCGCGTCAGCGGGATGATCGCGACGAGCAGGATGACAAACGGCAGGGAGCGGACGGTGTTGACCAGGTAGTTGATGGCGCGGTGCAGCGTGATTCGCTCCAGGATTTGCCCTCGGTCCGTGAGAAACAGCAGGACGCCCAACGGCGTTCCGAACAGGAAGGCGGCCCCGACGGAGATGCCGACCATGGTAAACGTCTGTCCGAGCGCCAGCCAAAATTCCGGCGCCAGTTCGAGCAGATTGTCAGCCATTCAGCACCTCCGACGGGTACAGCTGTTCCGGCACTGCCTGAAACAGCAGTTTGCCCAGCGCGGACGCCGGCGCCGTCTTGGCGTGACGGATCTGCAGTTCTTCGACGAGGTGTCCGTTTTCCAGCACGGCTGCCTTATGGCACAGCTGCTTGACCACGTCCATCTCATGGGTGACGATCACGACGGTCACCTTCCATGTCTGATTGATGTCCCTGATCAGGGAGAGAATCGACTGCGTCGTCCGGGGATCGAGGGCGGACGTGGGCTCGTCGCACAGCAGGATGCGGGGACGGTTGGCCAGGGCCCGGGCGATGGCGACGCGCTGTTTTTGGCCGCCGCTCAACTGGGACGGGTAGCTGTCCGCCTTGTCCTGAAGCCCCACCCATTCCAGCAAATCGCGGACCCGCTTCTCGCGGTCCCCCTTTTCCGCCTTGGCGATTTCCAGGGCAAACTCCACATTCTCGGCAACCGTTCGATTGCTGAACAGGTGAAAGTGCTGAAAAATCATTCCGATCGCGTGTCTGGCCTCCCGCAGCGCCCGGGGGGAAAGGGCGGTCAAATCCTTCCCTTCCACAAACACGCGCCCGGCTGTAGGCCTCTCCAGCAGATTCATGATCCTGAGCAGGGTCGACTTTCCGGCACCGCTGTAGCCGATAATGCCGTACACATCCCCCTCCCGCACTTCCAGGCTGACGGGTGCCAGCGCCTGGTACGGGCCGGCAGGGGTTTGATACGTCTTCGCGACATTCTCCAGACGAATCACCGCGCTTCCTCCTCTCCTTGTCTGATAAAAATGAGGCCTCCTTCAACCTGCCGCAGAGGGCAGACGAGGAAGCCTCCGGTCGTCCGGTCGGACCTGATGGGATGGGAAATGCAAAAGGCTCCCGCCGCCTGCCGCCGGGCAAGCAGAAAGAGCCTTCAGTTGACTGATCAGCGGATTTATTTGGTTTCACTCGGGGGATGTATGATAAAGATTAATCCAACAATTCATACCTGTCAAGTACGAATTGATTTCCGGGGGAAGGGACCGGGCAAATGGCTGATGCAGTATCTGCTCGAACACCCGGCCGTCCGCCATACCAACATGGCGCTGGGTACCCGGGATGCCCACGGCCTCTACGAGCGGTACGGTTTTGAACGAAGAGAACTAATGCGCAGGCCGGCCCGACAGCAAGGGGATTGAATCACCATGTCACGCATCTTCACAAACAAAGCCGCCGTTTCCTAGGAAACGGCAGCTTTTTCGTACATCGTCATTTTCGCATGCTGCGCTTTTCGGCCAGCTCGACGTAATACCCGGTTTCCTTCTGCACATCCTGCGTAAACGTGGCCGAGTCGGCATAGTCCGGCTCCACCTGCATGTCGTGCAGCTTTTTCACAAATGCGGGGTCTTTCACCATTTTCGCCACGGCTTCTTCCCACTTTTTGATCACGTAGACGGGCGTCCCTTTCGGAAAGGAGACGCCGGTCCACCAGAAAACGGTCAGCCCCTTTACTCCCTGCTCTTCCGCGGTGGGTACGTCGGGCAGAAACGGGCTTCGCTCGTCGCCGGACACCGCGAGGATTTTCACTTTCTTCGCCTGGAGCATGGGATTGATCTCTCCGACGGTGTGGACGGCGAGGATCGCGTGTCCTCCCGCCACCTTCGGCAGCGAGTCGGACGCGCCCTTCGTCACGATCATCCGGGTCTTGGAAAAATCGGCCCCGATGGCGTCCATCCATTCCGCCACGCCGAATGCGGAAAAGCCGGCAGGTCCGACGGAGGTCCAGGTCAACTGTTCCGGGTGCTGTTTCACCCATTGCGAGAACTCGGCGAAGTCCTTCCACGGCGCATCCGCCTTGACGGCGAACGCCAGCGTTCCTTTTCCGATCCGGGCGGCGTAAATCTGGTCCGCGTTGGTGATCAGGGGCTGTTTCATCCCCGCCGACAGCATGGACGTGTTGGAAACGTTAACGGCGAGCGCCGTGTAGCCGTCGTTTTTCGCCTGTTTCAAGGCGTACTGCGCCCCGACCGTGCCGCCGCCCCCCGGTTTGTTGACGACGACGACCGGCTGCCCCCACTCTTTGCTCAAATAATCCGCCGCGGCCCGGGCCACCAGATCCACCCCGCCCCCGGCGGAATAGGGAACCACGTACTCGATCTGTCTGTCGGGATAGGCGGGAGCCGCCTGGCTGGCGGAGGCCTGCGTCTCAGAGCCCGCGGCCGGTTGGGCAACGCCCACTCCGCAGGCCGTCACCGTTGCGGCCGCCAGGCAGGAGACGATCCCGCCGATCCATTTCACATACGCTTTCAAAAACACTCCTCCTGTACATGCTGATCTCCATGATGCTAGGCCACGTCCGCGCCGCGCTGCCGCTCTTCCCGCACCCGCTTTTGCGTCCGCCTGTTGAGCGCGAGGGACACCAGCATCAGGGCGGCCGCCGCCAGCAGGATGACCAGCGAGATGGGGCGCTGCAGCACGATCGCCACATCGCCGGAAGACATGACCATCGTCTGGATGAACGACTCCTCCAGCAGCGGTCCGAGAATAAAACACAGAACCAGCGGCACGACCGGCCAGCGGTAGGTATAAAACAGGTAGCCCAGCCCGCCGAACGCGAAGGCCACCGCCACGTCAAACAGGCTGTTTCGCACGCTGTAAGCCCCGATGGTGCAAAACATCAGGATGACGGGCGCCATGATGCCGTACGGGACCTTCGTCAGTTTGACCCACACCCAGACCAGCGGCAGATTGAGCACCAGCAGCATCGCATTGCCGACGAACATGGACGCGATGACCGTCCAGACAAATGCCGGGTGCTGCTCAAACAGCACGGGACCGGGCGTCAAGCCGTAGATCATGAACCCGGCCAGCAGGATGGCCAGCGGCGGGGACGAGGGAATGCCCAGGGAAAACAGGGGAATGAATCCGGCGCTGCTGGTGGCGTTGTTGGCCGCTTCCGGCGCGGCCACGCCCTCGATCGCTCCCTTGCCGAACTGCTCCGGATGCTTCGACACCTTTTTCTCCAGATCGTAGGCGAGAAACGAGGTGATCGCGGCGGAACAGCCCGGCAGCAGCCCGAGAAAAAACCCGACCAGCCCCCCTCTGATCGTGGGCGCGGCGCTCTTTTTCCAATCGCTTTTCGACGGGTAGACGTTTCCCGGTGCGCCGATGACGGTGGCGAGCCGCTTTTCCCCGATCCCCTTCAGCACTTCGGCAATGGCAAACAGGCCGATGATGATGCTGATCATGTCAAACCCGCCGTCCAGCAGGGGGATGCCGTAATCAAACCGGGGCATCCCGGAAGACGGCCCCAGTCCCACCAGCGACAGCGTATACCCGAAGGCTCCCATCAAAAACGCCTTGATCAGGGAACCGCCCGACAAGCTGACCATCAGCGTCAGCGCCAGGATCATCAGGGCAAAGTATTCGGGAGGACCAAACTTCAGCGCCTGGTCCGCCAGGATGGGCGCAAAACAGACCAATCCGACAACGCCCAGGATGCCGGCCGCAAAGGAGGCGATGGCCGATATGCCGAGGGCCGGCCCCCCTTTTCCTTTCTTCGCCAGCGGATAGCCGTCCAAACACGTGGGGACCGACGAAATCTCCCCGGGGATGTTCAGGAGGATCGCCGTGGTCGATCCGCCGTACATGGCGCCGTAGTAGATGCCGGCCAGCATGATGATCCCCTGCGTCGGTTCCAGCACGGCAGTGACGGGAAGCAGGATGGAGATGGCCGACGTGGGCCCCAATCCCGGCAGCACCCCCACAAAGGTGCCGACCAGTGCGCCGAGTGCAGCCATCAGCAGGTTTTCCGGCGTGATGGCCTGCGCGAAGCCTGCCAACAGAAGGTGTAAGGTGTCCATGATACCGCGTCCCTTTCACAGAAAGAATCCGGTTGGAAACGAAATCTGCAGCCACATGATGAAAACCACGTACAGACATCCTGTCAGGACGGCGGCCAACACGATGGCCGTCCCCCATCCGTACCTTCCGACGACGCGGAAAAGAAACGCCGACACGATCAGCGTCGCCGTCAGGTAGCCGACGATGTCAATCAAGAGGCAGTACGCCCCCAATAGAGCCAGGCAGAGGAACATGCTCGTTCGGTGCGGCGACGGCGGTGCCTTGGCCCGCTCCTCATTCCGGAACGAGTGAACCAGCAGGGCCGCCCCCAACAGCACAAACACAAGCCCCAGAATGGCTGGCAGCGTATGATCGCCTACATATCGGGACAGGGAATAGGCCCGCAGCCGATACGCCTCCAGACTGACCAAAACGCCCGCCGCGATGGACAAAACGGCCCCCAGGAAGTCAGGTACGTTGTGCGGAAGTCTCACGTCATCACCTCGCCATGCGGAAGCCCTTCTTGCCGCGCGTCACTGCACCGCGTGTCAGCGACGCCCGCAAGTCATACCACAGCCTATGGCACAGGTGCCCATTGTGTGCCGGAGCACAACAAAATCCGAGGCGGCCGTCCCCCCCGGATTTCTTGCCATCCCGATTCGTTTCCACCAGCGGCATCACGCTGACACGCTCATTCGGAAGCCAGAAACGAGCGCAAATCTTCCAACGCCTCTTCGGCATCCGCTCCCGCCGCACTGATCACGATGGTCTCCCCTTGTTTCGCCCCAAAAAAACCAAACGTGCTCAACCGGCTTTTCGCATTGATCTGCACATTTTGATGCTCAATCAAGATGTAACTGTCGAACTGATTGGCTTTCGCCACGATGTTTCTCATGCGCTCAGGCTCCAGAGCCCGCCGCAAGGTAATCGACAATCGCTTTTTCATACGCATCCCCCACTCTTCCCCAAACAGTCAGTCCAACACCCACAACAGCTCCGGCGCCAGGACAGCCATGAACACCGCGGAAAGCGTCATCCCCAACACGCCCATGGCTCCCTCCGGCTCTCCCCACTGGGCGGCCCGGGCTGCTCCCACCATCGAGGCGGCTGTTCCCATCGCCAACCCTTTCACCAGGTTGTTGGTAATGCCCGCCCAGCGAAGGATCACAGGGCCGATCAGTATCCCCGACAGCCCGGTCATGGTGACAAACAAGGCGGTCAGCTCCGGCAATCCGCCCAGCAGATGAGAAACGGAAACCGCCATCGGGGTGGTAATGGATTTGGGCGCCAGGGAAACGATGGTCGGGTGGCTTAGCTGAAAGAGATAGGCAATCCCGATGACAGAGGCCACGCCGGCACAGGAGCCGACAGAGACGCCGGTCAGGATCGGGCGGAGATGGCGGAGGAACACGTCGGCATGTTTGTAGAGCGGGATGACCATGGCCATCTGGGCCGGCCCCAGCAAAAAGGTGAGGAGATGGGTAGACGTTTGGTACGCGGCATAGTCCGTGCGGGTAGCCGCCAAGACCGCGATGATCAGCAGCGGACTCATCAAAATGGGGCTGCTCCACACGCGGCCGACCTTCTGATTCACCCGACACCCGATGACATACGCGCCCACCGTCAGAATCAACAACCACACCATTCCGCTATCCGCCGTCATTTTGCTTCCCTCCCTGTTTGCACAGCATGGCGACCCATGCCGTCGTGATCAGAACGAAAATCGTACTGACGACAATGATCAAAAACAACGCCCACCCCTGCTGTCTCAAGATGCCCCAGTACTTCATGA
The DNA here is from genome assembly GCF_007197875.1 of Brevibacillus sp. LEMMJ03. Classification (NCBI taxonomy): domain Bacteria; kingdom Bacillati; phylum Bacillota; class Bacilli; order Caryophanales; family Paenibacillaceae; genus Brevibacillus; species Brevibacillus sp. LEMMJ03. Next base: position 5,477 of record NZ_VKJN01000003.1, on the reverse strand, counting down.
CGCCGACGATCGACGGAACCAGAAACAGCGCCATATGGCGATAAAACAAGCCGCTGGAATGTTCGAAGTGCGCCGGTTTCAGGACGCCGGTCACAAGCAGGAGAAAAAACAGCACCATTCCCGTCAGCACCGGAGGCACGGGAAGAGCGAAGAAATCGGTGACGAGGACGCCAATCCCGTACAGCATGCAGAGGACCAGGACTTCAAGCAGCAGTTTCAGGCTCCATCCCCCCATCATTCCGGTGTTGTATCTCACTATAAAGAAAACAGCCGGAGAAACTCAACTGCAATGTCAGTTTATCTAACACAAACTAAGCGGTTACATCTCGATCATGCACGCATTTTCTCCGTTTATCCCCAAATATCTCCAGATACTCACGATCATACATTCTTTTCTGTTAGCTTTTATTACATGAATGTGACAAAACATTCATCCGGACTCTTTAATGGTAAGTTGACACATCGGATTTATCGGTCTTATAATGATAAAAAAATTAACTTGCTTCTTTGGAGAGGATGGACATGTTTGCAAAAATAGGCTTGGGGCTGCTCTGCGGAATTGTTCTCGGATTTGTCCTGCAGCGGGGACGATTTTGTGTGGTCGGCGCCTATCGCGATGTCATTCTGGTGAAAGACAACCGCATGTTCATCGCCGTCTTGATCGCCATCGCCGTACAAAGCATCGGGGTCTACGCCCTTGCCGGTCTCGGGCTGATTCAACTGTCCGACGTCCCGTTCACCTGGCTCGGCGCCATTGTCGGCGGATTCGTTTTCGGTTGGGGGATCGTGCTCGCCGGCGGGTGCGCGACAGGCACCTGGTACCGAGCGGGCGAAGGGCTGCTGGGAAGCTGGATCGCGCTGTTCGCGTACATGCTGGGAACCGTGGCGACGAAATCGGGCGTCCTGAAACCGGCCCACGATGCCCTGACCCGGCACAAGGGCGGCGATGCGTTCATCTATACGACCCTGGGGATCTCCCCCTGGGTGTTGATTCTCCTGTTTGCCGCTCTGGTCTCCCTGATCGTGTGGCGGCATTTGCGCCAGCCTGCGCTGGTCGTCCCGACGCTGAAGCCGCGAAAATCGGGGCTTGCCCACCTGTTATTTGAAAAGCGCTGGCACCCGTTTGTCACCGCGCTGCTCGTCGGGATCATCGCGATCGCGGCTTGGCCCATGAGCGAGGCGACCGGACGGATGTTTGGCCTGGGCATCACGACGCCCAGCGGCAATCTGCTGCGCTACATCACGACCGGGGACGCCACCTACCTGGATTGGGCGGTCTTTCTCGTACTCGGCATCGCGCTGGGTTCTTACATCGCGGCCAAAGGGAGCGGCGAATTCCGCTGGCGCCTGCCTGATGTCAAGACGATTCGCCACAATTTCGTCGGCGGTCTGCTGATGGGATTCGGCGCCAGCATCGCCGGCGGCTGCACGATCGGCAACGGCCTGGTCAACACCTCGCTGTTCACCTGGCAGGGGTGGGTCGCCACCTTGTTCATCATCGCGGGCACCTGGTCTGCGACCTACGTCGTCATTATGCGGGGACGTCGAAAAGAAACCGCGGGGGCTGCCCCCGGCCAAACCGCACCCCTGTCCATGTAACCAACGCTGAAAGGAAGAATCCGGATGAAAAAACACTTGCAGGTCATCGGCATGGTTTGTCCCTTCCCGCTGGTGGAGGCGGAACAAGCGATGCGGGAGTTGTCGCCGGGACAAGAGCTGGTTATTGATTTCGACTGCACGCAGGCGACGGAAAGCCTGCCCCGGTGGGCAGTCAAGCATGGGCATCAGGTGGTTTCCTTTGAACAGACGGGCGATGCCCAATGGCAAATTACCATTCGCAAAGGGGCGGCAGGGTGAACCTGCCGCCCCTCTTCTTTCCTCCCTCGATTCTCGGACCGCCGGCCAACGCATACTTTTTCCACCGATTACCAAACTAAGGAAAATGACGTGAGAAGGAGGACCTGTACACGTGTCATCAATCCCCCAGAAACAGACGTTACCCCCGCAGCATCAGGATCAACAGCCTGGGATCGAGAGCGAAATGACGCCGCGTCCCGTAACCGTCGCCCCTCATTATAAAGCGAGCGGAAAATTGAAGGGGAAACCTTTCCGCCAACTTGGCCGAGCGGGGCATCCGTGTCAATGGTGTAGCGCCGGGGCCGATCTGGACACCGCTCATACCGTCCACGTTTCGCGCCGATCAGGTCGCTGTTTTCGGAGGCAACACGCCCATGAAACGGCCCGGTCAGCCGGCGGAAGTGGGACCGGCCTACGTCTTTTTGGCTTCCGACGACGCCTCCTACATCACCGGCCAGTTCATCCATGTGAACGGGGGAGAAATGGTAAACGGCTGACCGGTTTCGGCAGCCGTTTTTTCTTGGTTCGCTCCCCCGGGACCGCCATGAAGCGGAATCATCCCGCGTCCTTGCCCCGGGAGGGCAGCGTGACGGTAAAGCTGGATCCCACGCCCTCCTCGCTTTCCACGCGAATCCGGCCGCCGTGGGCATCCACAATCCACTTCGCGATGGACAGGCCCAAGCCGGTTCCTTCCATCTCCCGGGAACGCATTTTGTCCCCGCGGTAAAACCGGTCGAAGATGAAGGGCAGGTCCTCCTTGGAAATGCCGATGCCGGTATCGGCCACGACCATCGTAACCCAATGGCTGTCCCGTCTGCACGTGACCTTGATCGTCCCTTTTTCTTTCGTGTATTTCAAGGCGTTGTCCAGGAGAATCACCAGCAGTTGGTACAGCCGCTCCTCATCTCCCCAGATTTCCAGCGGCTGCTCGATGTCCGCCTGCACGTCAATCTCCTTCAACTCCGCAAGCTGCTGAAAGGACTGCACCGCTTTCCCCGCCAGCTCATCCAGCCGAACGCGCCGCTTCATAATCTGCAGCTCGTTGGAATCGGAGCGGGCCAGGGTCAGCAAATCGGAGACCAGCTTGTTTAACCGCTTCGTCTCCTGAATGCTCACCCAAATGTTTTCGCTTTCCTGCTCGATCGTATGGTCGGGATTGCGGAATAGCCGTTCGAGGTGAAGGAGAATGACCGACAGCGGCGTGCGCAGCTCATGGGAGGCGTCCGCGATGAATCGCTGCTGCTTCTCCCAGGACAGTTGAATGGGAATCAGCGCCCTTTTCGCGAGGAACAGTCCCGCAAAGACAGCGATCACGATGCTGACCACACCGCCGATCCCCAACACGTACAGGAGGGTGTTCAGCATTTTTTCTTCCGGTTCCAGGTTGACCACCATCTGGATCTGTTTCACTTTCCACACCCGACCGTCCGCGAACACCCGCTTGTCGATGGACAAGGTGTAGACGCGATAGGTCTGCCCGTCCACCGTCAAGGTTTCGATGCCGTCCGCCCCTCCTCTCGGCCGGAATGTGAGCAGTTCTTCCGCGTCGATGGAGTCGCCGTATTCCTTGCGAATGAGCTCTCCCCGATCGTCCCAGAGCAGGAAGACCATCCGCCTGTCCACGTCGAGCATCCGCTTTTTCTCGGGCCGAAAAAACGGGAACGGATCGAACAAGAGGCGTTTTCCGATCTGCCGCAATTCTGCATCCACCTGGGCATACAGCCGATACTGCATGGAGACGTACAGCGCGCTTCCCAGGCCGTTCAGCAGCAGGACGAACACGATCACGTTCAGCGTGACCAGGCGGATCCGCGTCTTTCTAAACATGTTCCTTGTTCCCCTTCAGGATGTAGCCGACGTTTCGAATCGTGCGGATATAGTGGTCGCACCCGTGATCGGCCAGCTTTTTGCGCAGGTAATGGACATACAGGTCCACAATGCCGTAGTTGACCTCGGATTCGATCCCCCAGACTCGGTCGAAAATCTGGTCGCGGGACAAAATCTGTTCCCGGTTGTAGAGAAAATACTTGAGCAGATCGTACTCCTTGCTGGTTAACCGCAGCGGATGGGGCCCCACATACCCGTCGTGCTCGTACTCCTTCAGACAAATCGGGCCGTAGCTCAGTTCGCCTTCCTTGGCAAACTTGCCGTTTCGCCGCAGCAGCGCTCTCGTTCGCGCCAGCAGTTCTTCCACCGCGAACGGTTTGACCAGGTAGTCGTCGGCTCCGGCGTCCAATCCTTCGACCCGGGCTTCCACGCTGTCTTTGGCGGTCAGGAACAAAACCGGCGTCAGATTTCCTTTTGACCGCAGCTTTCTGACGATCGACAAGCCGTCCAATCCGGGCATCATGATATCCAGCACCAGCAGGTCGTAAATGCCTCGTTCCGCCAGCAGCAGCCCTTCATCTCCCCTGTCGGCACAGTCTACCTGGTACCCTTCTTCCGTGAACACGGCGGAAATCGCCTGAAGCAAATGACGCTCATCCTCTACTGCGAGAATTCGCATACCCATCCCTCTTTCCTGCTCCAATCCCCCTCCCGTCTGCCTCCGGGAAAACGCCGGGAGGGAGCGCATTTCCTTTTTCATCTATACTACACCAATTGTGCTTGTGACCGTACTCTCCCATTCTATTAGTAAACCATCCGTTTTTTTGAAACAGATTTGAAAAAGGCAGGTGATCGCTCACCTGCCCTCTTTTCTCCCGTTTCAGAAATTACGGTTCTACCACGGTCTTTTCGGCGTGACCGGCGGGAAAGGTCCGCTCGATCAGCTTTTTCACCACGTTCTCGATTTCTTCTTTTCGCTTGTCAGCCTGCTCCTGCGTCAGCTTGCCTTCTTTCACCGCCGCTGCCAGGTTTTCTTCCTCCTGCTTGGTCAAGAGGCTGACCAGCTCATCCGTGGAAACGCCCTGCTCCTTGGCGATTTCAGCCAGCGACTTGCCGGCTTTCAGCTCGCTTTGCAGTTTTTCTTCGTCCAGCTTGAGCAGCGCCAGCAGTTCTTCATTGTGGCCGAATCCCGGGAACTTTACGAAGAACTTCCCGAAGCCTTTTCCCAGATGGGTGTCTTCCACAATGTGCTGCACCCGCTCGGAAATGGTCTCCTTCAGCTTGTCAGCCTGCTCCTGCGTCAGCTTGCCTTCTTTCACCGCCGCTGCCAGGTGTTCTTCCTCCTGCTTGGTCAAGAGGCTGACCAGCTCATCCGTGGCAACTCCCTGGGCCTTGGCGATTTCAGCCAGCGACTTGCCGGCTTTCAGCTCGCTTTGCAGTTTCTCTTCATCCAGCTTCAGCAGCGCCAGCAGTTCTTCATTGCTGCCGAATCCCGGGAACTTTACGAAGAACTTCCCAAAGCCTTTTCCCAGATGGGTGTCTTCCACAATGTGCTGCACCCGCTCGGAAATGCTCTCCTTCAGCTTGTCAGCCTGCTCCTGCGTCAGCTTGCCTTCTTTCACCGCCGCTGCCAGGTGTTCTTCCTCCTGCTTGGTCAAGAGGCTGACCAGCTCATCCGTGGCAACTCCCTGGGCCTTGGCGATTTCAGCCAGCGACTTGCCGGCTTTCAGCTCGCTTTGCAGTTTCTCTTCATCCAGCTTCAGCAGCGCCAGCAGTTCTTCATTGCTGCCGAA